>CAHJWO010000133.1 GCA_903642295.1 PVC group bacterium | reverse complement strand
CGGGTCTCGAGGAGGCGTTGCGCAGGAGGTCGGCCATCTGATCGTTGCCGTGCTGGAGAGCGTAGAAGAGCGGGGCGCGGTCGGCAGGCACATCGGTGGGGGCGGGGTCGGCGCCGAGGAGGAGCAGGAGCTTGACGGCGGGGAAGTTGTCCTCGTGCGCGGCCCAGGCGAGGAGGGTATTGCCGTCGTGGTCGTGAGCATTGAGATCCGTGTGCGCGAGCAGCAGCAGTTCGAGCATGATGGCGTAGGCCGGGTCGGTCGAACGGGTCGCCGCGCGGAAGGCCGGGGTGCGGCCATCCTTGTCGCGGGCATTGGGGTCCGCGCCGGCCATCAGCAGGAGGGTGGTGCCGAGGTGGCGGCAGAAGAAGAGGGACGTGCGGCCGTCTTCGTCGCGGAGGCCGTTGATGTCCTCCGCAGGGGTGAGGTCGAGCTGGCGTTTGATATCGTCCGTGCCGCAGGGGCCCTTGACCACAGTGAGGAGATTTTTGTCTGCCGTGGTCGTAGCCGTCGGCGTCGCCGCGTGGGTCGTGGAGGAGGAAGACGCAAGGATTGCGAGGGAGAGGAACAGCGGGAGAAGATGCTTCACCATGATGGCGGGGATTTTAGCGGGAGGAGCGGGGGCGGGTCAAGGCGGAAGTGGGAAGTGGAAGGCGAGGTGGAGGCGTGGGTGGGTCGGGAGAGCGGTACTCAACGTAAAGGCGCAAAGATGCGGAGACTCGCAAAGGAAGAGGGGAAGGGGGAGGGTCGATGCCCAGCGGGTAACCGCGGCAACGGGGCCGGGTGTCTTATAGAGGCGGATATCGTGCCCGGAGGTCACGATCCAACCCGGAGGGGCTTGCGGCCCGATGGGGACGGCTGGGACAGCCGTCAGGACCTGCTATAGATCGAGACCGCGATAGTTGAAACAGGCGTAGATGCGGACGTGGCGCAACGGTTGGTTTAACCGGCGGATCTCGTACTGCGCGACCAGACTGCACTCCTCGAAGGCGCTTTCGACGGAATCGGGGAGCTGGCGGCGGCGCTCGTCGTCGGTGATGAAGAGCGCGCTGTGGCCCACGAACGGGCTGGTACCGATGAGGCGGAATTCGTCCTGCGCGGTGGTGGGCAGCGGAATGCCGGGGGGTGGGGCCTGGGAAACGACCTGGTCGTAACCGGGCCAGAAGCTGAACTGATTTTCCAGGTTCTGGGATTCGGGCATGTACACCGGCGGGTGGCCGGGGCCTTGCACGGGGCGGGCGGGAAGATAGAAGTTGAGTTCCGCGGCAAGCTGGTAACGGCTGGCAATCAGAAAAACCGGCGTGCCGAGGTCGCGCTCCTCCTCGCGGCGGAAATCGGCGATGCTCCGGGCGGTGCTGCGCCAGCCCAGCAGGCGGGCGGTCGGGTCCTTGGCGTAGGCCCAGGGGACGCCCAGGCGGCGGGGGAGATCGGTGTCCACGACGAGCGCGCTGAGGACGAGGGCGACGGCCAGGGAGACCAGGCAGAAGAGCGCGGCGGGTCGGCTCGTTTGCGCGCGGGCGTGCCAGAGGGCGACGGCCAGGACGCTCAGGCTGATGAAGCCGGGGGCGGTCCAGTTCGGCTCCCCCGCGGTCTTAAACGCGAGGAGCGTGTACATGACGATCAGCGGGAGGCTGAAGGCCAGCAGGAAGCGGGTGCGCTCGGCGGCGGGTTCCGGCGCGGCGGGAGAGTGGGGCGTCCGGCGCGGATAGGCCGCGCGCCACCCCCAGAAAATGGCGATGACGAGGCCGAGGAAAACGAACGGGCTGTACACGCCGAGATGCGCGCCCAGGAAGTCGGTGAACTCCTTGACGGGTTGGTCGAAGGCCGTGCCGAGGCGGCCCCGGTCGTGCAGGTGGTTGAGCGTGATCCAGGCGTGGTTGGCGTTCCAGAAGACCGGCGGACTGCCGACGACGAGGGCGACCGCCAGCATGAGATAGAAGCCCGGGCGGCGGAATTCGCGCCGCCAGCGGGGAACGGCGGCCATCGCCAGGGCGATGCAAAGGAGTTCCATCGCGTTGGTGTACTTCGAGAGGAACCCGAGGCCGACGCACCCCCCGGTGAGCAGCCAGTGGGGCAGGCGGATGCGGCGGCGCTCCAGCGCGAGCCAAGCGGTGAACATCCCGAGCGACCAGAAAAAGACCGAGAGCGGGTCGATGGTCATCAGGAGAGACCCGGCCTGGAAGATGGGGATGAGATTGAGCGTGAGCACGGTCCAGACCGCGACGGCGTCGTCGTGATAGAGTCGGCGGCTGAAGACGAGCAGGACGAGGCTGGTGCCGAGGGCGAGGATCGGGCTAAAAAAACGGACGCCGAATTCCGTGTTGCCAAAGAGGGCGGTGCCCGCGCGGATGGCGACCGCGACGCCCGGACCCTTGCTGTAGTAGGCCCAGTCGAGGCGCTCGCTCCACATCTGGTAGTAGGCCTCGTCGGGAGAAAGTTCGACGCGCCCGATGTAGGCCAGGCGCAGGCCGGTCATCAACAGCAGGAAGAGCAGGATGGCGCGGATGGGAAGAGACATGGCGGTGGGAGAAAGGAACCAGGAAGCCAAGGAACCAAGAATTCAAGGAACCAAGCAAGCTTCAAGATTCAAGGGAGAAGGATGGGGCTGCGGGTTAGGGGCTGGGGGTGGTGGGTTGCGTTTGAGGGGAGGGGGAGATTCAACGCAGAGACGCAGAGGGGAAAGGAGACTCGCAGAGAAGAAGGGGTGAAGACAGGGAAGCAGGAGTTTCCGGGACAAGTGCGTTCCCAAGCTGGGGCTTGGGGACGAGGTAAGCAGGGAACCAGGAAAGCAGAAATTTCGGGACGGGGGAAGGGAGGCGGGCTAGACCTCTTGGGTTTGGTATGGCCAGCGGGCGAGTAGGCGTTGAAAGACCGCCATCGTGAGGAGGGCGATGCCGGAGCCCAAAATGGCTGAAATGACCACGTCGCTCGGCCAGTGGGAGCCAACGTAGATCCGGGAGTAGGCGACGAGCGCGGCGGGAAAGAAATACAGGGCTCCACGCCAACGGTAGAAGAGGGTCAGCAGGACGGCGGCGCAAAAATTGTTGAGCGTGTGGCTGGAGGGAAAGGAGCGGCCGGCGGTCGGGGTGGGCAGCGGTTGAGGGACGACCGATTGCATGACGAGAAGAGGCTGGAAAAGAGCGAGGACACGCGGATGGGCGCGGCGGGCGAGTTCCACCTGACGGACGTTCGCGGCCGATTGGAAAGGGCGCGGACGGTGGATGAGGTGCTTGAGGCCGTTGCTGATCAGTCCGTCGCCGAGGGCGAGCATGAGCGCCAGCGCGAGGAGGAAGAGGCGGGCGCGGCGGCGTCCGCGCCAGAGGGTCAAGGCGACCAGGAGCACGATGACCGGCAGCCAAACATCGAGCGAGGAGACGGCAGCCATGAGCCGATCCAGGATGGGGCCGGTCCAACGTTGGTTGATGAGGAGGAAGAGATGTTCGTCCATCGGGGCCGGCGGCGGAAGGTTCAAGATGCAAGCACCAAGATCCAAGGAAGAAGCAAGGTTCAAGATTCGAGGTTGATGGGGTGAGATTCAGGGTTCAAGGGGCGGGGTTCAAGAACTGAGATGCAGGGAAGGGAAGCGGTTGCAGGCAAAGGAAACGGGATTTTGCAAAGAACCGGCCCGTGGGCGACGTTTATTTTGCTTATGATATTTACTCGCCTTCGTTTGGCGCAACGATGGATACAATCCGCGGCGGTGGGAGTTTTGCTGCTGGGTGGATGGCTGGTGGGAGCGGCGGCGAGTGATCCGGCGCTGACCGCTGGCGATATCCTGCGCGCCGTACGCGAGGGGCAGGGGAGTCGGCACGAGTCGCTCGACGGGCGGCTGCGTAACGACGAAAGCGGAGAGGCGTTTCCGTTCAAGCTGATCGCGGATGGGCCGCTGGTACGTTATCTGTTCGCGGGCAAGCCGCCGACCACCGTCCAGGTGCGATACAACGAGGATGGGTCGCAGTTGGAAGAATCAGTGGGCGGCAGCAGCGAGAAGCTGACGCCCGCCAATTTTGACAAGAAGATTCTGGGGACCGATCTCGCTTACGAAGATCTGGCATTGAGGTTTTTGTACTGGCCGAGGGCGACGTTGCTGGGTGAGGACACGGTCAAGCTGCGCGGGGCGTGGAAAGTGCGGGTCGATGCGCCGAACCGGCGGACGGAATATTCCAGCGTCAATTTGTGGGTGGACAGGGAGAGCGGGGCACTGTTGCGCGCGGAGGCTTACAACTGGGACGGGAAAATGGCCAAACGGTTTGAAGTCATCAGCGGGCAGAAGCTGCCCGACAACGCCGAAGGGAAATGGTACCTGAAAGAAATGCGGATCGAAAACCTGGAGCCAGCGACGGGCAAGGCGAGGACGAGGTCTTATCTGGACATTACCGGGTTGACGCACTGAGGGGTTGCCACAAGATCGCGGCGGGTACTTTTGTTTGGCCCGATGTCTCGGCTTTCTCTCGGCGGGGGCGAATTTTGATCGTGCCGAGGCTCCCGGCGAATAAAGCCAAGGCACCGCCGGGGAAAGACTAACCCGGAATTGGAATTTCGCCGCCCGCCATTTTGCGGCGCCATTCCTCGTAGGCGATGGGGCTGATTTCCGAAGGCTTGATCTCGCTGCGCCCGCCCCAGAAAACGTTGGTGTACGTGACGGGGATGCCGCGTTCGCGCAGGTGGTCGTCGATGGCGGCCTTGTGGGCGAGGAGGCGGTCTTTCTCCGTGCCGTGGGCGACGGCCATAATGTTGACGTTGCCGAACTGCGGCCCGCCCTCGCGCCAGTAGCAATGCGTGAGGATGAGGTGGCGGCCCACCTCGCCGCCGGCTTCGATCTCGCGGCCCGCGGGGACCGCCCAGTGGAAGAGACCGTTGAAGCGAGTGACGCGCACCCCGGTTTCGCTGGGTTTGACGTGCTCCAGGAAGGTCGAAAAACGCCCGATGAGCTTGCGCTGCTCCAGGCTTTTGGCCACGGCGCAGAATTCCTCAAAGCTGACCCCGGCCTCGCGGGCGCGGGCGAGCCAGGGGGTTTCCTCGTGGATTTCGGAGGGATCGAGTTCGCGCTTGAGGGCGAGGAGGACCTGCCATTCGCGGGGGTTGAGTTCGACGGCCTCGACGCGGGTGATCTCGGCGGGGGTGTCGGCGCGCGCGCCGGGTTCGATGGTCTTGCGGCGGACATGGCCGACGCCGAGGACGAAAATGCCCCTGGCGGGCATGAGGATGAACTGTTCGGCACCGAGGACGCGCGTGAGGAGTTCGCCGTGTTCCTGGAGGGAAAAGCCGCGCGGGACCTTGAGGGTGGTCCAGAGTTTATAATCGGACCCGGCGGTGGCGGTATCGGTCGAGCGCAGGACGACGTGGCCGCTGAAGGGGTCCCGTTTCGACATGAAGTCGAAGGCGGCTTCGAGGCAGGCGGGAGGGACTTTCCAGGCGACGAGCGCGCCGGAGGCGAGGTTGGTGGCGAGCAAAGTTTGGCGGACGCGGCGGATCGTCCCGGCGCGGAGCATGGCGCGAATGCGGGCAAGCACGTCGAACAGGGGGACGCCGCTGCGGCGGGCGATTTCCTGGAACGGCTCAGGGACGAACCCGGCGATTTTGTCCTCGCTGACGGCGAGGATGCGCGCGTTGAGCGGATCATTGTGTTCAACGGGCAGGGTGGGGATAGCGGAGTCGGTCGCGGGTGCGAAAATGGTGGCGTCCACGGGGGAAACATCCCGCATCTTGCGGCGCGCGCACACGTTTTATTTGACGGTGCGGGAAAACTCGGGTAAAACAGGCGAACCCAAACGCGCCGGTCGAGTGCCTGGCTGCGGAGCGGAGCACCCGTAGCTCAATTGGATAGAGCATCTGACTACGGATCAGAAGGTTTGAAGTTCGAGTCTTCACGGGTGCATTGCTCAACGTCAACGGGTTAGGTCCGGTTCGGCGCACCCCTCAAAAAAGGCCGGACGGAAAAGGACGGGAAACGTTTTCCCTCCCGAGCATTCGCCATTGGCTTTTCGGCCTTCGGTTTCTTGAAGCTTGAAGCTTCCGCCGCACTGGCTACACTCCCCATCCCCGGCAGACGGAGGCCCCCCAGGTCACGACCGCCAGCCGGGAAAACGCAGTCCACCTATCCTTTCGTTATGCAACCGTCCATCCAGACCTTCAACATCGTCCCCAAGCTCCCGCCCGCGTTGGAGCCGCTGCGCGAGGTCGTCTATAACCTGTGGTGGAGCTGGGAGCCGTCGGCCCGCAAGCTGTTCTGGAAGATGGACCCCGTCCTATGGGAGAAGACCAACCACAACCCGTTGCGCATGTTGCAGCTTGCCCGGCAGGCGCGGCTGGAGGAACTGGCCCGCGACGAGGGGTTCCTGCGCGAGTTGGGCGGGGTGCATTTCCAGTTCAAGGCGTACCTGGCCCGGCAGGACACCTACGGCCGCAAGCGCGCCACCGCCAAGGGACCCGACGGCAAGGGCAGCGACCTGATCGCCTATTTCTCGGCGGAGTTCGGGTTCCACGAGAGCGTGCCGAATTACTCGGGCGGGTTGGGAATTTTGTCGGGTGACCACTGCAAGAGCGCCAGCGATCTGGACCTGAATTTCTGCGCGGTCGGGTTGCTGTACCGGCACGGGTACTTCAAGCAGCAGATCAACAAGGAGGGCTGGCAGGATGCCGTCCAGCTCAACCAGAATTTCTACAACCTGCCCGTGCAGGAAATTTTTGTGGAGGGAGGGAGCGGGTCGCCGCTCAAGATCGGCGTCGAATTGCCAGGGCGGCAGGTGTTCGCCAAGGTCTGGAAATTGGCCGTGGGCCGGATCAATTTGTACCTGCTCGACACGGATATTCCCGAGAACAACACCGAGGACCGGGCCATCACGGCGCAGTTGTACGGCGGCGACATCGAGATGCGCATCCGGCAGGAGATCGTCCTGGGCATGGGCGGGCCGCGCGCGCTGGCGGCGCTGGGGTTGAAGCCCTCGGTTTACCACATGAACGAGGGGCACGCGGCGTTCCTGGGCCTGGAGCGCATCCGGCATTTTGTCCGGGAGCACAAGTCGGATTTCCGGTCGGCGCTGCAAATCGTGGCGGGCGCGGGGATCTTCACGACGCATACGCCGGTGCCGGCGGGCAACGACGCGTTCTCGCGCCAGTTGATCGCGCATTACTTCGGGGATTACCCGGCGCAGGTCGGCATTGATTTCGAGTACTTCTTCTCGCTCGGGCAGACGACCGTCAACAAGACGGACGATTTTTCCATGACGATCCTGGCGCTGCGCACCTCGCGGCAGGCCAACGGTGTGAGCAAACTGCACGGCGAGGTTTCCAAGGGATTGTGGAAGGACGTGTGGGCGGGCGTGCCGCAGGACGAGGTGCCGATTACTTCCATTACGAACGGGATTCACACGAAGACGTGGGCCGCGCCGGAGTTCATGGAGCTTTACTCGCAGTACCTCGGCGAGGACTGGGAGGAGCGTTTGACCGATGTGGATTACTGGCTGCGGGTGAACCGGATTCCCGATGAAGTGTTATGGGACACGCACCAGAAACTCAAGGCGCGGCTGATCGATTTCGCGCGCGACCGCATCCGCAAGCAGCGCGAACGGTTGGGGGAATCGCCCTCGCAGTTGCGACAGGTCAACAACATCCTCGATCCCGAGATTCTGACCATCGGGTTCGCGCGGCGCTTCGCCACGTACAAGCGCGGCGGGTTGCTGTTCAAGGAGCCCGAGCGGTTGTTGAAGATGATCAACGACACCGAGCGGCCCGTGCAGTTCGTGTTTGCGGGGAAAGCGCACCCGAAGGACGACGGCGGCAAAAAGGTCATCCAGGAAGTCTATAAGCACACCCGGAGCAAGGAGTACGCGAACCGGGTGGTGTTCATCGAGGATTACGACGCGTACATCGGACGGCGTTTGTATCAGGGCGTCGATCTGTGGCTCAACAATCCGCTACGGCCCTTGGAGGCCAGCGGGACGAGCGGCATGAAGCTGCCGCCCAGCGGCGGGTTGAATCTGAGCGTGCTGGACGGCTGGTGGTGCGAGGGCTACAACGGCAAGAACGGCTGGCCCATCGGATCGGAGATCGCCGAGGGCACGGTGGAGTTCCAGAACGAGGTGGACATCGAGAGCCTTTTCCACCTGCTGGAGGCACAGATCGTCCCGCTCTATTATGCAAAACCGGACGGCAAGCTGCCCATCGCGTGGCTGCGGTTGATGCGGGAATCCATCCTGAGCGTGACCCCCGTGTACAACACGCACCGGATGGTCAAGGAATACCAGGAGCGTCTCTATGATACGGCGGCCAAGTCGTATCGGGTGTTGAACGCCGACAAGGGCAAGCAAGCCGCCGTGCTGAGTGAATGGAAGACGCGGATGCGCCGGGATTGGGGGCAGGTGCGCGTGAGCGACGTGCAGATCGACCACGCCGACCGCTCGCGCGTGCAGGTGGGCGACGCGCTGGCCGTCCGGGCGACCGTGCATCTGGGGCCGATTGATCCGAAGGAGGTGGTCGTGCAGGCGTACTACGGCGAGAACCGCGAGAACGCGATTGTGCAGCCGACCATTTTGGAATTGGCGAAGTTCGAGCAAATCGACGGCGCCCCCGGGGCGTACCTGTTTCGGGGCGAGTTGCCGAGCACGGAGAGCGGGGCGTTCGGGCTGGGCGTGCGCGTTGTGCCTACCCACCCAAATCTGACCCAGGGGCATGAGCTGAGGTTGATTACGTGGGCGTGAGGCAGAAGGCAGAAGGCAGAAGGCAGAAGGCAGAAGGCAGAAGGCAGAAGGCAGAAGGCAGAAGGCGGAAGCGGCGGAGCGTGGTTTGGATTGAGAAAGCGTGGGCGGACGTTTCCCACGCGCTCTCGGAGAAGTGCGGAGAAATTTTGCAGACGCACCAGCGTGGAAATGGCAGCATCCGCTCACGAGGCTGCCCACCGTCGGCAGCCGCCCACCCTCTTTTGCGCTGACCGCTGCCCCATGATTCCCGTGCATACTCCGCATCATCTTCACTCGGTTTCGACCGTGGCACCCACCGTCTATTACCTGGTTTCGTCCGTCTTCTACGTGGTGTCCATCGCCGCGGTCGTCGCGAGCTATTTTTCCTTCCGGCGCAATAACCGCGTGCGGCATTCACAGTGGCTGTCGTCCCTGCACCAGCAGTTCTATCAATCGACCAATTACAAGCGGCTGCGCCGGATCATCGACTACGACACGACCGAGTTGAAGACCATCGAGCTGGCCATCGAAGCGGATTGCGCCCACGAGCTGGTGGAGTCGCTGGTAGATTACCTCAATTTTTTCGAGTTCGTCGCCGGGCTGTGGGAAAACGACGAACTGACGACCGGCGAAGTCAGCATGCTTTTCCAGTATTATCTGACGCTGCTGAACGAGCGCAAATTCTTGGCGAAGTACATCGCAGATGAGAGCTTCGAGCGGCTGGAAAAACTGTTGAAAGAATTCCCGGCGAAGGGCAACTCCAAACCGAAAGCGCGCGGCTATTATCTGTTCGTGTACGGAACGCTGCGAAAACTCACCTCCCGCCAGACGCACCGGCTGCTGCTGCCCTCGGCGTTCATCGGGAAAGGGTTCTTCACGGGCAAGCTTTATGATGTCGGCTCGTATCCCGGGGCGGTGGGTGGGAGCGACCCGTCGGAAATGGTGACGGGAGAGGTGTATCTGTTGCATGACCGGGACCTCGTCTTGCAGAAACTGGACCAATACGAAGGATGCGGCGACGCAGAACCAGAGCCGAAGGAATACAAGAGGGAGTTGGTAGAAATTCAGCTCCAGACCGGGGACTCGGTGGAAGCGTGGATTTATCTCTACAACCACGACACCGCGAACCTGAAGCTGATCGAGTCGGGTGATTACAAGAAGTATCTCGGAGGAAAGAAAGTGCAATAGGAGGGGAGGAAGCGTTTTCTAAGCATCTGCGAAATGGAAGCTCGGTGGATGGCGATCTCCGAGCGCCCTGTGTTCCCTGCGGCGCAGCCGCCGGTCTTCCAAGCCTTTTAGACCGCGGCGCGGTCCCGAAAACATGGCGCTCGGAGATCGCCATCCACCTGGAAACCTTCTCGTACATACTTAGGGGAGAGGGTGCAGCGGGGCGGGCGGGCTGCGTGGCCACCGGAGTGGGGGGCGGACAGGGCGGACCATCAGCCCGCTGCGCGGCGGGGTTTTCCAGCGCGCCCGGAGGTCGCGCTCCATCTCGAAGGGACCTGCGGCCCAATGGGAAGGCCTCGGACCCGCCTCCCTACCTTGGCGTGTTTTGACTCGCTTTTTTGGCGGGGTCGCGGAGTTTGGGAGCGCATGGACGGAGATTCTCCAGAACGCCGCAAAATCGTCATCGTCGGTGCCGGTTTGGCGGGGCTGGTCTGCGCCAAGGAACTGGAACGGCTCGGAGTCACGGATTATTTGCTCCTG
This sequence comes from PVC group bacterium, assembly GCA_903642295.1. Lineage (GTDB taxonomy): Bacteria > Verrucomicrobiota > Verrucomicrobiia > Chthoniobacterales > SZAS-18 > CAHJWO01. The sequence continues at coordinate 1,219 of CAHJWO010000133.1, read as the reverse complement.
GAAGCGGAGGCCGAGCCGGGTGGACGGGTGCGGTCGCGTGTCAGCCCGGAGGGATTTGTCCTGGACCGGGGGTTTCAGGTGCTGCTGGATTCGTATCCGGCGGTGAAGAAACATTTGGACATCCCGGCGCTCGAACCGCGCTATTTCGACAGCGGGGCGGTGTTGCAGGACCAGGGGGAAAGCTGGACCGTAGCCGATCCCCGGCGGCATCCGACCCGGCTGCCCGCTTCGGCGTTCGGGGCGGTGTTCACGGCGAGTGACCGGGCGAAACTCGGATTATTGTGCGCCGGGTTGCTGACGACCCGGGACCAGAGTTTGTTGAACGAATGCGCGTCGGACCGGGACTACAGCACGGCGCATTTCCTGTGGCTGCGCGGGTTTTCCTCGAAGATCATCGAACGGTTTTTCCGGCCGTTTTTCGGGGGCGTGTTCCTGGACGAGAAACTGGGGACGAGCGCCGGGTTGTTCCGCTATTACCTGAAAAAATTCGCCACGGGCCGGGCGCTGTTACCGGCAAAGGGGATCGGGGAGGTGACGCGGCAGTTGGCGGGAAAATTGTCGGCGGGAAAACTGCGGCTAGGCTGCCGCGTGGAGCGGTTGGAATTGCTGGGGAACGGGGCGGACGCCGTCGTGACGGCGGGGGGCGGGCGGATCGAGTTCGACCAGCTTTTGCTGGCCACGGAGGGTCCGGCCACGGCGCGACTGCTGGACCGGCCCGCACTGGCGGGGACGGCGCACCGGACCACGGTCGTTTATTTTGCGACGGACCATTCCATGTATGGGGAGAAGATGCTCGTGCTGCCGGCGGGTCGGGGACGGGTGGTGCGGCACTTTGCGCAGTTGACCAACGTTGCCCCCGAGTACGCCCCGGCGGGCCAGCATCTGATTACGGCGACCGTTTTGGATCGGCGGGGGCTGGATGATGACGACGCGTTGTCGAGCGCGGCGGCGATGGAGATCGCGGCCATTTATCCGGCGGTGGCGGACCGGCTGAACCCGTTGGCGGTGGTGGACGTGCCGTATGCACAGCACGGGCAATCGGCGGGGTTTGCGCGGGGGTTGGCGGCGGCTCCGGCAGCGACGTATTTGGGTAATGTCTGGCTGGCGGGGGATCAAACCAGCGATTGCAGCGTGCAATCGGCGATGGTCAGCGGGGAGCAGGCGGCGGCGTTCCTGGCGGGGCGGGTGGGAAAGTGACGGGGGCGGATCGGGTGCCGGT
>CAHJWO010000132.1 GCA_903642295.1 PVC group bacterium | reverse complement strand
GGTAAGGGTCAAGATGCTGGCCACGCGGGAGGAGCGGTTGGTGGAGAGCGGGGAGTTGTTGCACCCGTAGGCAAATCGCCGACGGTTTTGCGGCGGATTTCGCATCGACGTTGCCCGTTGTCAGAAGGGCCTGCGGCCCAATGGGGACAGCTGGGACAGCCGTCCCTACCTTTAATGGGAAGGGCTCGGAGAGCCCTCCCTACCTGGTTACAATCTCGGCACCGTGATGCCGCGCTGCTTCATGTATTTGCCCGCACGGTCCGCGTAGGAAACCTCGCAGACGTTGACCGCCTGGAGAAAGAGAACCTGGGCCAGACCTTCGTTGGCGTAGATCCGCGCGGGCAGCGGCGTCGTGTTGGAGATTTCCAGCGTGACGTGGCCTTCCCATTCCGGCTCGAAGGGGGTCACGTTCACGATGATGCCGCAACGCGCGTAGGTCGATTTGCCCAGGCAGATCGTGAGGATGTCGCGCGGGATGCGGAAGTATTCCACCGACCGCGCCAGGGCGAAGGAATTGGGCGGCACGATGCAAACGTCCGTCTGCATGTCCACGAAGGATTGCGGATCGAATTCCTTGGGATCGACCACCGTGTTGAACACGTTGGTGAAGACCTTGAATTCGTCGGACACCCGCAGGTCGTAGCCGTAGCTGCTCAGGCCGTAGGAGATGACTTTGCGTTGGTCGGCGTTGGCCGGGTCGTGGCGCACCTGCCGGTCGGCGAAGGGCTCGATCATGCCGTGTTCGAGCGCCATCTTACGAATCCAGGTGTCAGGTTGCACGCCCATCGGAGGAAGTCAGAAGTAAGAAGGCAGAAGGCGAAAGTAAAGAGAGAAAGGGTCGTCGCGGCAGAAGGCGGCCACCGGAGGGTTCGGCGCAGCGGGCTATTTATTGCTGACCGGTGCGGGTTTTTGAGATTGGCCAGCGCGCTGGTCGGCCCTCAATAAAGCTGCGCCGGTTGGCCTGTGTGCTCTAACACGGATTGCCACAACTCCCCGTGCGGATCGACCTTGCGCCGACCGTGCGAGATCAGGTGCAACGGCAGGTTGACGTAGGAGCAATGCCAGCGGCCGACGAGCATGTTCGTCTTGCCCGCCATCGCGGCGTGGACGGCGTTTTGCGCGAGGCGCGAACAATACACGTTGTCCTGCGGCGAGGCCGGGACCGAGCGGATGATGTAGCTCGGGTCGATGTATTTCAGCGTGATCTCGATGCGGCGCTGCTGAAAAAATTCCGCGATGCGATCTTTCAGGAAGAGCCCGATGTCGCCCATGCGCCGGTTGCCGGAAGCGTCGGTCGCGTTGGGATCGGTCGGCAACAAATTTTGCCCCGCGCCTTCCGCCACCACGATGACCGCGCCCTTTTGCCGGGCAAGTTGGTAGCGCAGGGCTTCGAGCAGGCCGCGCGAACCTTCGAGCTGGAAGGGGACTTCCGGGATCAGCGCGAAGTTGACCGCGCTGCCTGCCAGCGTGGCGTAGCTCGTGATGAAGCCGGAGTCACGGCCCATCAATTTGACGAGGCCGATGCCGTTGAGCGAGCCCATCGACTCGACGTGGGCCGACTGGACCGCTTTGACCGCCTCGGCGAAGGCCGTCTCGAAGCCAAAGCTCTTGTCGATGTACTGGATGTCGTTGTCGATGGTCTTGGGAATGCCGATGACGCTTTTCTTGAGGCCGCGCCGCGCGATTTCCTCGCAGATTTCCGCCGCGCCGCGCAGCGTGCCGTCGCCGCCGACGACGTAAAGCTGGTCGATGCTCATTTCTTCGAGCAGATCGACCATGACCGCCGGGTCCTGGGGGCCGCGCGAGGTGCCGAGGATCGAACCGCCGAAGGCGTGGATGCCGCTGAGCGCCTCCGGGCGCAGGATCATCGGCGTGTGGCCGTGGCGCGGAATCAGGCCCTGGTAGCCGTAGCGAAAGCCGTAGGTGCGCGTGACCTGGTAGCGACCGTGCAACGCCATGACGAGACTGCGAATCACGTCGTTGAGGCCGGGGCAGAGGCCGCCGCAGGTGACGATGCCCGCCGTGGTCTTGGCGGGCTCGAAAAACAGGCGCTCGCGGGGTCCGGCGACCTCGAAGCTCATGGGGGCTTCGTGATGGCGGAAGGCGCTTTCGGCGGGCGCGAGTCCATGATCGTGGAGCACGCGGTCGCCATCCTGGCAGAAACGCACGCCAGCCAGGCCGCCGTGCTGGAGCGGCGAACGGAACTGGGCCGGGCCAAGCGACTGGATGTCGGTGTTGAGCATCATCGGGCGTTGAGGATGCCCTGCCCGGCCGCTGGCGCAAGCAGGAATTGCCGTCCGGGCGGCGACGGCCTCAAGCGAAGATGTCTTCGAGGCGGGCCGTCAGGCCGGTGACGGGGTCCCTGGCCTCGCCCGTGGTGAAAACCAGGGGGCGAGCGGTGCCGGGCAGGTAGATGGCGATGGCTTGCATCCCCGGCTGCACCACCCAGACGCTTTCGACGCCGTGCGCGAAGTAAAGGTCGAGTTTGTCGCCGATTTCCTGGAAGCCCTGGCTGGGCGAAATGATTTCCACCGCCAGCTTGGGCATGGTCTTCATCCGAACCTTATCGTGGTACCAATCAGGCCGGAGGCGCGGATAGACTGAAATATCAGGCGTGAGCCGACTGCCGTCCGGTAATTCTAACGTTAATTCGCTGACCACCGAAAATTCTCTGAAGGGCAGGAATGCACCAATCAATTCTGATTGGATGACCCCATGATTCAAACTTGGCATGGGTTTACCCCTTTCCTTCTCATAATCGCTCAACTCAACGGCGGGTGCTTCGGTAATTGTCATGGGTGCGATGGATTTCGCCGCCAAGCATACAACCCCATCCAACGAAAACAAGCTTTGCCCGTCGTCTCCGGGTCTTCCTTGAAGCTTGGTTCTTGAAGCTTGAAGCTTCCGCCGGAGGTGGACCTACCGTTGGGTCAGTCCGCGCAGGACGCTGCCAATGACCGCGCCCGTCCCCGAGTCCACCGCCGTTTCGCCCGCGCTGCTCCCGAGATACGGCTGGAGCGCGTGCGCGAGGTTGGACAGCGGCAGAGATTGCAGCCACACCCGGCCCGGCCCCGTCAGCGAAGCCAGGAAGATGCCGTCCCCGCCGAACAGCATGTTGCGGATGCCCTGGATGCGTGTGATACCGAAATTCACACCCGCCTCGAACATCCCGACGTGACCCGGATGGACCCGCAACGTTTCGCCGGGTCCGAGATCGTAGGGCACGACCTCGCCGTCCAGTTCGATGAAGGCCTGGCAGGTGCCAGCCAACTTCTGGAGCAGAAAACCGTCCCCGCCGAAGATCCCCGCCCCGAGCGACTGCTGAAATCCGACGCTGAGTTCCACGCCGGGCGTCGCGCACAGAAAGCCGTGCCGGTGGATCATGTACGTCCGCCCGGCGGAAACGTCCACCGGCAGGATGTGTCCAGGCACGCGCGTGGCAAACGCGACGAATCCCGGTGCTCCCTGCGCGGTGTATTCGGTCATGAACAGCGAGCCACCGCCCGCGACGCGCTTGATCATGCCGAAGAAGCCCCCCCCGCCCCCGAGCGAGGTGGTGGTGTGCATGTCGATGGAGGCGCTCATCCACGAAAGTTCGCCCGAGACGGCCTCGACGCTCTCGCCCGCCTGCAACTGGACTTCAAGCACGGGCAGCGTGCTGCCGATGATCCGGTGGTTCATAGGTTTGTGACTTTTCGGCTTCTACCAGTAGAGCCCGGTCGGCGCGGGTTTGTCCAGTGGGTTCTCCAAGGTCATTCGATTTGGCACCAGTAGGTCCGTTTTGGGGAGCGCACGCGCCTCGCGTGCTCTCTTTGGCGCCTCGCCAAAGAGCGGGGGGCCGCCCACCGGAGCGAACGGCGGGGCGCCGTCCGCAGCACGCGAGGCGCGTGCGCTCCCCGGGATCCTCCGCAAACTGAAAGACCTTGGTGGGTTCTCACTGCGACGGTTCCCGTGACGCAAATAGACTTCCGGCGAAAATCGGAAACCGTCCGCAGATTTCGCAGATTTCCGCCGATGGGAGGGAGAGGAGAAGACAACCCGAGCGGTCCCTCTGCTGGTCATCTGCGAAAATCTGCGAAAATCTGCGGACTTTCGCCGGAGGTCATGAGCGCATCTCGATTGGATAAGCCTTGTACCGATCCCTCCCCCAAAGTCTGTCATCTTGAGCGAGTGCAACGAGCCGAAGGACCTTCCACCGCCGAGGGCACCTCAGGCTGACCCAAGGACGATGACCCTGAGGCTTGATCAATCGGAATGCGATCTAATATCGCTACTGATCCGAAAGAACACGCAACTTTTCTTGCGCCCCTGCTGGGGCTATCCACCGGGAGTTCCCCCCCAGCTGACGCCGTGGGCTGAGGTCTTACGCCCCCTACCGGGGCTGGGAGTATGCACATCGGTTACCGGGGGCGGTATCGATGGACAATTGATGACCGCCAGACTATCGGGGCCAGAAAGATGCGCATCGGTTACCGGGGGTAGAGCAAGCCGGTTTTCCATGCGGACACTTTTCAGCCATCCGTAGTCAACCCGGCAGGACGATAACGGAAAGGCTCATTTCTTCTTCTTGCCGCCGCCACCGCCGCCACCGCCGCCCCCACCCCCGCCGCCGGCACGGACAGCCTGGCCGCCGCCACCGCCACCGGCACGCATACCGCGTCCACCGCCGCCACCGCCCTCGCCGCGTGGCTGCCGGACGACTCTTGGCGCCGATTGATGCCGTTGGCGGCCCTCACCGCTGCTCTGCCTGGCCGAGCGGCGGGATTCACGGGCTTGCTGCCGTTCGGCTGCCCCACTGCGATCACTGCCGCCTGCCGAGCGGCTGGCCGAGGCCTGCCGCCGCGCTTCCCGTTGCGACGCCCGGCGTTCCGAGCGGGTTTGCGATTTGTCTGCCGTCGCGGTGGCCGGGCCGTTCGGTTGATCTGCCTTTGCCGCTTCCGGCTTTCCTTCCCCTTGGCCAGCGTTCGGATTTCCCTGGGCTCGCTGCGCGGCTTCCCGGGCCTGCCGTTCTTCCTGCCGGGCGCGGGGCGTCGTGGCAATTCCCGGTCCAGCCTGGGAGTTGCCCGATTGCGCCGCTTGCCGGGCCGCCTGCCGCGCGCTCTGGGAGTTGGGGTTCTGGGTGCGGAACGATTCTCCCTGCTGGCGGAACGCGTTGCGGGCGCGTTCGCGCGCTTCGTTGTTCGCCTGCGCCGCCGGACGGTCATGGGCCACCTGGGTCACCGGCACCGTGCCCCGGTTTTTGAAGTTCACCCGGCCGTTGCGCACGTTAGCCTGCGAAAAACGCGGAGCCACCACGTTGAGCCCCTTACCGTTGACCTCGTTGAAGCGCCCGGCCCGGACCGCCTCCTGCGCGGAACGGCCCTCCGCCCGGTGGAGGTCGTAACGGGGAATCGGGCGTTCGCTGACGCCCTGGAACCGCTCGTAGCGCGGGCCGCCGTTGTAGTAGCCGCGGTACGCCCCGCGGCGGTTGTAATAGATATTGGTGACGTTGTACGAGCGTTCGGCATAGTAGTAGCCGCGATCCCGGTCGAAGATTACCCCGCCAATGAACGGTGCGCCGAAGTAACGCACGTCGGTGAAGCAATAGTCGTATGGGTCGATGCCGAGGTCGATGTCCACCGAGGGGCCATAGGCAGGGTAGGCGTCGGCAGCCGCGTACACCGGTTCTGGCGGCAGGGGAGCCCAGCCGATGTAATTCTCACTGGCGGCGGGTCCGCCCCCGTTGCCACCGGCAGGCTCACGTGGGGCGGGTGGCGGCGGGGCGGAGTGGTCCGCGTCGGTCGAAGTCGCCGCGACGTTGGCCGCCGGTTGACCGTTCTCGCTGGAGGGTTTGCTCTCGCGCCAGGTCACCCAGGCGGGCGACCACTCGGTGCCCGGCACCCAGGCCCAACCGATGTCCTTGAGCTGGGTCCAGCGTCCGTAATGGTAAACGGCCCAGCCGAAATCCTCGTAGGAGACGAACATCCAGCCGCCGTCAGTGTAGGTCCAATAGCCGTCGGTGTACGGACGCCAGGAATCGCTTTTGTACGCGATGTAGGGCTGCCACACGTCGCCGTATTCGGTCGTGTTGAACCAGGAACCGTCGTCCTTGAGGGTGTCGTAGAAGAAATTTACGTCGAGCGAACCGCTGCTCGAAGAGGACGCCGCCGCTTTGACGGGCGGTGGTCCCAGCAGCAAGAGTCCCGCGCAGATGCCGAACAGGAAGGAGAGGGTTCGCTTGGAAAACATAGCAGTGACGTGAGGGGTTAATGGATGAATACGGATCAACCCGGTTCGGCGCGCGCCGGTCACTTTTAGAAAGTGTGCAGGGGGCGATTCGGTCATCATCTACCCGGCGCACCGGATAGGAAATCGCCGGTGGGCGCGCTGCCAGCCGCAGGGCAGCGGGCGGGCGGCAGCAGGCGGAACGCCCACCCTACGACCGGCAAATGCGCCGCGCCGCGCCCGGTGGATGAGGGCCGGAGGGCCTACTGGGTTCCGCCGAAACGCGGGTCGCGGGCCAGCGCGCCAAGTTGAGTGTTGTTCTCCCAACCCGCCGGTTTGTTCCAGGGCACGTCACTGACGCGCTCGTTGGCCGGGAGCATCGCGGAATTGTCGCGCGGAGCCTCCTCGCCCGTGCAAGCGGAAAACCCCAACAGGCACAACACCACGCCACACGCGGCTAGCAAAAAGCGGCCAGAGGAGAAGGAAGATTTCATCAGGAATGGAAGAGAAAGAAACATCCGCCGCTTTCCTGAGGCAGGGCACCCCTACCCAGGGAAAACACGGCCATTATCCACGCACATCGTCGCAAATTCAACCCTCAAGCGCCGAAAATGAGGCTGGCGACCCGGCACCCTTCCCGCCGGTCGAGGTCGCCGCACCGCGCGAGGCCGGTGACCCGGCTCACGGAAACCGCCGATCAGATGCCGGGGAACACCACCGTGTCGCCCGCCTGCACCGTGATGCCAGCCGGAACGGAGTTGGGGATGATGTCGGCGATGGACTGGGAGGGCTCCACGGAAGTGATCCGCACCTTGCCTACGAGGTTGCCGCCACGCTGGATGAGCATGGTCGAGTTGTTGTTCACCCCGTTGCGGTCGCCCAGATCGAGCACGACAAAGTTCCAATTGCGGTCCACCGCGAGCACCCGGCCACGCAGGCCGTTCATGGAAGCACCATTCTCGCGCGCCAGATTGCGCCGGCTGGCCTCGGCCACCTGGCCTTGCGCGGCCTTGAGTTGGGTCTCCAAGCCGTCCTTGACCACCTGGAGTTCGTCGCGCGAGCGTTTCAACTCGTCGATCTGTTGGGCAATGTTCGGAGCGTTGGGGTCGCTGGCCTTCTTGCCGAGCGCATCGCTCATCTTCTTGTTGAGATCGGCGATTTGCGCATCCTTGGCAGCCGTGTTGTCGTTCGCGGTCTTGACCTTGCCTTCGAGGTCGGCCACTTGGGACTGCACGCCGGCAAGCTGGCCCTGCGCATCGGTGGCCTTCTGGATGGACTCCTTGGCATCGTTCACGGCCTTGGTCATCGCCGTTTTCGCCTTGGCGGCGTCGGCACGGGCACCGTTGACCTCCGCGCGGGCGCTCTTGGCGTCGTCGATCGAGGCGGTCAGCTTGCTGCGGTTGGCGAAGCTCAAGCCGCCCGAAAGCAGAAGGAGCACAGCGGAAGCGATGAGAAAAATCTTGGACATGGGGGTTACGGGAAGGGAGGGTAATCAGCGGCGGCACGTCCCCTCCGTCCCGGATGAGGGCGAGGGTCCGTGCTCAGGCGTTCAGTAACTAAAGGAAAGTGGAGGGGGCTGGCAAGACTTTGATCAAACAAGTTGTGAATTTTTTTGGCGAAGGCCGTTGCCATCCCCCCGGAAGCACGCTCTACTGATGCTGCCAGGGACTATGGATGGAAGCCTGACAAACCCCGCCAGGGCCGGAAGGCAGCAACGGTAGTCTGAGCTTGTTTGCCGTAGCTCTCTGGTCTTTTTCTTTTTGGGAACGACGGAGTGGTCCGCAGATTTCGCGGATTTCGCGGATCGGATGAGGGGGATGGGACGGCAGAGGGCGGGGTCCGCAGGGGTGCACCGACTCCCCCCGAACTTTTCCCTTTCGGCGGCGGAGTTTTTCCCTAGGTTCCTCCCCGTCATGGAAATTCTGGTCACCGGCGGCGCCGGGTTCATCGGCTCGCATCTGGTCGAGGCCCTGTTGGCCGACGGTCACCGGGTGGCCGTCCTCGACGACTTCAACGATTTCTACGATCCCCGCATCAAGTACGAAAACCTCGCCGCCGTGCGCGGGCAGGTGCCCGTCCACCGGGTCGATCTGCGCGACGCCGACGCCGTGGGGCGGGTGCTGGCCGAGGGAGCCTTTGACGCCATCGTTCACCTCGCCGCGCGCGCGGGGGTGCGCCCGTCGATCCATCAGCCGCGGCTTTACGTCGATACCAACGTCACCGGCACGCTCAACCTGCTCGAAGGCGCGCGGGAGAACGGCATCGGCCGGTTCGTTTTCGCGTCGAGTTCCAGTGTTTACGGGCTGTGCCAGGAAGTGCCTTTCCGCGAGGACGCCGCGCTGCCGGGCACGATCAGTCCGTATGCCGCCACCAAGCTCGCCGGGGAGCAGCTTTGTTCGAGCTACGCGCACCTGTACGGAATCAAGACCGTGTGCCTGCGGTTTTTCACGGTGTACGGTCCACGCCAGCGGCCGGATCTGGCCATCCACCAGTTTACCCGGCGGATTCATCAAGGGCTGGCCATCGACCAGTTCGGCGACGGCTCGACCCGGCGCGACTACACTTATATAGACGACATCCTCCAGGGCGTGGTGGCCGCGCTGGACCACGAGGGCGCGCCTTTCGACCTCTTTAACCTGGGCGAGAGCGCGACGACCCCGTTGCGCGATCTGATCGTGCTGATCGAGGCGGCGCTGGGACAAAAGGCACGCATCAACCGTCTGCCCGAGCAGCCCGGCGACGTGCCGCTGACCTGCGCGGATATCTCCAAGGCGCGGCGGCTTCTGGGGTATCAACCGACGACGCCCATCACGGCGGGCATCCCCCGGTTCGTCGAGTGGTACCTGCAAACGGTGGGCAACCGGGAGGCCGCCGCCGCGTGAATGCGCCCCCGGCTGGCGGCGTGGTGGAGATGTTGCAGGAGCTGGTGCGCGTGCCAAGCGTCAACCCGACCGGAGATCCGGGGACGGCGGAAGTCGGTGAAAAGGGGTGCGCGGGGTTGGTGGCCGGATGGTTGGAGAGTTTCGGCGCACGGGTGGAGTTGAAGGAAGTGCTGCCGGACCGGCCCAACGTCGTGGGTTGTTTTCCCTCGGACCGCCCCGGCAAGCCGAAGCTATTTCTTTGCCCGCACGTCGATACCGTGAGCGTCCGGGGCATGACCATCGAGCCGTTCGCCGCCGAGCAGCGCGACGGACGAATCTACGGGCGCGGCGCGACCGACACGAAGGGCACGATGGCCGCAATGCTCCGGGCGCTGTGGGAGTTGCGCGAGGAGTTGCCGAGGTTGCAGCACGAGATCTGGTTCGCCGGATTGATGGGCGAGGAGGCGGGCAACGAGGGGGCCGCCGCCCTCGCCGCCGATCACCCGGACGCCGATTTTGCCCTGGTCGGGGAGCCGACGGGCTGCGACATCGTTTACAAGACCAAGGGCGTGGTGTGGCTGCGGGTGACCACCCGGGGCCGCGCCGCGCACAACGCCACGCCCGAGCGCGGCGAGAACGCCGTCTACAAGATGGCCGACGTGATCCGGCATCTGCGCGACGAGTTGCCGCGCGCGTTCGCCGCGCTGGCCGATCCGGTGCTCGGCCCGCCGACCGCCAACCTCGGCACCTTGCACGGCGGCAGCAAAATCAACATCGTGCCGGATCTTTGCGTGGCGGAGGTGGACGTGCGGGTCGTCCCGGCGCAGGACCGGGCGGGTCTGGTGGACTTTCTCGCCGGGCACTTGCGCCGCGCGTGCCCGGACGTGGCGGTGGATTTCATCCGCGGCAACCCGCCGCTGGACACCGCGCCGGAGCATCCGTGCGTGCGGGCGCTGCAAGCGGCGGGCGGGCGGCTGGTCGGCGCGCCGTGGTTCTGCGACGGGAGCCTGCTGCAATCCGGGGGCATCCCCGCGGTCGCCGCCGGGCCGGGCGACATCGCCCAGGCGCACACCGCCGACGAGTGGCTGGCGGTGGAGGATCTGCGGGCGGGGGTGGAGTTTTATAAAAGGTTTCTGAGCAGCGTATGAACACCGAGCAGACGCCCGACCCTCTGGCCATCCAGCAACCGTGCCGCAAATACGGCCTCGACGAAGCGATCCATCCGGTGCAGGTCGCCGCTTTCCGACGGATGACGCCCGGGCAAAAATTCGAGCAGGTGGTGCAGATGTATCACATGGGCATCATGCTGGCGATGGCAGGAGTACGGATGCGGCATCCCGATTGGAGCGAGGAGCAAGCCCGCCGCGAGGCCCAGCGCATCTCGACCTATGGCATCCCTTGAGCCCCATTCGCTTTTCCTCACGGGGCTGGAGAGAATCGGGCTTCCTTATTGCATCACCGGCTCTGTCGCGTCGGGGGTTTACGGGGAATCACGTCAGACAAAAGACATCGATCTGATCGTCTTGCTGCGGCACCCGGACATTTCCAAGTTGCAAAGCGTTTTCCCGGAGTCTGAATATTATCTCCCCCCAAACGAGGTACTCATCGTCGAGACGCTCCGGCAGACCCGAGGCATGTTCAACATCATCCACCATGCCAGCCAGTTCAAAGCGGACATCTTCATTGCCTCGCGCGACCCACTTCACCATTGGGCTTTGCAACATCGCCGCCGGGTCGAATTTGGTGATGACTTTCAAATCTGGATTGCTCCGCCCGAGTACGTGATTCTCCGCAAACTGGAGTTTTTCCGCGAAGGCGACGACGCGAAACACCTGCGCGACATCCGCTTCATGCTGGAGACGACGCTGGACATCGGCCGAGGCTTTATCGAATCTCAGGTCACGCGGCTGGGGTTGCAGGCGCAGTGGAAGATCGTGCTGGAGCCCGGTCCGCCGCGGTTTCCCGCCACTTGAGACAGCGAAAACTTCGTTGCGAAAAGGGGCTTGTCTTCAAGGGGTATTTTAAGATTGAATCAAAGCATGGAACGTTTTATCGGCAGATTTTCACCTATTACCTTTGCCCTCCTTCGGCTTGTCTCCGGCCTGATGATGGCCTGCCACGGCGGCCAGAAAGTCCTCGGAATGTTCACGGACCCCGCCCATCCGATGCACCCGCCGGTCGGCTCGTTCATGTGGGTGGGTGGGATGATCGAACTGGTCGGCGGATTCCTCGTCGCTTTCGGCCTGTTCGGCAGCATCGCGGCCTTTCTCCTCAGCGGGCAGATGGCGGCGGCCTACTTCATGGCGCATGCCAAGGGCGGATTCTTTCCCATCGTCAACAAGGGCGAACTCGCGGTGCTCTACTGCTTTGTATTTCTTTATATTTCCTGCCACGGCTCCGGGATTTTGAGCTTGGACCGGTTGTTGTTCCGGCGGACGGCCACCACTCCAAATACGCCCTGAGTTCGACGGCGATGGAGCGGTCGAAGCTCGCTCCCTTTTCTTGGAGTTGGTCGGGCAACGATGCTGCCCCCCCCGGCAGGGGTGCGTCCGCTTTGGGAAGGGTCTCGGGGGGCTGGAAGCCCCCCGGCTAATTTCCCGCACCTTTCGGGGATAATTCGCGCTGTCTCCGCTTGGATTTAGCCTTTGAGGTCTGCAAAGGTGGAAGG
>CAHJWO010000131.1 GCA_903642295.1 PVC group bacterium | reverse complement strand
CAGATCCAGAGAGTATGCTTTTGCCATCGGCCAGCCTAACCAATGGTCATAGCTTACTCAATCAAGAAGCGCTCTAGAACGGTCGATAAGTAATCGGGACATTCGTCGCTGAATTCGGCGACCCGGTCCAATTCAACTTTGCGAAACCAACCGTGTTGCCATCCAGGATCGAGCTTCCGCATGACTGCGTCATAGTGGCACTGGCACAGTGGCCGGACGCATCGAAAGTGACGTGGCACATTCCGCTGCCGGTCAATTTTGCCAACCGTGCTTGAGGCGGATAAGGCGGTTTGGGCGTGTGAGGTGGAGTGCTGGCCTTCACTGGGAGCGGCCCGGAAGTCCGTGCCGCGCTTGGCACGCCACCGACCACGCCATTCTGAGGATGCGGCCCGCGGAGGGCACCCGGTGGAATCACCTTGGGCATGACAAACGTGGACTTCTTCGGCGGGCCGGGAGTGGGCGTCGGCGGTGGGGTATCCAACGTCATCTCCGGTTCCATGTCGGGCGGGGGGGTGTCTTCCGGCGGAGGCGTTTCATCCGGTGGCGGGGTCGGTTGCTCTGGAGTCGGCTCGGGATCTTGCTCGGGCAAGATCAACACCTGGACATTATCCGGGGGCGGCTCCTCAATAATTGTTTCGGGCGGAACGACTTCAAACGTCTTGTTTTGCCGCCAAATCGAGGCGATCCCGACCACCGAGCCTTCCAAAGAGAGGGCAGCCAAAGCGCAATAAACCAGATAGCTGCGGCGAAAACGCCGTGGAGCAAACAGACTTTCAGGCATAGGGCAGAGAAAGTTAAGGGTTTGCGGCGGGAGGCGCCGCCGGAGCCGGTGCGGCCGCCGGCGGACCGCCGGCCGGAGCCGCAGTAACGTGAGTATCGGGCCTCGGTTTGAGGGGATCGAAAGTGTTGTCCAATTTGAAGGGGAAGCTTACCTTCGTGATCCCAATGGTACGAACGGTATCCAGCACCGTAATCAGCCGGTCGTATTTAGCGTCTTTGTCACTGTTGATGAACACTTTGGCGTTATCCTGCTGGGTCTTGTAAAGCTCCTGGAGGCGATGCTGCACCACTTCTGGAGTCACCGGGTCTTTGTCCTTGTCGTAGTAGATGTCGCCTTTCGCGTCGATTCCAATGACCGTAAGATCCTGTTTCTCTTTGGGGGGCGGGGCATTGTTTACCTTACCGGGTAAACGCATGTCGATCTTCTGGAGCTTGATCATGCTCATGCTGACCAGCATGAAGCTGGCAAGCAGGAAGAACATAATGTCGATCAGCGGGATAATCTCGATCCGCGCTTTCTTTTGCGGTGCTTTGGAACTCAGAGTCATACGGAATTTTTAGGCTGATTTAACCCATCGGATGCCGGACGGATCAGGAAAGCCAGGTGCAGAATGACCTGCTCAGGAGTTTCCCGGCCCAACCGATTTTTCTTTTTGCACGGCGAAGTTCACCTGTTTGATACCAACCGTGCGCGCGGCGTCCAACACACTCATCAGTTGGTTATAAGTCGCATTTTTATCGCAATTCACGAAGACCTTCGCGTCATCCTTCTGGGCCATGTGTAAGGCGCCCAGGCGGGTAGTCACCAAGTCGATTCCAACCGGATCCTTGTCCTTGCCGTAGTAGAGATTGCCTTTCGCGTCGATTCCTACCACCACGAAATCCTGCTTCTGCTGGGATTTGCCGGACTTTGCGCCGGGGAGGTGGGTATCGACCTTCTGGAGCTTGATCATGCTCATGCTGACCAGCATGAAGCTGGCGAGCAGGAAGAACATGATGTCGATCAGCGGGATGATCTCGATCCGCGCTTTCTTACCGGGCCCCTTGGAGCTGGTCGTCATTGCTTACCTCCCGGTTGAGATTTTGCAGCATCACCTCGAGGTTGGTGGAAACCGTCTCCAATTCGAATTTCAGGTGTTCCACCTTGGAACCGAAATAGTTGTAAGGAATCAGGGTGCCCATCGCAATGGAAAGACCGCAAGCGGTCGCGATCAACGCTTCACCAATACCGGCGGACACCGAATCGGGGTCCAGGCCATTCTGGCCGACGGCATTGAATGCACCCATGATGCCCGTCACGGTGCCGAGCAATCCGAGCAGTGGCGCCAGGGTGATAATCGTATCCATGATACCCAGGAACCGACTTGCACGCTGGATTTCCAGGCCCGAGGCGACTTGCAGGGCGCTCTGCATCGTCGTGTGATGATGGTTCAGACCGTGCCAGAGCGTGCGCAGGCGCGGGTCCTGGGAGGTGCGGGCCAATTCGGAGGCTTCCTTGAGGCCGCCATTTTCAATGTGGCCGAAGGTTTTTTCGAGCTTCGAGCTTTGCCGGAGGGTATTCTGGCGGAACCACCAGACACCGCGTTCGAGCACCACCGTCAGTGCGATGAGGGAGCAGACGAGGATCGGCCACATGATCGGGCCGCCCTTGATGAAGTTATCCACAATGAAATTGTGGTGCTGCGATGTTTGCAGTCCGGCCGCGATGATATGCATAGAAGGCTACCCCTAGGTTGAGAAGAAGGATTTTGGTTGCGTGCGCTGCTTAGCAATTCCCCTGCCACCCACGGTACCCCTTTGCCAAAGCCGACCTCGGCCACGGAACGACGGACCCGGCAGAAAAGCCGCCCAGAAGAACCCGAGGGCTCTCGTCACCAGCGGTTAATCGTCCTTGGACGAACGCCCGGCGGTGTGGGAGGCTGCCTTGTAAGCAAAGCAACATTTACCTTATCGGAATACAGAGGCAAAAAGTGTGTGTCAATTTTCGTGCACATCTTTTCTGCGAATGAGCAAAAAGGACCAGCCGTTTGAAAAGCGAATATACAGTGGCGGAAGGGGCGTTGGAGGAAGCGGCGGCGGTACAGGGGATGTTCAGCCGGATCGCCGGCCGGTACGATCTCGCCAATGCGCTGTTGAGCGGAGGCATGGATTGGTTCTGGCGGCGGCGGGCGGCACGGGTCGTGCGCGGATGGGGGCCGGCACGGTTGCTCGACCTGGCAACCGGGAGTGGAGTGCTGGCGGGGACCCTGCAGCGGTGGAATCCGGGCACGGTGATCGTCGGCGCGGATTTTTGTCTGCCCATGCTGCGGCAGGCGCAGAAGACTGGACGGCTGAAACAGATGGTGGTGGCCGACGCGATGAGCCTGCCGTTTGCGGACGGCAGCTTTGACGCGGTGACGGTGGCGTTCGGGCTGCGGAACATGCCGTCGTACCGGGGTGCGCTCCGGGAGGTACGGCGCGTGCTGCAACCGGGCGGGCACCTGCTGGTGCTCGATTTTTCCGTGCCGGAAGGCTGGTGGCGCGGAGCGTACCGCGTGTATCTGCACCGCTGCCTGCCGAAGATTGCGGCGGCGCTGTCCGGCGAGAGGAACGCGTACGAATACCTCGCGGAGTCGATTGAAAGCTTCCCGCGCGGGGAGGGAATGCTGCGCCTGCTGGCGGGGGCGGGATTTGCCGCCGGGAAGGCGGAACGGCTGAGCGGCGGGATCGTGTCACTCTACAC
Source organism: PVC group bacterium (assembly GCA_903642295.1). Lineage (GTDB taxonomy): Bacteria > Verrucomicrobiota > Verrucomicrobiia > Chthoniobacterales > SZAS-18 > CAHJWO01. The sequence goes on along the minus strand of CAHJWO010000131.1, from coordinate 8,318 downwards.
GGCGGAATCAGCCGGACGCACGGCAGCGGTTATTCCATCCAGGTGAGGATGTTGTAATTGAGGGCGACCATCACGGCGATCACCAGCGCCAGCAGGATCAGGGGCAAAGCCGCCGCCGCGAGGAGCGCAATCTTGACCGAATGCCTGGGTAACGGCCGGACCGTCGTATGCGCGAGCACGGGACGGGTGGAAGACGACGGGACCGGCGTGGCAGGCGTGGTGACGGTGGTTTCCATGAGGTGCGCGGGGCGTGGTTGTCTTATAAGCCGGGGTCGGCGGACGGTGCAAGTGGGAAGTGGGATGCAGAGGCGGTGGCGTTTGAGGGGTGAAGATTTAACGCGGAGACGCAGAGAGGGAGGAGACTCGCAGAGAGAGAAAGGGGTGGAAGGCAGGGAAGCAGGAGCTTCCAGGACAAGTGCGTTCCCAAGCTGGAGCTTGGGAACGAGGGACGCTGCAAGTGGGAAGTGGGACGGGTGGTGTCCTGATCTCCGGCCGGGTGGAGATCAGGGATTCAGCTTTTGCTCGCAGAGCAGAATGGCCAGCGCGCAGGTGCCGGTTTTTATCTGGGCGGTTCGGGCAAGATGGAGGGCCTCTGAGACCGAGACGAGGCGGATTTCCAAGTGCTCGCCGGGTTCGGTTTCGGCGGGGTGGTCCAGCGCGACGCCGCGCGCGAGGAAGATGTGGCAGACCTCGTCGCTGATCGAACTCGACGAGTAGAACCAGGAGACGTACTCCAGACGTTCCGCCGTGCCGCCGATCTCCTCACGCAACTCGCGGCGGGCCACTTCTTCGAGAGAGGACTGGCCCTGGTCGCGGCAGCAGCCGGCGGGCAGTTCCAGGCAATGTTGATCGACCGGATAACGGTACTGCCGGATCAGGATGATCCGGCCGTCGGCGGTCACCGGCACGATGATGACCGATTCACCGCGTTCCAGATAACTGTACCGGATGGCGCCGCGTCCCGGGATCGACAGGTGATCCACCCGCAGGCGGTTGATGGGACTGGCGTATGGGTAGTGCGAAGACTGCCGTTGCCAGCCGAGGCGGGCGGCCTCGGGTTTGTCGTCCGGCGGGGACGGAGGAGCGGAGTCCATCGGTGGGTGGGCCGGCGTCAGACTTCCACCGGCACGGCGGCGGTCTGCGTGGCGGGGAGTTGCGCGCTGCGGCGGGCGGGACCGGCGAACATGTAAAACGTCGTGAGGCCGTAGGCGACCGCGCAGCCGGTGACCGTGTGGCGGATGCTGGTCAGGTCAGCGAGCTTGGTAATGCCCAACGAGGCGAACGGCATGACGCCGACAAAGGAAAGCATCGCCAGGGCGGAGACCCGCCCGCGCATCGGGCCAGGAGCGCGCTCCTGCACGGTCGTGTTGGCCAGACCGTAGTTGAGGGAGGTGCCGGAGGCCATCAGCGCCATTGCAATCGCCGCGAGCCAGAACTGGTGGGTGATCATCAGCGTGAGCATCGCGGCCACGATGACCACCGTCGCCACGGCCATCCCCGGCAACCGGCGGGCGCGGGGCACGCGGAGCATCCCGATGGACGCCACCAGCGAACCGACGCCGGACAGGCTCATCAGCAAGCCGGTGTACCGGGCGTCGAGCCCGAGGTCGCGGCGCGCGTAAGGGAAGATCATCACGGCCATGAACGGAAAAATGAACATCGCGTTGGCCGCCATGATGCCGAGCATGGCCATCGTGGGCCGGTCCCGGCGCACGTAGTCGATGCCTGCCTTCATGCCGCTGCTGCGCTGCTTTTCCTCCTCGGCGCTGCCCACCGGACGCGGGGCGACGGAAGCCAGCGCGGCGATGAGGGCCAGGAAGCTGACGGCGTTGGCGAAAAAGGCCGCCGCCGCCCCCAGCGCGGTGATCAGAAATCCCGCGATGGACGGGCCGATCAGGCGCGTGCCGTGGAAGATCGAACGATCCACGGCGATGGCGTTGGCGATGTTTTCCCGATCCACCAGCTCGGGCACGAGGGCGGAGTCGGCGGGCATCTCGAAGGAGGCCGAAACGCCGAGCAGGGCCGCGGCCGTGAGGATGTGCCAGATCTGGATGCGCCCGGTCATCACGAGCAGGCCGACAGCCACCGCGAGGGCCATCTGGACCACCTGCGTAACGATCAGGATTTTGCGCTTGTCGAAGCGGTCGGCAACGGTGCCGCCGTACATGGTCAGCGCGAGCATGGGGATGCTGGCGGCGGCCTGGACCCAACTGAGCTTGAACGCCTCGGTGGTCAGGCTGGTCATCACCCAGGTCTGCGCCATGCTCTGCATCCAGGTGCCGGTCTGGCTGACGGCGGTGCCGAGCGCGTAGCGCCCGAACGGACCGCGCGCCAGCAGCACCGCCGTGCGGCGGGTAAAGGGGCTGGCAGATGGGGGGTCGGCGGCGTCGCTCATGGTAAGGCGTTACCCATCGGCCAAGGCGGGCGTCGAACCAAGCGAAAAAAGTTTCACAAGCGGGCCTTGCCAGCCCCGGCGGAAACCGGCATGATCCCGGGTCGTCGCGTCCGCAGCGCGGCGGGACTGCCGGGGAGAGAGGAAGATGCAGCCCGGCTGGACCCCGTTCGCCGCCCGCCGTTGACCCGAAAAAATCAACGCCTTATGGAAAACAATCTGCCCACCAACCTCGACCTCGCCGCCCCGACCGAAACCACGCCCAAGCTGCCCACCCGCGTCCAGGACCGGGCCATCGAAAAGTACATCGTGGAATCCGGCCAGTTCCTGGAGGAGGTGCGCATGAGCCCGACCGTGCTGGAAACCCTGACCGGCTACGGGTTCGGCGACGAGGAGATTTCCGTCGGGATGTCGTTGCAGCACGAGGCGCTCAACGCCTACGGCGCGCAACGCGGGGACGCACCCAAGGACCTGCACGCGGCGGAGAAAGAGATCGATGCGAAAGTGGCCCAGGCGCGGGATGAATACAACGACTTCCGGCTCATCGCACGGGCGGCATTTCCGACGCTCACCGACCGGGTGACCCTGCGCGTCGCCGGCGACGTGCCAGACGATTTGCAGCGTTTCATCAACAAGGCGCATTCGGCCTACACGGCCGCCGGGGAAGCGCCGTACGCGGAAAAAATTACCAAGCGGGGGTATTCCGCCGAGCGGTTGGCGAGTTTAAACGAATATCTGGACGCGCTGACGTGGCTGGACGCCGCGCACGATGCCGCCGCCGAGGCCGTCGAACCGCCGCCGAAAATGGACGAGCCGCTCGACGCCGGGGAGGCGATCGGCAAGGGCGAGCGCGACGCGGCTTACCATACGCTCAAGGCGTTCATGAAGGAGATCAAAGGCGTGGCGCGGGCGGCGTTTCGCAAGCAGCACGACGTGCTGGAGCGATTGAAGCTAGTGGATTGAGGCGCGGCAAAGACCGGAGGAAGGAACCAAGATTAAGGAACCAAGAAACCAGGGCAGATCCAAGTTTCAAGTTTCAAGGTTCAAGGCTGAAAGGGGATGGATGACAGGTTGATCAGGGTGGTGTAACCCGCGTTTGTAATCAGGGCAATCGCATCGAAATTTCTCTGTCATCCTGAGCGAGTGTAACGAGCCGAAGGACCTTCCAGCGTCGCGTTTTTATGCGCGCCGGTGTAACATCAATAGTGGGACTTCTGATTCATTGGAGCAAGGTGACCACATTTACAGCCAGACCGGCTCGTACCCCGCTGGCCGCGTGGCTGTTGCTCGCTCCGTTGGCGGGGTGGTTGTTACTATTCGTGGTCGCGCCGACGGCGCTGCTCGTGGTCATCTCGTTTTGCGAACGGGATTTCATCGGACGCACGGTCTATCATTTCACCTGGGCGAACTACGTCCGAGCGTTTGATCCCGTTTACCTGACGATCCTGCTGCGGTCGGTCGGGTTTGCCGCGTTGACAACCGCCGTCTGTTTGTTGGCGGGTTACCCGCTCGCGTATTTCATTGCAAGATGCGGAGCGCGGGCGCGGGCGTACCTGCTGGTGTTGGTGATGATTCCTTTCTGGACGAGTTTTCTTATCCGCACGTATGCGTGGATCATCATCCTGGCGCACGATGGGTTGGTGAACGGGTTGCTGGTGTCGGCGCGGTTGCTGGCGGAACCGGCGGACTTGCTCTATACGCCCGGCGCGGTGGTGCTCGGATTGATCCACAATTACCTGCCATTCATGGTGCTGCCGATCTATGCGAGCGTGGAGAAGCTGGACCGCTCGCTGGTGGAGGCGGCGACCGATCTCGGCGCGGGACCGTGGCGGGCGTTCCAGAGCGTAACGCTGCCGCTGACCCTCCCGGGAGTCGTGGGCGGGGCGACGCTGGTGTTCATCCCGGCGGTGGCAATGTTCGCCATCGTAACGCTGATGGGCGGCGGGACGACGGAACTGATCGGCAACACGATCCAAAAGCAGTTTACGACGGGGCGGAATCAGCCGTTCGGCGCGGCGTTGGGGACGCTGCTGTTACTGGTGTTTTTGGCGGCGTTCGCGGTGGCGGGGCGGCTGGGGAAGTCCGGGGGGCGCGGTTCCGGCCTGTCGCTCCATAGGTAGGGACGGCTGTCCCAGCCGTCCGTGTTCGGACGCAGGTCCTTCCGACTTCTGGGGGCGAGGTCTTTTCTATCCGGGGGATCAACCGCCCGCAGCAGACAGTCACGGACGGCTGGGACAGCCGTCCCTACCTTGAACCGCCTGCGGAGGGGTTGGGCCTATGCCTTCCAAGATCAGATCACTCCTCCGCGCGCAAAATCTCCAGCGGCGGGTGGTCGCAGACCCCCCGGCTGGCCAGGAGGCCGATGGTCACCGTCAACGCCGCCACGATGAACCAGCAGACGGTCATCGCCAGCGGCGAGGGCACCCACGGCAGCTTGAAGACGAACGTCGCCAACGCCCAGTTGCCCGCCGCCGCGAGCAGAATGCCCGTGAATGCCGAGAGCGTTCCCAGGCACAGGTATTCCACGACCAGAATGCGGTAAATCTGCCGCCGCGACGCCCCCAGCGTCCGCAGTAATACGCCCTCTTTCACGCGCTCGTAGCGTCCGGTGACAATCGCCGCCGCCAACACCAGCAACCCCGTGCCCACCGTGAAGATCGACAACACGCGCACCGCCACCGTCGCTTTGTCCACGATGCCCTTGATCGTGGTGATGATCAGGCTCAGGTCGATGGCTGAAATCGTCGGGAACTGCCGCACCACGTCCGACTGCACCTTGCCCGAAGCCGCCGCGTTTGCCGCACGCGTGACCAGCACGTTGAACGTCGGCGCAGCCTCCAGGACACCGGTCGGAAACACGACGAAGAAATTCAGTCCGAAGTTGCTCCAATCCACCTTGCGGATGCTGCCCACGGTCGTGTAAAACGGGATGCCCTGCACGTCCCAGACCAGCGGGTCGCCGAGTTTCACGCGCAGGTCCTTCGCCATCTCCTGTTCGACGGAGACCGGCACGGGTTTCCCGGGCTCTAGGCCGCTGCCTTCCGCCGCCTGCCCCGTGAATTTACCGGCGACCATCGTTTCGCTGTCGGTCAGATGATTGCGGTAACTGGAACGGTAATCGTGTTGCAGACGCCACTTGGGAATTGCCGGCTGACCCGGCTTTGGCTTTTCGTCGGAAAGATCATCGACCGTGCGGCCCGCGACGTTGGTCAGCTTCATTGTCACGGTCGGCACGAAGTCCATGACCGGCAGACCGTGGGCGCGGACGGCGGCGGACAGCGCGTCCTTCTGGTCGGTCTGCACGTCGAAAAAGACGAGGTTCGGACCATTGGCGTTGCTTTCCTTTTGCGAGAATTGGCGCAGGAGGATGTCCTTCGTGAGGTACATCCCGAGCAATAAAAACGTGCTCAGACCGAGCGTGAACACGAGCACGAGTGTCCGATTGTTGGGTCGATAAAGATTGGCCAACCCCTGCCGCCACTCGAACGGCCAGGTTCCCGGGAAATAACGCCGCGCGCCGCGCATCAGGCTCCAGGCGACCAACGCCAGCAATGCGAACGCGACGAACAGGCCGCCCGAGAAGCCAAAACCTAGCCGAGGGTCACGACTTTGCAGCCAGGGAAATAGCGCGAGCACGATAGCAAGCAGGGCGTAAGCAAGCCAGCGCCACGGGTCGCGCCGGGTGGCGGCGGCGACCTCCGCGCCGTTGCTCTCGAAGGCCGAGCGCAGCGCCAGCAGCGGGGGCGTCCGGCGCACGGGCAGGAGCGGCAGCAGGGTAAAAAGCGCGCAGGTCAGGAAACCCACGCCGATGCCCTCCACCACCGCGACCCAGGAGATGGCGAAGCTCAGATCGACCGGCAGCACGCTGCGCAGGAAAATCGGGGCGGCGCTTTGCAGGAGGACGCCCACCACCGCGCCCGAGAGGGCTCCAACTAACCCGAGCGCGAGCGCTTGGATCAGGTAGATCACCAGCGTTTGCTGTGACGATGCGCCCAGGCAGCGCAGCACGGCCACGGTGCGCAGCTTGGTCTTGAGGTGCGCCTGGATGGCGCTGGCCACGCCAATGCCGCCGAGCAGCAGGGCGATAAAGCTGACGAGGTTCAGGAAACGGTTCACGTCGGTGAACACGCGTCCGAGTTGGCGTTCGCGGTGGGCGACGGTGTCGATTTCGAGGTTTCGTTTTTTGAATTCCTTGTCGTGGCGGGCATCGACTTTGGCTGCGTTCACGCCGGGCGGAAGTTTCAGGTAGGCGAAGTATCGCACCAAGCTGCCGCGCACGGTCAATCCCGGCGGCAGCTTGCTGCGTGGGATCAGTACGCGTGGGGCGATGCTGGCGAACGCGTTGGCCTCCCCCGGCAGCTTGGTCACGGTGCCGAGCACGGGGAACGCCGCGCCGCCGACCGTGATCGTGTCGCCGACCTTCGCGCCGAACTGCTGGAGCAGACTTTCCTCCAGCAGCGCGCCCTCTCCCCGCCGGAACCGCGCGGCGGCGGTGGCCGGATTCGTTTCGATCTGGCCGTAGAATGGGTAATTTCCTTCCATGCCGCGCACCTGCGTCAGGCGCGCCCCGCCGCCGGGGAACTGTGTCATGGAGGCGAGCCGGGTCTCGCCCGCGCGTTCGGTCGCACCGAGGGTGTCGATGAAGGCGTCCGTGGACGGGTCGAGCGGCTGGCGGGCCTCGACGATGAGATCCGCGCCGACGAGGGTGCGGGCCTGTTCGTGGATGGCGCGTTGCAGGTTCCAGCCAACCGAGCCGATGGCGACCAGCGCGGCGACGCCCAGGGTCAGCGCCGTGGAGAAAACGAGCAGTCGGCTGCGGCTGCGGCGGCTGTCGCGCCACGCCATGCGCCACACCCAGGGGTCGAACAGGACAAAGGGCCGCGCGTGGCGGGCGGGCGTCGGGTCAGGCGGGGTCGGGCTCATGCAAAGGGTTCACAGGATACGCAAGGTAGCGCAGAATGGTTTCCGCGCTTCTCCAAACGGCACTGGCGGGCGGTCGCCGGTGGCCCCACGATTCCCAGGTGGATGGCGACCTCCGGGCACCGTCGGGAGCGCCGGCCTCGGTGCGGGCGCTCTCGATCTACGATCCTGACGGCGCCCGGAGGTCGCCATCCACCTGGCCCGAACTCTAGGGAAGCGGCGCGTAGTGACCGCAAACCAAGCCGACGATCGTGCCGAAGACACCGTGGCCGGCGAGTTGCATCAGGCCGGTCATCGGGCCGCGACGCTGATAGCGCGGGTCCGGGTGGTGCTCCAATACGGCGATGACCACGTAGAGCATGACAATCGCGCCGTGGACCAACCCCGCGAACAGGCCGCTGAGCGCGTTAATCGGGATGCCACGGATGTAGGAGAAGATTCCGTAGTAAATATAAGCAAAAACGATCCCGGCGATGAAGTACAACACCAGGCCCGGCCCGAACGCCGTGTCGCGGTTCTTGGTGACGTAGGAGCCGACGGCGCGCACCACGTCCAACCGGCCGAAACCCAATTTCTCGGGCAGGAGCGTAAAGAGGGACATGGCCAGGGTTCCGAGCAGGCCCGCGAGGGCTGGGACGAGGGTAAAGTGCATAGGTGACGGGATGGGTGCAGCGGGATGTTTGGGGTGAGCGGAAGGCCTGCCAGAGCATGAATCGCACGGAGTCCACCCACGCGGATGTCTGGCACGTCGCCGCGATGGAGAGGTTTGCGCTCCGGGGTAAACACACGAAGAAAACTCGTGCCCGCAACCGGTATTTACGGTATTTTGTGGTGGGCTTGCCGCCCGAGCCATGCCGCCCGCCCCGTTACCCGCTCCGCCGCCTACCACCCCACCCCCGTCCGCGCCGCCCAACCCGGCGGACGAGACCGCCGTGCCGGGCAGCGGCAGCCGGGCGGGCCGCCGCGCCAGGCCGTGGAGTTATCGCGCCAAGCGGCGCATGGTGGA
>CAHJWO010000130.1 GCA_903642295.1 PVC group bacterium | reverse complement strand
CGCCAACTTCGTCACCCTACGGGAAAGCGTCACCACCCTGCTTAACACCGTCGGCCTCGGCCACCGAGTTTCTTTTTCATAGATGCTTAGCTCGCGCTCCGACTTTACCTCCCAGGTGAGCACACGTTCGTCCCGGTCGTACCACACCCGCAAGCGGTCGCGCTGTCGGGCAAGCTCGGCCCACTCGCGCAGCGTACCCGGCAGCGTGGCAAACTCCTTGGTGCCCAGGCTGACCGCACACTCCAGCGGATACCAGTCCCACCGGCTCGCAACACCGATGCTGCGCGTGCGCAGGCCGCTGAAGACGAACTCATCGCGGCGGGTCGCTTTGGCAGCAGGGGTAAACATGACGGCGGGCGCGTCTACGGGCGCAGAAAACGCGACGCTCTGGCGTGGCGCGCCGAGTTCGGCGACCACGTCCGTGCGGTGGCTGCGCGTGTTCAGGGACTGGATGGACCGGATGGCATCGGGGACCGCGTCGGTCAGCCTCGTGTCGGCGGCCACCAGGTATTCGACGGACAGCGAACCCCAGCGGCTGCGGAGCCTGAGCAGCGGCGTCTCCGCCGACCGGCCAACCAGGACGCGGCAGGTCGAGGAAAAATGCAGGAACCCGCTGCGCGCCAAGCTGTGCGTGAGGTCCTGCAGCGTCGCATCCGCGCCGAATTCCAGGGTGAGTTCGAGCGGTTCCAACTGGTCATCGGCCAAACACACCGCTTCCCGGGTTACCTCGATTGTCATGGTTTTCGATGGAGCAGATTTTCCGTTTCCCGTTGCACCTCGTTGATGAGCGAAGCCAACTCTGGCCGGTCGCCGTACATGTCGAGCTCGCGCGTGGCGATCAATCCCGTCGAGAACGGCCCGGAGCGTTCCTCGCGTGGCTCGTTCGCGGCAAAAGCTACGCACCAGCGCAACTGCCGGGCGATGCTTTCCGCTGGTGCCCAGCCCTGGGTCACCAGCGGTTCGATTTGCTCCAGAGCAGCCTGCGCTTTGGTCAACAGAGATGCGTGCATGCTCGATGGCAAGGGCTCGCGGTGGATCGACCCAGCGGCCTCCCAAATGTTCGTAGATCTACTTGGCTTACGCCAACGCTTTCCAGCCCCACCACGTGTAGTGGTACTCGCGCTCCTCGACCCGGTAGCGTGTGCCGCAGACCGTGCAAACGCAGACGTAGCCGTCCACCCAGTTGCCGTCCAGGTAGAACGTCTCCTCGATCCGCACGTTGCCGGCGGCCCCTTCCTTTTGCGGATCATAGAACAAGTGTTCCGGATAGAGTCGGCACAAGCAGCCAGCCCGGCCCCGATGGTACGCGAGCTTGTGCAAAGCAAACCGCAGCCGCTCGGCGTTGGGGACAAGAGCGCCGCCGAGTTCAACGCCTTTGGTCCTGCGCCGGATCTCCGTGACGTGCAGCGCCAAATCGTCCAGCTCCTGCGGATCACGCAGGTAGACGACGGCACTGGTCGCCGACCAGACCCTGGTCGGGTCGCCCGAGGTGAGGTCATCGAGGAGCGTACCCATGGGGCTTTGCGCAGACTTACGCATCGTTTCACAGGCAACACATCGCCAGAAAAATTCTTGGGTAGACTGCCGTTGGCGGAGCGAACGGAGCAGGGCTCGATTTCCTGGCGTTCAAGAGTTTGCTCAGTCTTCCCAATGGAAGAGCGCGTCGAACTGGCGGCATGGTCCCTCGGCTAAGATCGTAGGCACCGGCACCTCCGCGGGGAGGAGCGCCGCCAAGTCCTGCCGGGAGAGACGCTGTAAGCCCACCTCGGCCAACAGGGCTGACACGGGTGCGACGAGCGGCGGCAGCGCCGGGTGGGTGAGATCGTCCACAGTGCTGAAGCTGGGCAGCCCCCCGCTGCTGCTGCCATCCGCCGACCACGACTTCTCGTCTTGTCCCAGCACATAGTAGCGCGACAAACGGCTCAGGAGTACGACCAGTCCCACGTGGCGCTCACCACCGGCGTGGAAAGACGGCAGGCTCGCGCGCCCGTCCGCTGGGTAGAACCAAGCTTCGATGAAGGAAGCGTAACCGCTGCCGTAGTGGTTCCACTCCACGCGCGCACGGAGACGTTGTGCGCGCTCAATCCGGCTAACCAGCTCTTCATAAAACCGGCGAATGGAGTGATCGTCAGCAGGATCAAAGGGCAGTGGTTCCCTGACGGACTGACCTTGGATCAACCGGGCAACCTCGGCTGCGCTGAAAAAAGGTTCGGTGGACATCTGACTTTACCTTTGCTGCGGGTAAAAGGTGCGGGCTTTTTCATCGTAGCGATAGGTCGCGCCGCAACGGGTGCAAACGGCGTCCAGATCACGCACCAGACGGAACCGGTAGCCGGGATGCTCGCGGTAGAGTTGCGCGACGTGCTCTGTCCAAAGGCGCCCAGCAGCGGCTGGTTATAGTAGGCGTTGGCCACCGAAACCCCGCAGGCCGCAGCCATCAGCCAGAGCAGCTTGGGCGAAAGGGCGGCGGAAGGTTCGGTCGGCGTCGTTGTGTCCACCGTCTGCATACGACAGGGGACCGAAGATCGTTTGTACTCGCGTCTGTCCTGCCGAGCGGCCGGTGCGTGCGAATCTGTGGGTCGGATCGGCTGGCTTCGGTGTCTTCAGCCGTGACGGCGCTTTTTGCTCAATGAAAGCAAGCGGTGCCGTGTAGCGGCTTCGATTCAACAGGCAGCCAGTGACTTCCTAGCAACCTCTAATGACCGACGACCCTCCAACCGCGCTCGTCGTGGGCAGAGTGTAAGTTGTCCTTTCGCGAGTTGCACCGATGCCAGCGGTTGTCTGTTTTGACCGTCGAAATAAATGGGGAAGTATGGCCGGGGGAACCGCGAGCGACGGCGTCATCCCTCGACCTCGGAGAGTTCATCCGGCGTGAGCCGCCAGTCGCCTGCTGTCATGACGCCTTCGACCTGACCGGCGTTGCGCGCGCCCACGATCGCGCCCGTCACGGCGGGCAAGCGCAACGTCCACGCGACCGCCGCCTGGCCCGGCGTGTAGAACCAGGAAAATGCAACAGCCGCCCGACTGCATAGGTGTTCAACCTGCCGGAACATCCGCCAATTCTACCGCCGCGCCCAATACCTCCGCTGTGCTACTACTATAGCAGGAAGCTATGCGCGTGGGGGCGCGCCTGCACGATCAGGGACTGCTGATCCCGCTGGGGGAACATTGCGATAGCTTTTGGCTATCGCATCGGCCATGCTCCGCCACCATGGAGCTTCGCCATCTGCGCTACTTCGTCGCGGTCGCCGAGGCTTTGAGCTTTACTAAAGCCGCGCAGAACCTACGCCTAGCCCAACCTTCCCTGACCCGCCAGGTGCGCAACCTCGAAGGGGAGCTAGGCGTCGCTTTGCTGGAACGGGCAAACAACCGTATCACGCTGACCGAGGAAGGTCGCCTGTTCCTTTTCGACTCCAAGAAAGTGCTGGCGATGTGCGCCGACAGCGTCGCCAACGTGCAGCGTCTGAGCCGCAAGGAAAGCGCTCATTTCAACATCGGCTACGTCGCCAACATTCACTACGGTCTGCTGCCGGCGACGCTCGGAGCCTTCCGCAAACTCTATCCGCGCGTCGCATTGAACCTCTTCGACCTGACGAGCGCCGAACAATTTCAGGCGCTCGACAGCGGCAAAATCGACCTGGGCTTCATCGGTCTCAATCCCGCGCTATCCGGCCACGATCTCCTTTCGGAATGCGTGGCCTACGACGCGATTCTGGTCGCCCTTCCGAGCGGCCACCCGCTCGCCAAGAAAACGAAGATCAAGCTTGCCGACCTTGCCCCGCTCTTCTTTGTCGGAATGTCCGCCAAGACTCAACCCGGCACGCAGGAGTGGCTGCTTGATCTGTGTCAGAAGGCCGGGTTCACGGCGAAGATTTTACAGGAGGCGGACGTGGAACCGACCGCGCTCAAGTTTGTCGCCGGGGGGCTGGGCGTGGCCTTGCTGCCCGAGCAGATCGTGGAATTGCCGCATGACGGCGTCGTCTTCCGGCCTCTCTCGCCGCCTTTGCAACGCGAATCAACCGTCGCGTGGCGCGCCGACAACCCCTCGCGACCGCTCTTGGATTACGTTCAGATCTTGAAAGATCTTTCGCTCTGCAGATGACGGCGGGCCAAGGGCCGTCGTCGAATTGATGCTTGTGGTTGTCCGCAAGACATCAACTGCTGCTTTCCAGACCGTCGCGCAGATCGAGCAGTCCACGCCGAAGATGGGCTTTGATGGCTCCCAAAGGCTGCTTTAGCCGAGCGGAAATCTCGTGGTGGGACAGGTCGCTGAAGAACGCCAACTCGATGGCTTGCCTCTGCTGGTCTGGCATTGCGTCGAGCACGCGCCGCACCTGTCCGGCGAATCCATGGCGGCCCGAATCGTCCGGCACGCGAAGCGGGGCTTCTGCCTGCGTGGGCAACGGCGACGGAAGGACGGGGTCATCGGCACCATCGTCACTTGGAGGAGCGGGCACACTCAGCCGCCGACCGCAGGAACGCAGGTGATAAATGGCCTGGCAGCGAGTCAGATGTACGGCCCAACTGAAAACGGTGGAAAGCGCGGGATCGTAGCTCTTGGCGCGTTGCCAGACGGTCAAAAAAGCTGCTTGGAGGATTTCCTCGGCCCGGCTTGCGTCGCCTGTCATGCGCAGGCACATCGAATAAAGCGGTCCGCTGAGTCGGTCGTAGAGCAAGGCGAAAGCGGCCGATCTGCCTTGGGCAACTTCAACCAGCAAGCGATGGTCGATGGTCTGCTCGGACGCTTTCTCTGAAAAATAGAAAACGTGGCGCAATCCTTCTTTGATTTTGCGGCCCGTTCGAAGGGCGAGGCTTTTCGTGCTTTCGTTTCGGTCGTCGATGGACCGTGCGGTCGGAGAGTGACCGGGTCTATCGTAGGCTGCCGCCCCCGCCGGCAATTTACTTTGCATTTTCACCCCTCCCACAAGTCGTACGTTCATAGCTGTGGTGTATACCGTCGATGGCGTAATTTTCCCCGCCGCCGGTGTGCGTTCCCGCTGCCAAATCCGTCGTGTCGGCATGCGTGATCGACAGTCGACGACATGATAGCGGCTTGAGCCGCTGAAACACCCATACTTCCTTTGTATGCTGCCAATAGCGACGGGCTATGAAGCTGGGCTGGTGCGGGCGAAAAAGTGTAGGAGAAAAATCGGCCATCTAGCCTCGGAGCAACACGATGATCCGAGACTTCGGTGGTGACGAAACGGTCGATAGCCACAAGGCATAACCAGACGGTGGAGGCCAAATCGGAGCGTCGTTCCAGACGCTCTTCTCCACGAATAACAGGGCTGGATGTCCAGCGATGGCCGTATGCTCCAATGCGAGCAAAGTCCGAGAGTGCGCAAGGTCGGTCACTTCAACTTGGGAGGCTCAAAAACTCTTTATGACCCAGACCCAACTCAAACGCCTCAGCGATCTTTGCTTCGTGCTGGGATTTCTTTCTATCCTCGCTTCCATTGCCATCTGGTTCTTCACTGGTGGACGCGAGCCGCTCACACAGGCGCACGCCGAACGTTTCGGCATCTTCGTCGGGTTGTGGGCTCCCACCTTCTTCATTCTCTCCAACCGATTTTCCCGTTACGCGGAGAAGACCGTCTGACGGCGATTGCCCCTCGCGAGCCATACACGTAATGAGGCGTGTTCGGTCAAATGCTTCGCCCGACAGCGCACCTAAGAATTTACCAGTCAACAATCCTATCCCGTAACCAACCGCACCATGGAAACTCCCGATAACCAGAAGACGATTTCAACGCTCAACCATCTGATCGAGGCCCTGATGGACGGCCAGAAGGGCTACCAGCAAGCCGCCGACGAAGCGCGGGATGCGGACCTCAAAACCTTGTTCGGCGAATATTCGGCGCAACGCGCCCAGTTCGCAGGTGAGTTGCAGAACGAGGTGGGTCAACTCGGTGGAGGCAAACCGGAATCATCCGGCAGCGTGACCAGCGCGGTTCACCGCACCTGGATCAACCTCAAATCGGCCCTGACCAGCCAGGACCGCCATGGCATCCTCGCCGAGTGCGAACGCGGTGAGGACAGCGCGGTCAAATCCTACCGTGAAGCGTTGGCCAATGATAGTCTCAACCCCGCCGCTCTGTCGGTGGTGCAGCGGCAACACGATGCGGTGCTGGCGTCGCACAACGCGATCAAGAAGCTGCGCGACGATTCCACGCCCGCCAATTAAAGACCCGCTTCCGCTTTGGGGGGCTGGCAAGCGTCTGCCGTACCGGGTTCAATAACCGCTCTCCAACATTGCAAAATACCCGAGCGAGTATTCAAATCTAAACCAAGTCGAACAGAAGGTCTGGATGATCGTTTTTCCGATGATCGCGATCTGACCAGCAAATGGTAATCGAGGCAGGTTTTACCAGGTAGGAAGACGAGCAGCACGAGCGTCTCTCGATCGATGTCACACTTTTTTTAGCTCCATCATTTTTTCAACGTGATCGACATCGGCGCGCATTTGTTGAGCGACCCGGCCTCTCTTGGAAAGCCCTGCCTTTTGCTGGTGGAGGATCAGCCGGCGGAGTGGTTCTTTTACGGTGATCTGCTGCTGGCAGAATACGACGTGAAATTCGCCATGAACGGCGAGGAAGCTTTGGCGGCAGCTGAGCGGCGTCGGCCCGACCTAGTCCTCTCGGATGTACTCCTGCCTTTGCTTGACGGCATCGGCCTCGCCCAGCGGCTGCGCAGTGACGCACGTACGGCCAGCGTACCGATCATTCTAATGACTGCCAGCAGGGCGGCGGACTTGCCTGCGCGCGGTTTGGAAGCAGGCGTCAACGAGTTCCTGCTCAAACCACTTCGGCCGCTGGAATTGCTCGCATGCCTGCGCTGTCATTGGCGGCCAAGTGATTTCCCGAATCACCCCGATTTCGCGCGATGAGCGCTTCGGCATGGCTTGGACCGGCATCCTTTGTCCGTCATTCCGCGGATCTTATCGCCTAAATTAAGTGAGTGGAATGAGGCCCAAACCGGGCGCGTGCCAGGTAAATTTTACGTTGGGTTCAATAAGCCCATGCTCACCGTGGTGTCGAGGACATTGATGGCGCTTACGCGTCCAGCCTAGACGGCCGCTTCCTCTTCGGTGCGATGCACCGCAATCGCGTGGATCAGCAGGCCGTAGCCGCACTTGGCGATGATGTCCGCCACGCTATAACCGACCTGCAAACCCATTTCCGCCCCTGCGCCGGTCAACCCGAAGAACGGTGCCATGTAAGCGATGGGATAGAAGCCCCAGGCAAAGAGGGTCAAGAGCGCCGTGTTGCGCAACAAGGTCGATACCTGCGCGCTGGACCGGCGCATCGACGCGCGGATCTCGCCCAGCAACACAACCAGGATGTAGAGGAAGGGAATCGTGCTCAACGTCCCCCACAGGCCGCGTTGCGAGACCACCGTCTGGCTCACCCGGTCAGTCTCGCCCACGTAACCAAGAACGATCATCAAGAAGGCGGCAAACCCCAACTTGGAGATCAGGCCCCCCGTCTCCTTGCGCGATAACCCCAGGATCAGCACGAGTTCGATGACCAGCAGCGGCACCGTGAGCATCCAGTCGATGTAGCGGTAGGCGTGGTTGAAGGGCAGACCCGTCGGCGAGTAACCGCCGCTCGGATTGATGTGGTAGGACGCTTCCCAGTTGTTGAAGATGCGGAAATAATGGTAGCCAGCGATCAGGACAACCATGGCGCCTGCGCTCACCGCCCCGCGGTACTTGATGCTGACTTCGGTGCGCACCAGCGCGAAAAAGACGAAGGTCGCCATCATGCTGGCAATGGCCAGCGAGAGGATATTGTAGACCGTGAAATACTGGGCGGAAGTGAGTTCGGGCATTTCGGTTTCTGGCGGTAGCTGAATTGGACTCGCTGGACCAGTCCGAACCCGAAGGCGCGATCCTGTCGCTATCATGTACGCCGACGCCTCCTCCACGGTTGTAGGAAACTTCATTGTTCAACCTGATGACTCATCGGTCCGGCCGCCAGATTTTGTCGCGCGTGTCCATCCATGTGACAGTGACGGCGTGCGGGACCGTCAGAGCGGCGATCAAGGAGAGATAGATCCCCACCACTTTCCCGGGGGCCGCGCCGGGGCGCACGAGGAGCGCCAGCAAGCCCAGCATCGCCAGCGCACCCAACGTGGCCGGAGTCGCACGCCACGCAAACTGCCCCCAACTCATCCCCTCCGGTGCCATCAACCGCCGGACATGGCGCAGTCCATGCCAGAACGCGAAGTAGAACCCGACCGACGCCAGCGCCGGAAGCAAACCAAAGAATGCCAGCACCGCCAGTCCCTCGGCCAGGTTCAACCAGCGGGTGCGGGCTTCGCACCGGGCGAGGACAAAGTCGGAGACGCCCAGCCCGAGAGCAATTCCCAGCGCGGTCAGGCGAACGGCATCGAGTTCGAGCCAGTGGAAATTTGCGGGCTGGGAGAGAAACGGGTTGCAGACACTCTCCGCGGTTTGACGGTACAGCGCGGGATCGACGGCCAGCGGGATCAACATCGGCAACGCGCCGCGCCACGCCGCGAACACTCCCCGGTGGCACCGGGACGAGAAATAGGCAGAATCCCGCCGCCAAGACCACCAGAGGTCAGCCAGCCCCCAATGCGCCCAGGTCAGCCCGATGAACCCTGTAAATACCACGCGCGGCGCGGCAAACCAGCCGAGGAACACGAGCAAAGAAGCGGCCAAGTAGACTGCGAGAACCGCGCCGAGAGCCCGTCGCGGTGGCAGCGTGGGACGCCAGAGCCGCAAAAGCACTTCGTGGTCCATCGCGCCATGCGGCAGGCCGAAGAATCCCAGGCTCAGCACCCAGGGCACGAGCCACCAGCCCGCCGGGAGCATCCCGCCGCGTCCGGCGAGCCATCCCACCAGCGCGGCGGCAAACGCCGTCCAGGGCCAGATCGTTTCCCTGCTTTTCATAAAGGAGAATCGCTCGTCGGTGGCACAAACCACCAGAAGAAGAGCAGCAACCCCTGGAGGACCAGCAGGTTCGTGACGAGGAAGAACAACGCCTCTTCGACCGGCAGACCCAGCAGGTGCCAGCCGGTCGCATGGAGCGGCGAAACGCTCCAGATCTGCAAACCGATGGCTACCCGGTCGGCGGCCCACAGGTAGAACGTGGCAACAGCGAGGCTAATTCCTAGCACGCGCCGCGAGCGCCACAGAGAATTTCCTCCGTAGAACCAATGCAGTGCCAGGGGCGGCGCGCTCCAAACCAGAATCAACCCGAGGTAGAGCCAACGCCCACCAGCCGCCAGACCCAGGCCACCCACGCCGCCGGCCAGCAGCGCCAGCGCGCCTCCGGTGATCCGGGGCAGCCATCCACGAGGCGGCGGTCGGAGCCAGTCTCGGTTTCCACTCTGCCGTAAGAAACAGAGTAGGCATAGCCCCGTGAGCACGGGTTGGAGGACAAAGAAGCCGCATTCCTCCAAGGGAACCCGCCCGAGGCGCATTGACTCGGATACCCGATCCGGCGGATAGGACCAAACGCCACGCACAATGAGGTAATTGTCCCAGGGAGCCGTGTAGAGCAGGGCCACACCCGCGATCAACCCGAAGCCGAGCGCGGCCCGTGGTGGTCGCGGGCCTTTGATCCGGTGGTAAATAAAAAGCAGCGCACCAATGGCGGGCAGGATGAAAGCCAAGTGGAAACCCCAATACGTCATTGCAAACCATACGGGGCAATCGCACGATCAGGCGTTGCTATCGTCAGGGATTTTGGGAGTCGGTCACCCGGCGCGCGCTCGGCAGTGTGGCCTTGAGAGCGGGCCATTGGCATCGCCGTACCCTGTGTGCGCCCCTCTCGGCTTCGTGCGGAGCGCGCACCCGCTCAAACGCTGCGGGAGAGTGGTTTAACCCCTCACGTCGGCTTCACTCCGTCCATCTCGTAAGCTGCGATGCTGCAACTATTTGCTGATCGGGAACGTAGTGATCGCAACAGGCAACCAGCGCACCAAGGCGACGCCACCCACTCGTTTCATCGCTGCCGACGGGAGCGATGACACTCCCCCCTGCCCTTGCTCGACACGACACCACCCCGAAAGTCCTTCCCGTTGCGATAGCCGCCCTGCTCGCGCCCCTTGGCGTTGTCGGGGCAGCATACGAGAACGGTTTTGTCGGGAAAGCGAGGTTTAAGTCGACGCTTGGTCGCCGCTGATTTGCCACTGTACCATGAACATCCCAATTGCCGCCGAAACCAAGGACACGGGTCAGGCTCGCCAACTCGCGCTTTCCGAGCGCTACACGTTTCTCGAACGCGAATTGGAGGCTGCGCCCTATCACAGGGTGGGAACCTTCTGGTGGGACGAGCACGTCAAAGAAATGAGAACCATCAAGCGTAGCCTCGACAAGTGAGGAATACCGAGGCGCGCGTGTGCCTCCGACCAGAGTCAGCTTTAGTCCGTAACAGGGCCGACGCAGCAAGCACAAACCGGTGCCCACGGAGCAACGGCCCTTATTCCCGAAAACTGTTTCTGATGTAAACGATGCCGCCCGCGCCAAACACCCAGGAGAGTAAATGGTGCAGTTCACAAGCTGCCCTCGCGCCCATCAGGCACGGTGCACGTATCCTGATTGGCTCGGGGTGCGCGGCTCCGCAAAGCCTCATCGAGGCTTTGGCGGCCAGGGGGGTAGCCGGTGATCTCTACGATGTGGAGATCCTGCACCTGCTCACTTTCGGCGTGGCACCTTACGCCCGGCAGCAACTGCTCGAACACTTCCGCCACAACGCGCTCTTCATCGGCCCCAACGTGCGAGAGGCGGTCAACGCGGGGATCGCCGATTACACCCCGATCCACCTGAGCCAAGTGCCAGAACTGTTCCGCCGGCGGCAGGTCCACCTCGATGCGGCGCTCGTGCAGGTTTCGCCCCCGGACGCGCACGGTTTTTGCAGCTTGGGTGTGAGCGTGGACGTGGTCAAGGCGGCGGTCGAGAACGCCGACTACGTCGTCGCCGAGGTGAACCCGCACATGCCCCGCACGCTGGGCGACAGTTTCATCCACGTCTCGCAATTGCATGCCTTGGTCGCGGGCGACCTGCCCATCCTGGAATATCCCGAACCGGCCCCCTCCCCGACGGCGCAGGCCATTGGCCAGTTGATCGCCTCGCTGGTCGAGGATGGCTCAACCCTGCAAACCGGGATCGGCGAGATCCCCAGCGCTGTGCTCGCGGCCCTGGGCGACCGGCGCGACCTCGGCATGCACACGGAGCTTTTCACCGAGGCGGTGATCCCGCTAATTGAGGCCGGCGTGCTCAACGGTCGGCGCAAGACGCTGCTCGCAGGCAAGATCGTGACCAGCTTCTGCTTCGGCACGCGCAAGCTCTACGACTACA
Source organism: PVC group bacterium (assembly GCA_903642295.1). GTDB lineage: Bacteria > Verrucomicrobiota > Verrucomicrobiia > Chthoniobacterales > SZAS-18 > CAHJWO01. The sequence continues at coordinate 497 of CAHJWO010000130.1, read as the reverse complement.
TCCACGACAACCCGGCCTTCGAGTTCCGGCCCACCGAGTTCACCAACGATCCGTTCCAGATCGCGCGCAATGCCAAGATGGTCGCGGTGTCTTCCGCGCTGGAGATCGACCTGACAGGCCAAGTGTGCGCGGAGAGCATCGGCACGCGCTTCTACAGCGGCTTCGGCGGGCAACTCGACTTCATGCGGGGGGCCGCCCGTTCCGAAGGCGGTAAGCCCATCATCGCGCTACCCGCCACGGCCAAGAGCGGGACCGTGTCGCGCCTCGTGCCGACCTTGGCCGTTGGCGCGGGCGTGCTGACCACACGCGCCGATGTTCACTATGTCGTCACCGAGTACGGCATGGCTGACCTCCACGGCAAGACGGTGCGCGAGCGTGCCCTGGCGCTCATCAACATTGCGCACCCGGACTTCCGTGAGGATCTCCTGCGTGCCGCGCGCGACCGCCGGTTGGTGCATCCCAACCAGATCGCGCTGCCGCAGGGTTTGCGTCCCTAC
>CAHJWO010000129.1 GCA_903642295.1 PVC group bacterium | reverse complement strand
GTGAGTCTATCCAGGGTTACTTCGCTCCTGCCCACCAGAACGCCGTGCTGCTGCCCGTGGTCCCGTGGCTCGCGTTATCCTCGAACCAATTGACGATTTCGTAATGGTTCACCGGCCCGGCGGTGCGCAGCGTTTCGTCGTAGTGCAGGTGGGTCTTGTTGGCGACGGTAATGGTCTTGGAAATAAATCCTCCGTAGATTCCATTGTAGCCGCGCGCGTGGTCCTCGGTGGTGGAACTCGGTGGAGTCCCCGTCAAGGCGTTGAGCTGCGCTTGCAGGCTGGCAATCTTTCCTTGCAGCCTTGCGATATCCGCCAGGTCTTTCTGAAGCTTGTTGGAATCGCCGTGGTTGGTACTGTTTTGGTTGTAGGACGCCAGATCGTTGGCATAAACTAACTGCTTGTTGATCAGATCGGCATTGTCCTGTGCAATCTTCTGTTGCAAGCCGATGATCTTCGTCAAGGTTTTGGGGTCCGTGACGGGAGCCACAGTTGGGGTACCGACGGTGCCTCCGGGCGGCACGGCAGTCAGCGCGAGACTCAGGTCATGGTTGGGCGCGTAGATAATGCCCTCGAAATCCTGGCTGGTGGCGATGTTGATGGAGCGGTCCGGGTAAGTGCCGTCCGCGTTCACGGGAGGTTGGACCCCATTGAACACGGCGTTGCGCGCCAGGAACGAGTTGTTGAGGAAGCCGTTGCCCTGCAGGTCTATGTTGCCCGTGAAGTACACGATGAGGTTCACGTTCGCGCCGACGCTGATGTAACTGCTGCCCGTGGTCTTGATGTCGCCTTGCACGTAGAGCTTGACGTAGGTGGGCGATCCGTCCGTGACGGTGTCGGGCGCAGTGAAGTTGATGACGTGGTTGCCGTCCGGCAGGTTGATGCCGTCGAGCCGGACCAGAGTCGGGTTGGTGGCGTCCGTGCTGGCGGTGTAGGCGGCGTCGGTTTGCAGGGTGCCTCCGTCCGTGACGGCCGACCACCCCGGGTTCAGCAAACCGGCGGTCAGGGGCGTGAGTTCCTGATAAAAATTCGAGGACTGCTGGCCGGTCACCTTGTCGCCGTCGGCGGTAGTGCCGTTATTGGTCAGGGCGTCGCCATTGACGGTGGCGTGGTTGGCGTTGATGAGCTGGCCGTTGGTGGCGATGTTGCCCATCGTGCCGTGGTTGGTGGCGCTGTCGTAATAACCCTTGCTTGAATCGTAAGAATCGATGAGCACATCCTGGTTGCTCAGGTCGATCCGCTTGTCGGCCATCAGGGCGTTGCGAAAATTCATCTCGGGCCGGACGAGCACCTCCACCATGCGCGAAACCTGCGGGCTGGCGACGGCGTCGCCGGTGCGCCAGTCCGTTAAAAACGAAAATCGCCGCAGACGATTGTCCAGTTTTTCGAGGTTGGGCAGGGGCGGGCCCGTGACGCCCGCCACCCCCAACGAGCGGATGCGGTACCACCAGCGCGAGCGGTCCACGCCGTCGGGGTCGCGCAGGTTGGGATTGTCGAACTGGGAGATGAAGGCGTTGTTGTCGCCCGGGGTGGTGACGGCAAAGTTGGTGGGCGTCGGCAGGGTGTCGCTGCCGGGCACATCGACGTACACGCGCGCCTGGAGGGCCGTGTTGCCCTCGCCGCCGTGGCTGGCGAGCAGGTAGGGTTGGTTGCTGGCGGGAAAGGCGTGGCCGTAATTGGGGTAGGCCGTGCCCGCCGGGTTGGTGACCGTCCAGTAGGCGGGTGCGGCACCGCCCGTGCCGCTCTTCGCAGCCAACGCCGCCGTCTGGAAGGAATGGCTGGGGCCGTTGACGACGCGTTTGCGTAATTCGGTCATGGCCAGATCGACCCCTGCCTCCGCGCCGACGATGGCTTCCTGCCAACTCGCGCTCTGGTAGGTGGTGTGGTAGCGGGTCGTGGTGGTGAGCAACATGCTGCTGGCCACGACCGACAGGACGCACACGATGATCAGGACCATCACGAGCGCACCGCCGGAGGCGGAAGATTCAGGGTTCCTTGGCTCCTTGGATTCTTGGCTGCTCGCAGCTTTTCTCATCGGGCCAAATTCTTGCTGCGCACAAACGTGACGTTGTGCAGGGTGATCGCGTTGGAGTCGTTGGCGACGGCCAGAGGCTGGAAGGTGGAGTGAAAGGTAATCTTGTAGCGCAGGACCCCGTTGGTGGTGCCGCTGCTGTTGTCCGCTTCGATCTGCGGGAAGGCGTCCATGCTGGTGGCTATCGTCACGGGCCCGGGATTCTGGTAACCGCCCTTCCCATCGGGCACGAAAGCCTGCCAGGGGTCGGTGCGGGTGATCACGCCGTTGGTGTAACGGTAGGCGATGGTTTGATACGGCACGGTGGCGGTCCCCGCCCCGGCGCTCGTGATGGCGGCGCTCCGGTAATAAGCGCAGCCGCTGGTGGGATCGAGGATCGGGTCGTTGGCGACGGGGAAGCGGTGTTGGGGATCGCTGAAATTGAAACGATAGTAATCGGGCACGGTGATCTTGAGGCCTTGTCCGTCGGGGTCGAGGGTCCACGGCTCGGTGCCGGTGGCCGGCGAGATGGCGCGCCGCAGGTCCTGCGCGAGGGAATCGAGCAGGCGCATCTGGTCGGTCAGACCCGTGCCGTAACTTTCGGTGGCGCTGTAGCTTTGCTGCATGGCCACGACCCCGCCCATCGCGGCGGTCAGCAGCACCGCCGTCATGCAAACGCCGATCATCAACTCCGCCAGCGTGAATCCGGCGAGTCGGTGTGGACCGGACCCGGGAGGACCGGCCTTGGAGCGCAATCGCCGCGTTTTCATTTGCTGATGCCCCAGCGTGAGACCAGCGTGGACAGGCTGCGGCTGCGGCTGCGGTGGAGGCTGGGCCAGGTGACGGTGAGATCGAGGCGGATCATTTCCTGTTGTTGCAGGGCGTCGGTGGAAGCGTAGCTGGCGGGGGTGGACTGCACGGTGCCGTCCGCCTGGTGGGTCACGGTGAACGGCGGCGGCACGGCGGCGGCGGGGGCCGAGGAGGGCGCGGCGTAGGCGGAAACGGTGATCGTCTCGGTCATCCCGGGCAGATTGACGAGCGCATCGGTCTTGCTGAAAATGTGGGTGCTGTTGAACCAGGTGGGATCGGTGATCTGGCTCCAATTGGCCAGCCGCACCTGTTCAACCCGGGTTTGCAGGTCCTGGCTGGCATTGGCGGCCTCGGAAGCGTCGCGCAGCAGGTGGACCATGTTCGAGTTCAGCGCGAAAAGAGACGCGAAGAAGATCGTGATGACCGCACCCGCGACCGCGGCCTCCACGACCGTGAACCCTCCCTTTCCCGTCCGTTGGCGACCCCCCGCACCACAAAATGCCCGGACCGTTCCCGGCGGGATGGGCAGGGTGGAATGATGGAGCGCAGCGGGCACGACGGGAACCACAACAAAGCAGGATGCGTACCTTTGAGGCAGTTCATTCCGAGGTAGGGAGGGCCCTCCGAGCCCTTCCCTGGCCTCTTCTGGCCGCACGGTATGCCGCCCGCCAACCGACACCCGAAGGGGATGGGCCCGGAGCGTTCTCCCTACCGCGAACCCGGCCGCGCCATCATCCACGCGATGGCGTCGTTCAACTCGCCCACGGTCGCGCCGTCCAACTCCTGGTTATGGACCGCGCCCATCTGCGTGACGATCCGTTTTTCGCCCGCGTAGGCCGCCACGATGAGACGCTGGAACTTCGGCTGGATCATGTCGTCCTTCTCCGCCAGCAAGAACACGCCGGGCGCGTGGGTTGCGCGCGCGTTCGCCACGCTGTCGAGCGCCGCCGGGATGTGCATGGCCATGGGTCCGGCCACGAGCCACAGGTTCCACCAGCCGAATTGGCGCAGGATGATTTCCTTGAGGGGCGGCGGGTTTTGCAGGATCACGCCCGCCACGGGGCGTTGTGAGGCGACGTACAGCGCCGCCGTGGTGCCCAGGCTCGTGCCGTAAACGACGACCGGCTTCCCGGCGGCCTCGCTTTGCAATGCGTCGAAGGCCGTCAGCGCGGCGGGACCGATGCTCTCCAGCTTGGCGGGGCCGGTGCTGCCGCCGTAGCCGGGATAATTCACGCCACACAATTCCGCCTCGCCCACCGGCCACGCGCCCGCGTCCAGGACAACGTTGCCGTCGGCGCGGTCGGCGTTGCCATAGAAGCGCAGCACGTATACATCCGGAGATTTTTGCGGACGCCCGCCCTGCGCGGCGTGCAAGGGCGGCGCGCCGTGGTAAAAAGGCGATTGCGACGACCGCACGCTCCAAACCTCCAGCTCGCCGCCGCGAAATGGCAGCGCGCGGCGGACCGCGCCGTAGGTGGAGATCGCCTCGTGGCTCGGGAAAAGAATCAGATGGTCGGGCGTGAACACGGTGAATAGCGCGATGACCCCCGCCAGCAACAGAATTTTCGAGAGCATGGGTCGGTCGAGCCAGCGGGGCCGTTGGATAGGAAGCGCGAAAGCCAAGTTTCCAACTTCGGGCAAGCCTCCACCCAAGGAAAGGAAAAAGGAACCCGTCGCCGGTGCCCGCCTGCCCCTTCTGCGAAAGGTGGGTGGCGACCTCCGGACGCCGTCGATGGCGCGTTCCGGCACGGACCCGAACACTTGGTGTGAAACCCAAGCAGCGTTCACTTCCGCCCCGGCAGGGGCGCAAGACCTCAGACCACGGCGCTAGCCGTGGGTCTCGCTGGCGGCGGGAAAAGCCCCGGCAGGGGCGCAAGAAAACCCGCGAACCCGACCGGCCAGGTCATGCGGTTTCTTACCGCCCCCGGAGGTACTACAGCTTCCCCAGAAACACCCCTTGGATCAACAACTCCCGCGCCGGATAGATCTTTCCGAACGCCGGGTTGTCGCTCTCGCTTTGTAGATAAGGCCCGCCGCGCTTCTTCGTGCAGAACCGCTTGAGGCACGTCTCCCCGTCCACCAGCGCGGCCACGATGTCGCCGCTCGACGGCTCGCGGGTCTCGGCGTCGGCCAGCAGCACGAGGTCGCCGTCCTGGATGCCCTCTTCGCTGCGGTTCATCGAATCCCCCGCCACGCGCAACGCAAACTTCGCCCCGCGCGCCTTGGTGGCCGGCACCGGCACGTAATCCGACGGCTGTCCCAGCGCCGTCCCCGTGCCCGGATAACCCGCCGAGATCGACCCGTACAGCGGCACCAATACGTGATCCGGCGGTGCCTGCACCACGGGAAACGGCACCACCTTGCCCGCGTCCGGCAGCGCCGTCACGCCCGCGCCGTTGCCCGGGAAGCCGCGTCGTTCGTCGCGCATCGTGGCGCGCTGATCGCGCAGGGTGCGCACCATCGTCACGAGGCGCGGCACCTGCGGCTCCTGCGCGTCGATCATGTCCAGCACGGCCTCCAGACACGCGCTCAGGGCCTGCGTTTTACGGTAGCCGAGCTGGTCGCAAAGTTCGGCGAACGCCCCGGCCACGTCTTGTGGGGGGCGGAAGGAAAATGGGTCGTAGATGCTGCCTTCGTCTTTCACGATGACCACCATAAATCCACCTTCCACAAAAAGCACGCAAAAAATTTCATTTGCTACAATCAGGTTTTCTACTACATTTGCTACATGCGATTGAAAGCCCTTTCCTGTGACCCCCTCGATGATGGCTGGAACGAACCGGCGGATGTTTTCTCCCGGCTGATGACGGACCGACGCCCGGTGTCGGCCAGCGCGGCGGGCGACACCGTCCTCTACCGGGCGGACGGCAAGCTGACGCCTGCGGTGCTGGTGGAACCGGCGGGCGAAGGCTGCTGGCTGGCGCGCGACGCCCGCCATACGAACGGCCTGATCTATCTGGGAGCCGAGAGCATCACCGCGCGCCTTCCGCGCATGGACCTGCTCGAAGAAGCCGCCTGACCAGACACCAGGTAGGGAGGGCTCTCCGAGCCCTGCCCTGACTGTTTGATGAGTCGGGCCGAGGGCAAACAAACTGCGTCTCACCGGAAGGAATCAGGGCAGGGCTCGGAGAGCCCTCCCTACCTGGCGTTGCTAACAAGAGGCGGCCCCAGCCCCGCCTACCCCACCGCGTGCTCCAGCCGATCCACCAGCCGCGGATGCTCTCCCACCGGCGTCCCCAACGACTCCGCTCCGGCCATCACTCGCGCCACGGCCTGGCACAGCGCTTCCCGCATCACCGGTTTGTCCACGACCATGTCGATGTGTGCCGGCGGCTGGCCGTTCTCGCCCGTGGAAGCGTAGCCGGTCAGCAGGATGATCCGCGTCTCCGGCGCGGTCCGCTTGATTTCCGCCGCCAGTTGTTCGCCGTTCATGCCGGGCATCGCCTTATCGGTGATGACCAGTTCGAACCCGTTCGTTCCCGCCACCGCGCGGAATTTTGCCAGGGCATCGATCCCATCCAGCGCGGTTTCCACCGTGTGGCCTTCCTCGGCGAGATAATCGACAAGAATTTCGCAGAGCACCGGCTGGTCATCGACCACGAGCACGCGCCGGGGCGGCTGCTCAGCGGCCGGCAGGCTCTCGGCCTCCGCGCTGGGCGCGGGTTGGCGCAGGGGCAGGCGCAGGGAAAAGCAGGTGCCTTCTCCCGCCCGGCTTTGCAGATCAATCGTGCCGCCGTGGCGCTGCACCGTGCCGTACACCATCGCCAGCCCCAGGCCCGTGCCGCGCTCGCCTTTCGTGGTGAAGAACGGTTCCAGACAACGGCGGCGCGTTTCCTCGCTCATGCCCGTCCCCGTGTCCGCTACTTCCAGCACCAGTGCGCCGGAATCTTCCGCTTCGCCGAGTTCACTGCCGCCCAGGGCAGCCGCCGCTTCGTGCCGGGTCCGCAGCATCAGCGTCCCGCCCTGCGGCATGGCATCAACGGCGTTGAAAATCAGGTTGGTCAGCATTTCCCGCAATTCGGCGGCGTCGGCCAGCAATTCCGGCAAGCCCGGCTCCAGCGCGCAAACCAACTGGATGGTCACCCCCTGCGCCAGCGCCTGCCCGTTCCAACGCGGGCGCGTCAACGCCGCCGATTGCTCCACCAGCAGGTTGAGGTCGAGCAATTGGCGCGGACGCCCCTTGTCGGCGGGCCGATAGAAATCCCGCAGGCGGTTGAACATTTTCGCCGCATCCTGCGACGCCGTGATGATCGTGCCCAGCAGCGGCGCGGCCGTCTGCGCGCCCCCGGGCCGTTGCAGGATGCGCGTCAGCATTTCGCTGTAACCCAGGATCAACGAAAGGACGTTGTTGAAATCGTGGGCGATCCCCGCCGTCATGGACCCCAGCGCGCTGAGCCGTTCCTGCTGGATGATCTGCCCCTGCGCCGCCTGCAACCGGGTCAGCGTTTCCTGCAATTCCGCCGTGCGCTCCCGCACGCTGTCTTCGAGCAGGGTTTTCTGGTCGCTCAACTGGATGTGCTGATACCGCGTCCGCAGCAGGTTCTTGATGCGCAGCATCACCTCCACGGCATCGAAAGGTTTGGTGAGGAAATCCGTCGCCCCGGCGGCCAGCGCGCGCCGCTTGGATTCCAGGCCGATGTCGGCGGTCAGCACGAGGATGGGCAGGCACTCGTCCTTGGGGTATTCGGCGCTGAGCGCCTGGAGCACCGCGAAGCCGTCGAGGTGTGGCATGTTCAAATCCAGCAGCACGAGGTCGGGCCGCGCCGTCTGGCACATCGTCATCACGCGGCGCGGGTCCGTGGTGGACTGGACCTGCCGGTAGCCGGAGAACTCCAGCATGTCCTCCAGCAGCGCGACGTTGACCGGCTCGTCATCGACGATCAATACACGTAAACCCAGCAATTCTTCCTGGTTCATAAAAGGACAAATGACGAACGAACAAAGCTAGCGTCCAGCCCCGGGGAGCAGCCGGCGTTTCCCGAAAATCCAGGGGTGGTCGCCCGGCAGAAACGACGCGAAAATTCAGCCCCGGCAAGGGCGGCAGACTTCAGAAATTCAGCCCCGGCAGGGGCGGCAGACCTCAGCCCACGGCGCCAGCCGTGGGGACAATCGTTTCCCACGGAGAGCCCCGGCAGGGGCGGAAGAAAAGCCGGTGGCCCGACGAGAAAATTTCCCCGCATTTTCTCCCGCCCCTGCCCGGGCTGCTTGACGTGACGACGCTTCCCCACGGCTGCCGCTGTATGCTGAAGTCGGCCGCCCCAGCCGGGGTTGGAAAAGAAAGTAGTACCCATTGACACCGGATATTAAAGGTTGGCCGCCAACTCCTCGGAGCTTGTATCTTGAACCTTCCCTGGTTCCCTGGTTCCCTGGTTCTTCGGATCTTCTCCCCTTGGATCTTCCTTCGCCGACGGTTCGAGCGTTTGCCACAGGAGCCGTTGAAAACGGTCCACGTCCAGCGGCTTGGTCAGATAGCTGCGCGCCCCGGCCTTCATCAGCCGTTCGATCTGGCGCGGGGTGGCGTCGGCGCTGACGACCACCACCGGGATCGCGCGCGTCGCCTCGTCGGCTTGCAGCGCGGCGAGCACGTCCCAGCCGGGCATGTCCGGCAGGTGCAGGTCGAGCAGCACGAGATCGGGCCGGTGCTGGCGGGCCAACTCCAGGCCGAACCCACCCTGCATCGCCGTCATCAGGCGGATTTCGGTGCGGTCGGCCAGCAGGTGCTCGATGAGCGTCAGGTTGCTCACGTTGTCCTCGATGTAAAGCACGTTGTACACCCGCCCGGACGCCCCCGGTTCCGGCCTCGGTTCCTCGCGGCGGCGGCGGGTGGCTTGCAACGGACTTTCGGCGGGCGGCAGATCGACCCAGAAGCGCGTTCCCTCGCCCGGCACGGACTCCACGCCGACCGTGCCGTTCATCGCTTCCACCAGCCGCTTGGAGAGCGCCAGCCCCAGACCCGTGCCCTGCACGCTGGACTGCTCCGCCCCCAGCCGGTCGAAAGCGGTGAACAGGCGACCCAGCTTATCCGGGGCAATGCCGATGCCCGTGTCCGCCACGACCAGCCGGACGTGTCCGTTCGCGCCCTCGGCGTGCTCCAGCCGCACGGTCCCGCCGGGGCGGTTGTACTTCACGGCGTTGGCCAGCAGGTTGAGGAGCACCTGTTTGAGCCGCTGCCGGTCCGCCATGACGTGCTGCCGCCCCGGCGGCACTTCCTCCCCGGGCAGGTGGATCACCACCCCGCGCTCGGCGGCCAGCGGGCGGATGAGTTCGAGCGCCTCCGCCGTCGTCTCGGCCACGCGCACGGGTTCCAGCGAAAGCTCCACCCGCCCCGCCTCGATGCGCGCGATGTCGAGCACTTCGTTGATCAGTCCCAGCAGGTGCCGCCCCGCGTTGACGATGTGCCCCACGCGGTCGTGCTGCGCGGACGAAAGCCCCTGCATTTGCAAAAGCTGCCCGAAACCCAGGATCGCGTTGAGCGGCGTGCGCAACTCGTGGCTCATGCGGCTCAGGAATTCGCTCTTGGCGCTGTTCGCGCGCTCGGCCTCTTCCTTGGCGACGCGCAAGTCGGCCTCGGCGCTTTTGCGCGTGGTGATGTCCAGCAGCAGGCCGTCCCACATCGTCCCGTCGCCGCCGCGCCGCTCGGGCCGCGCCGCGCCCTGGAGGAAGCGGACCTCCCGGCCGTCGGTGGCGAGATAGCGGCCCTCCCACTGCCACGCCTCGCCCGTGCGCTGGGACGTTTCGAGCGTTTGCAGGAAACCGCCGATGTCGTCCTCGTGGATGCGGTCGAGCAGCGTGCAGGCGTCCGGGCGCATCGTCTCGGGTGCCAGGCCGAAGAGTTCCCGGCAGCCCTCGCTGACGTAGGGAAAGTGCGCCGTGCCGTCCGGGCGCAGCATCAACTGGTACACCATGCCCGGCACGTTGGCCGTCATGCGCGAGAACCGCAGTTCGCTGCGTTTGAGCGCTTCCTGCGCCTCCACCTGCGCGGTCACGTCCATTTGCAGGCCGACGAAGTTGATCAGCCTGCCCGCGTCGTCGAACACCGGATTGATGGTCAGGTCGCACCAGTACGGCGTGCCGTCGGCGCGGTTGGTGCGCACGCTGCCCCGGTAGGGCTGCGCGGCGTCGAGCGCCTGGCGGATCGCCTCGAACTGCGCGAGGTCCGCCTCCGACCCCTTGGGGAAAAGTTGGTTGCTGCCCAGCGCGTCCTCGCGCTTGCTGCCCGTGATGCGCGAATACGCCGGGTTGACGAAGATCGTCGGCAGCCCCGGCTTCGTGGCGTCGCTTACCAGCACGCCGATCTGGCAGGCGTCGATGGCGGCGGCCAGGCGGCTGTTTTCCTGCGACGCCTCGCGCAGTTCGTCGTTGGCGCGGGCCAGTTCGACGGTGCGTTCCCGCACCCGGTCCTCCAGCCGTTCGTGCGCCAGTTGCCGCGATTCCTCCCACCGCTTGCGCTCGGTGACATCGCGCACCAGCGCCAGCACGAGCTTCTGGCCCTCGCTGCGGAAGACGGCCACGCGCGCCTCGGTCGGGAACACCGTGCTGTTGCGCCGCCGCAGCGGGCCGTCGAGCGTCACCGGGACGCCGGGCACCATGCTCTTCCAGCGCTCGACGCTCTTTTCGGCGTCGAAATCCGGGTCGATGTCCCGCACGGCGAGCGTCAGCAGTTGGCTGCGCGCATAGCCCAGGCTGTCGCACGCCTCCTGGTTCACGTCGATGATCCGCCCGTCCAGGTCATAGACGAAGATGGCGTCGCCCGCCTGCTCGACGAGGTGGCGAAACCGTTTCTCGCTCTCGCGCAGGGCCGCCTCCGAGTGCTGGCGCTCGGCGATGTCGCGCGCCACGCTGGCCATGCCGGTCGGCTCGCCGGTCTCCGGGTCGCGCAGCAGGAACAGGTTCCAGCTCACCGGGATGCCGGCGTTCGTCTTGAAATTGCGGAAGCGGAAATCCCCTTCCCAACGGCCCGTGCGCATCAGGGTCGGCACCACCGTGCCCAGGAAGAACGAGCGGTCCTCGCGCACCAGGTAGTCGATGACCCGCGTGCGCCGGATCTCGTCGTTGCCGTCCAACGCGACGATCCGCTGACCGGCCTTATTGAGATAATAGACCTTGCCGTCCAGGCTGGCCAGGGCGATGCAGTCCGAGCTTTCGTCGGAGAGCTGCCGGAAGCGGACGTGTTCCGCCGCATCCGCGCCGTCCGTTTTGTGTCCGTTCGTGGCGGCCGCCTGGGCACGCAGGGTCTCGTTGGCCCGGGTTTGTTCGGTCAGTTTGGCGGCGAGTTCGACGGCTTCGGGGTAGCGAGCGCCGCCCGGCGGCACTATGACCATGTCCGCCGTCGGCCCCGCAGCGGCGGGGGAGGCCGTCGTTTCCACCCCGGCCCCGGAGCGGCAAACGTCGGCGAGCAGTCCGGCGAGTTCGCCGAGCAACTCGCGGTCGGTGCTGCGCAACTGGCGGGGCCGGGCGTCGAGCAGGCACAGGCCGACCCGCGCGCCGTCGCCGTCGGGCGGGTGGAGGAATGCCGCCAGGAAACGCAGCCGCTCCGCCTCGGGGACGCCGGGCATGGGGACCACCTTGGCCATGCGCGGGTCGTCGTCCAGGTCGGGCACGATGGCGAATTGCTCGTGCGTATCGAGGAGAAAGGCGTGGTGGTTCAACTCCGCCAGCAGGCGCTCGGCCTGGCTGCCGGCGATGGCAAGCGGTTCCCACGGCCCACCCGCCCGGGCGCACCGCAGCACGGCCGCCCCCGGCAATTCGAAAAGACGCACCGCCAGCACGGCCACGCGACGCGACGCGGCGTGGGCGGGGCTGGCCGGGTTTTCGGCGGGTGGCGGCTCGACTTGGTTCATGAATGACTTTGGAGCCGCCGCTTCCTCCGGCGACGGCTTCCAGGGAATGGAAAGCACACGCCATACCAGAATCGTCGGCGGCGGAAGGAACCAGGGAAGCTGCCCACCCCCGGTGGCAAGGTCTTTGAATTTGCGGAGGATTCCGGGGAGCGCACGCGCCTCGCGTGCCCGCTTTGGCGCCTCGCCAAAGCGC
>CAHJWO010000128.1 GCA_903642295.1 PVC group bacterium | reverse complement strand
CTTTACCCACGCGCTTTTAACGAGAAAAGGTTCACGAAAAAAGTGGCTTGACGCAATGAGACATTCCTGAGCAATCTTTGAGTCCCCCCCCTTTTTCTCTCCCCCCGCCCGAGCGTCGGCCATGCCAGGCATGTTCAGTTCCTCGAGCAAGAGAAGACAGCCCGTGAAAAATTCCCCGGTTTTTCAGACGAATTATGCCCCGTGCGCTCGCATGGACGGCTTCCAGGCCGCCTTTTCCAGGCAACGCCATCTGCCGGGCGACGTTGTCGCCGAAACGCCACCCGTCCGCTGGCGTCGATGACGACCTGAAATTTCACCGCAGCAGAACCCCCCAAACAAATGCAGATAATGAAGTGTTCAGCGAACCCCCCTCCCAAATTGTCCACCTTCCTCCGCAAGCTCGCTTGCGGAGCCCTCGCGTTGGCATCTCTCGCCGTTTCGGTCGAGTCCGCTTCGGCCCAGAACGCTGCCAACGCCGACGCCGCCTATAACGGCTGGCTAAACGCCTTCCTGGTTCGTTCCGGCGGCAAGACGTACTTCTGTAACACCATCGCGGACCGCTCGATGGCTTTCCTGTGGGGTCAAGCTTACATGATCACCACGGTCGCGGACGTTTACGACCGCAGCCCCACCTCCGCCAACCGCCAGCTCATGAGTGACCTGCTCACGACCTTCGAGCAGCAGAACACCACCGACCTGTCCTGGGACAGTTGGAACGACGACGTGGAATGGTGTTCGATCGCGTTGATCCGCGGTTATGAGATCACCGGCAACGTCGCCTTCCGCGATGCCGCCGCCAAAGCGTGGGACATGACCTACAACCGGGGTTACAGTTCGGATTACGGCGGAGGCATCTGGGAGAACCAGCAAAGTATTCCCAACGGCGACAAAGGCGGGTTGAGCAACTGGCCGCAGGTCATCGCCGGGTGCATGATCTATCAGGCCACCAACGACACCGGCTACCTGAACAAGTGCATCTCCTTGTACGCCTGGGCGCGTGCCAATTGCTACGACGCAAATTCGGGCCGGGTTTATGAAGCCTACCATCGCAGCGGCGGCACCTACGGCGACGACAACATGTACAACAGCGGCTTGCTCGTCAACGCCGCCAACGCGCTGTACCGGATCACCGGCAACTCCATGTACTATAACGACGCCGTGAAGGCCGCCGACCACTGCGTGGCCAAGTTCAACGGGACCGGCGGCATCATGAACGAAGACCATCCCGCCAACGGCAGCTTCGGGAGCGAGCAGTTCACGCGCGGGTTGAGCAAATTCGCCCGGGAGAACAACCTGTGGGGCAAATACTACAATTTCCTGCAAAACAACTGCACCGCTTCCTGGAATCACCGCCGCACCGATTACAACATCACCGCCAACGACTTCACGGCGGGAACCACGACCTCGTCGAGTCTAGCGGGGATGGAAGCGGAGGCGTCGGTGGTCATCCAGGCCGTGACGCAGCTCAACACGTTCGTGGGTATGCACATGATCGTCAACCAGCAGAACGGCGACGCGGTGGACAACGGCAACAGCGGGGGCAGCACCAACACCACGAACGCGGGCGTCATCCTGTGGGGCAAGAACGGCGGCCCGCCCCAGTGGTGGAACTTCACGCAGAACTCCGACACGTCCTGGAACATCGTCAACGTGCGCAGCGCCCAGGCGCTCGACGACGCCAACTCGACCGCGAACGGCACGCAGGTCATCCAGTACTACCCGAACAGCGATAACTCCAACCAGCGCTGGTGGGTGGACCGGCAGTCGGACGGCACCCAGAAGATCTGGAACAAGGCCAACAGCAAGTCGCTCGACAGCGGCGGCAAAACCGGCAACAACCTCCCGTTGATCCAATGGGACTGGAACGGCGGCAGCCAGCAGCGCTGGAACGTGCAGTAAGTCGTCCCGCGTGGCTTGGACCGGACAGGAAGGTCCAAGCCCGCCCAGCCGACGGCAGACCAGGTTTCTCCTCGCGCAGGCAGCAAAATCACCCGCGCGGCTCACCCACTCTCACCTACTCACCCTCAGAACTTCCATTGTAACCCCCAAACAAAATGCAGATCATGAACCGTTTGTTGAACAAGACCCAAGTACGGACAGCGTCGCTTCGCGCCAAGGCAGGGCGAGCCATTGGATTGGCCGGTGCCGTTTTGATCGCGGCGGCCGCGCCCGCGCACAGCGCCACCATTCGCTTGATGCCGATGGGTGACTCGATCACCGTGGGCTACCAAAGCAACCCCGAAAACGGCTATCGCGCCTCGCTTTACAGCCAGCTCGTCGGTAACGGCAACCCGACGGACTTCGTCGGGCTCTACCGGAACGGAGACGCGTTCGATCCCGATCATACCGGCTACCAGGGGGGAGAAATCAGTACGCTCCAGGGCCTGGCCGACAACGCGCTGGCCACTTACCAACCCAACATCATCACGCTGCACATCGGCTCCAACGATATGAACAACAACGATCAGGTGTCCACCGCGCCAAACCGGCTGGCGGCCCTGATCGACCAGATCTTCGCCGACGATCCCAGCGTTGCCCTGATCGTGGCGCAGTTGATTCCAAATGGGAATGCGGCCGTGCAGGACCGCATCAACTCCTACAACAGCCAGATTCCCGGCATCGTGCAGGCGCGCGCCAATGCGGGCAAACATATCTATATGGTCAGCATGAGTTCGCTGAACACCGGTGATTTGTCCGATGGGCTGCACCCGAACAACGGCGGCTACCAGAAGATGGCCAACGTGTTCTACGCGGGCGTGCAGCAGGTCCTGGCCAAGGGTTGGGTGACCAACTTTGCCTGGGCGGGCGTGTACGAGATCCAGTGCGTCTCCAGCGGTCAGGTGCTCGACGTGAGCGGTGCTTCCACGGCCAACAGCGCGCCCGTCGTCCAGTACGCTTACAGCAATGGCCGGAACCAGTTGTGGAACTTCATCCCGACGAGCAACGGCTACTACCAGATCCGCAACGCCAACAGCGGCCTGGACCTCAACGTTTCGGGCGCGCGCACGGACAACACGGCACCCGTGGTCCAGTACCCCTACGGCAACCAGGGCAACGACCAGTGGCTGCCCGTGCGGCAATCCGACGGTTCCTACGCGTTCTCCAACCGCCACAGCGGCCTGGTGCTCGACATGCCCGGCTACTCGACGGGCACGACGCAGTTTGACCAGTACGGGGCCAACGGCGGCACCAACCAGCATTTCAACTGCACTCCAAGATAATTTCGTCGCCGTCGGCCAGACCCGTGATAAACTGACCCTCGCAGAGCATGAGGACAAGAACCTTCGCCATCATCCTCCTGCTGGCAGCAGGCGTGGCCGGCGGCCTTGGTGCTTTGCGCTGGTTCGGTAACCCGCCTCCGGCCACCCGGGTGTCGGGTCTGGTGGCTCCGTCCCCGTCCGCTGTCCCGATCCTCGCGGGTCGGCCCGAACCGGTGGTCGCGCCGACGGTTGCCGGTGACCCGGAGCCGCCTGCTCCTCTCCACCGGCATCGGAAAAAGGTGGCGTCGGCGGACGTGGAGCGCGGCAACGTCCTGCGCGCCCAGATCCTGGCGGCCATGCAGGGGGAGTTCCCCGCCAACCAGGACCAGGTTCATGACTGGCTGGCGGAATGGACGCAACGCGACCCGGCGGGGGCGGGACGTTTTGCCATCTCGCTGCCGGCGGGCCCGTGGCGCGAGCTGACCCTGCGAAATGTCGCGCAAGACTGGGGCGGGCAGGACGCCGCGAGAGCGGAGCGGTGGGCGGCCCGGCTGACTGATGAGAGCGAGCGGACCGCCACCCTGGCTGACGTGTGTCTGCAAGTCGCCCAGGGCGATGCCCGTTCGGCCGTGGAAATCGCGGAGCGGCATGGGCTGGGAGCGGTGCCGGGGGCCATTTTCGAAAACCTCGTGCAGCATTGGGCCGAACAGGACGTGACCGGAGCGGCCGCCTGGATCAGCGAGCAGCCGGTCGGCGAGGGACGCGATCAAATGGTGGGGCGCCTGGCCTACGTGCAGTCCCAAACCGAGCCCGCGAATGCCGCCAACCTCGTCGTTGAGCAGATTCCGACCGGTCCGATTCAGGACGAGGCGGTCATGTCAGTTCTCCATCAATGGGCCGTGCGTGAGCCGACGGCGGCGGCGGCTTGGGTAGGCCAATTTCCAGCCGGAGCGCTCCGGGACCGCGCGGAAGCAGAATTACGAGGCCTGGCTGCGTATTCCCACTAAACACGCCCGTGACCAATGGGGCGCGCCGTTTGGCGGTAGAAACCTGCGGAGTTCATTGGCGATTCTACGAAAAGCGAGCGGGCAATGTCCCTGACACGGGACATATTTCAGACGGATAAGCACGGGTGCCTGCAATGAGGGCACAAGACTTGCGCGGTGAGGTGTTTTAGTCCCTCGGCGAGCACGACATACCAGGCTTCGGTGGAGCGGGCGGGCCGCTGATGCCAGCCAGCAAAAGTCCGACCGGTTCCGCACCCTGTGGTGCTCACAAGGTCACCTGGGCCAGCACATCCGAAATGAGATTGTGAATTCGTCGATTTGGACGAGTATTGTCAACCCTTTTTAATCATCCCCAATGATTTCCCCCCGGAATTATCTCCGGCTGTCGTGCGTTGCACTGATTGCCCTCCTCGGTTCGCTGGCCGCCGCTTCCAGGCTGACAGCCGCCGTGGTGATCAACGAAATCAATTACGATGAGTCGGATTACTCCAATCCCGCCGAGTTCATCGAACTCTGGAACACGGGCACTGCGGCCGTGAATCTCTCCGGCTGGCAGTTCGACGCCGGAATCACCTACACTTTCCCGGCCGGGACGACTCTGCCGGCAAACGGCTACGTGGTCCTGTCCAACGCGCCCGCCACGTTTGCCGCGTACTGGGGATTCACCCCGCTGGGACCCTGGACGGGCAAGTTGAGCAATGACGGCGAGCAGGTGCGGCTGCGCGACGCCTCATCCAACATCGTGGACAGCGTAACCTACGGGGTGGGTTTTCCCTGGCCCACTGCCGCCCGCGGCGACGGCTCGTCGATGGAGCTGATCAATCCGAATCTCGACCATAATCTCGGCAGCTCGTGGCGTTCCTCGGGGCAACCGACCGGATTTCAACCCAGCCAGGTTTACGTGCCGGCCAACGCCGTGAACTGGCACTATCGCAAGGGTACGAGCGAGGCATCCAGCCCGACCAGCGCCTGGCGGAACCTGTCGTTCGTCGAGGACAGCACCTGGCTGCTCGGGCAGGCTTCCATCGGCTTCGGCGACAACGACGACAACACGATTCTGACCGACATGCAGAATCACTATTCGTCGATCTTCATGCGCCGCACCTTCAACGTGGACGCCGGGCAGATCCCCAGCGCCCTGACGGTTTCCGCCCGGGTGGACGACGGTTGTATTATCTGGGTCAACGGCGTGGAGGTGGCCCGGTTCCACGTTGATCCCAACCTGGTGCCCGCTTACAATTCGTTCGGTCAGGACCACGAGGCCAATGCCACGGTGTTCGAATCGGTGACGGTGCCGGGAGCCAGTTCCTTCCTCGTCGCGGGAACGAATGTGGTGGCGGTGCAGACTTTCAACGCCTCGCTCAATTCCAGCGATCTCACCAGCGACGTGATGTTGCAGGCCGCCTCCGCGCCCTCTTCCACGGCCCCGACCCCGGGCGCGGTGAACTCCTGCTACTCCACGAGCGCGCCACCCGCCGTCCAGCAGGTGGCGAACGTGCCGCAGCAACCGGCGGCGGGGCAGGCGGTGGTCGTCTCGGCGAAGATTACCGATCCCAAGGGAGTGTCCGCCGTGACCCTCAAGTACCAGACGGTGGACCCCGGCGCCTATGTTCGTCTGACCGATGCCGCTTACAGCACGAGTTGGACCAGCGTGCCCATGTATGACGACGGGACGCACGGCGACTCTACGGCCGGTGACTCGGTGTACACCGCGACCATCCCCGCCTCCGTGCAAACGCATCGCCGGCTCGTGCGCTACCGCATTGACGCCACGAATGCGAACAGCAATTCCATCGAGGTTCCCTACCCGGACGACGGCAGCCCGAATTTCGCTTATTTCGTTTACAACGGCCTGCCAAACTGGACCGGGGCCTTCAAGGCCGGTGCGACCAGCACGACTTACACCGCCGCTTTGCAACAGTCGCTGCCGACCTACCACCTGATTGCCAACAACAGCGATGTGGTCAACTGCCAATATAATTCCGACTACAACGGCGAGCATTTCTACGGCACGCTCGTCTATAATGGCGCGGTCTTCGATCACGTCCAATTCAACAACCGGGGTGAGGCTTCCACCTATGTTTCCGGAAAGAACAAGTGGCGCGTCCATTTCAATACGGCGCGCTCCCTGACCCCGTTGGATAATTGGGGCCGTCCCTATGTCAATGCGTGGAAAGAGTTGACCATCAACGCGTGCGCCAGCCCGTGGTGCGCGGTGCATCGCGGGATGTCGGGCGTGGAGGAAGCCCTCTCCCTGCGTTTCTACGAGTTGCTCGGGCTGAACTCGCCCCGGTCGCATTTCATGCATTTCCGGGTAATCGACGATGCGTCGGAGACCGGCACCACCCAGTACCAGGGCGGCGACGGCTCGGGCGTCAACGGCGGGGATTTGTGGGGACTGTACCTCGCCGTCGAAAACCCGGACAAATCATTCATCGATGACCGCAACCTCGACGACGGCAACGTTTACGAGATCAAGGGGGAAGCGCCTGACCCGCGGCATCTGGGCGGCGGACAGGTGACGGATGGCTCCGATTGGACCGCATTCCTCAATGCAAGCAAGGGCACCCAAACGGAAGCGTGGTGGCGGGCGAACATGGACCTGCCGGCCTATTATAACTTCGCCGCTGGCAATCGGTTGATCGGAAACGTGGACCTGCGGCCCGGCTACAACTACTGTTTCTACCATCCCCCGAGTGGGCTCTGGAGCGTGATTCCGTGGGATCTGGACATGATGTTCATCCCCAAGACGCACCAGGCGGGATACATCGATCAAACCAACTGCCTGTCGCTCGCCAACCTGAAGATCGAGTATCAGAACCGCGCCCGCGAATTGGTGGACCTGATGAGCGCCGACGGCACCGCCAACGGCGGGCAGATCGGGCAACTCATCGACGAATACGCGCAGATGGTCGCGCCGACCGGCGTGTCACCCAACTGGACGCAACTGGACGCGGCGATGTGGAATACGAACACACGGACCACCTCCAACTCTTCTGACAAGCAGACGAACCATTACGGCAATTTCTACGCGAAAACGTACGTGGACAGCCGCAATGGAGGGACCTGGACGCGCACGCTGGCGACAGCGGACTTCGCCGGCTCGATGGCGTACCTGAACGGCTACGCCACCAACACCTTTCCCGCCGGTTCCACCTGGGCGGTGAATAACGGCGACCAGCGCGGCTACGGCGCGCAATACCTGGCGTCGGAAGCTGCGGACACGGCGGTGCCGCAGCGGCCGACCGCGACTTACGTGGGAACGGCGGGATACCCGGTGGACAAGCTCCAGTTTACCGCCAGCACTTATGCCGGGACGGCGGCGTACGCGGCAACCCAGTGGCGCATCGGAGAGATTTCCGCGCCGGGAGTGCCGCTCTACAACGCGGCGCAGCCGCGGATTTATGAAGTGACCGATGTCTGGCGTTCCGCGGAATTGACCACGAACGCGGCAGTCACCGTTCCAGCGACTTCAGTGCTGGTGGGGCACACCTATCGGTTGCGCGTGCGCCAGAAGGACACGACCGGCCGCTGGAGCCGTTGGTCAACCGCCACGCAGTTCGTGGCCGGAACCGCGAGCGCGGGGCTGACGCCGTCCCAGTTGGTCATCAGCGAGTTCATGTACCATCCGCCCGCGCTCAGTTCTGCGGAAACGGCCGCCGGTTACACCGACCGCGAGCAATTCGAGTACATCGAACTCCTGAACATCAGCGCGAACACCTTGGACCTGAGCGGGCTGGCCTTCACCAACGGGATCACTTATACGTTCGCCAGCGGTGTCACCCTGGCACCCGGCGCGCGGATCGTGGTGGCGAAGAACACGGCGGCTTTCGCCTTGCGCTACGGCACGGTGAATTCGCCGGTGGTGGGCCCCTACACGGGCAGCTTGGACAACAGCGGCGAGGAGGTCACGCTGACCTCGGTGGGGCAGGTCGTCCAGGATTTCACGTATTCCGACGGGTCGCATCCGGCGACCGGCCAAACGGTGGACCCGTGGCCCACGGCCGCCGACGGCAACGGAGCCAGTCTGGTCCTGATGAACCCCACGCTCGCCCCGGACGAAACGCAGGTGACGAACTGGCGCGCCAGCATCCGGGCTCTCGGTTCGCCGGGTCAGGCAGACCTCATTAACTACACGGAATGGGCTCGTCGCTATCCCGGGATCGGAGCCGCAAGCGCCGACTCGGACGGCGACGGTTGGTCGAACGCCAGCGAGTATTTCTTCGGCACCTCACCGATGGCGGGCGGCGACCATCCGGTGGTTTCGGGGATCGTGGACCCGACGGTACTGAGCAGCGGGAATAAACCTTATTATGTCTTTACCTGCACCCACTCCGGGGAAAGTGGCGATGTGAACTACTTCGCGGAGTTCTCGACCGATCTGGTCAACTGGACATCCAGCGGGACGCTGGTCAGTTCGGTCACGAACGCCAATGGAACAGTGACGGAACGCTGGCGGAGCGCACAGCCGGTGGACGGCAGCGTGCCGCGAGTGTTCGCCCGACAGAGAGCACAGTTCAAATAGGGACAATCTCCTGCCAGCGGCAGTTCCATCGTTTCGAACCCATGCCCGCCGGACGGGGCCTGAAGGTCGTCTGCTGTCTTCGAGGACTTTGGCCGACCGCAGGCGGCCCCTTTCGTGAGGGGTCGCTACGGGCCCACCTCGAAGATCGAACCCCAGTCGCCCGAGGCGACGGCGGGTTGGGCTTCCCAAGGGTGCGTGGACTGCGGCCAACGCTGGTCCTCGCGCGGCCCCCAATACAGGTAGCGCACGCCCAGCCGGGTGGGAATTTTTTCCCAGCCGGGTCCGCCCAGCATGAGCGTGTCGAGATCGTTCCGCAACGGCTTGTAGTCGATACTCTGGCTGAGCAGGTGGCCCTCGTAACCTAGCGCCAGCGCGCGTCCGCAGTACACGAGCGGGTGGTTGTAATCCGGCGCGCAGGCGTAGCGGGCGCGGGCGGGCAGGGCGGTGACGACGTGGCGCGCGCCGTTGAGTTCCGAGCGTTTGATCAGCGAATAATGGATGTGGGATTTCGAGAGGCCGCCGAACAACGAAACCGCCCCCGAGAAAAAGAGCACCAGACAGAGGGGGACGCGCAGGGGAAAGGCCAGCGGCCGGACCCAGACCCGCCACAGAAAGGGCAGGAATGCGAGGTAGCACCAGATCATCAGCTTGGTGTTGTCCCAGTCCCATTTCGCAAACATGACGTTGCAGGCAACCACGAACAGGATGCCCGCCGGGAGGACGAAAGCGGTGGAGGCGTCGGCCTCGCGGCTGCGCAGGACGGGCCGTTGCCGGTTGACCACGGCACCCCACCAGTCGGTGATGCTCCAAGCGAGAAGTTGCGTCCAGAAGAGCGGGGCCAACAGCGCGAAGAGGCCGAAGTTCAACGGCCAGAACCAGAGAGACCGTTCGAAAGGAAGGCCGTGGGCCATCCAGCCCCATTGGCGATGGATCGTGTTGCCGGTGGAGGTAAAGTTGCCTGTCATCAGGGAGACCTGATAGGTCGCGGGGACGAGCGCCACGGCGACGAGGCCTAAAAGGTGCCAGCGCACCGCGGGCCGCCAGAAGTACACGGCGAACCACCACGCCAACAGCGCCGAGAGAAACACGAAGGCGAAAAGGTGGAAGATCGGCAGCGTCGCGTACAGCAGCGCCTCCACCCAGAAGGGCAGCAGGCCGGGGCCGGCGGCGAGCGGGAGCGGGGGAGGGGAGCCGGGCGGGAGGGGCCGGGCAGGGGGCGGCAGGTCGGTGAAGAACTTGCGCCGCCAGTGGATCATCAGGAGCAGTCCGGCGGGCAGCGCGTAGAGAAACGGACGCTGTGTGACGAACATCGTCAGGGGCAGGCTCTTCCAGGCGAGGGCGTGCTGGTAGTCGAAGACGCCGTCCCGAAAAAACTGCCAGCCCGCCAAGCCGCCGCTGAAGAGGAACCCCGCCACGGTGAACGTGCCGCCCCAGCGGTAGAGCGCCACGGCGGTGGCCGTCGCGCCGACCAGACCCATCCAGACGAGCACACGCAGTTCGTCCGCGCCGACGCGTAGGAGAAGGGCGTGGAAGAGGTCGATGCCGGGGTAGTAACGCAGCGGCTGGCCCGCCGCCTCGGCGTGGGCGGGCCACCAGGCCGCGCCGTCGGCGAAATAGCGTGCCAGTTGAAGGTGCATGCTCAGGTCGCCCAGGTTGTCCGGCGAGCCGATGTAGAGTGCGTCGCCGTCTAGATAGAGGAGCCAGCAGAACGAGCGCAACGCGAAGAGGCCGAAGACGATCATCACGGCCCACGCCCAACCCGAGAAACGGCGGCGGATGGGCAGGGTGAGCGCCTCCTGATGCCGGACGTGGAACCACGCGGCCAGCCCGGTCCCGAGGCCGATGAGCAGGGCGGCCAGGGCGAGCGGCGTGTCGAGGCCGCGGTGCGCCGGGAGCAGCAGGGCCAGCGCGGCCAGGACAGCGGAGGCGACGGAGACGAGCAGGGCGGCGAGGGCGGGAAGCATCGGCGGAAGGCGGAAGTGGGAAGGCGGAAGGCGGAAGTTTCCGCAGGCGGAAAGATACAGGATGCAGGATACAGGATGCAGAAGTACGGAGGTTGAGGACGGAAATCAAGCGGGTCGGTGTGGCAGGGCAGGGCAACGCCGGAGCCATTCGTCACAATGGACGCGGGTCGCGGTGGCCGGATTTCACTTTGACGAAAGTCGGCGAGCCCATCGTGTACCCGTCTTTGGGTGCCAGCGTCAACTTGACGATTTTCTTGTCCGCGCCGCCCAGATCACCCCCGGCCGGCAAAGGCGGGTCAACGGTTGCCCGGACGCCCCCTGGGCTACAAACAACCGTCGGAAGCGGATCAAATTCCCAACGCGGTGACCCGTGGGGAAGTTCGCTAAATCCCGCTTGCACGCCGCGCAAATTCGGCTACTTTGCCGTCCCTTGCGTTCCGTCCATTCCGGGCGGACCGCAAACCAACCACACCACCCAACCCTAAACCCGCCGGAGCGTCCGCGCTGCCATCGCACGCTTGCCTCTCCGGTCGGCTACCCGTAAGGAATCCACCTCCGTTATGATTGGAATGCAGGAACTCATTGCGCGGTCCATGAAGGACTTCCGCGAAGGCACCATTATCAAAGGCCACATCCTCGAACTTCGCCCGCGCGAAGCCCTCGTGGACATCGGCTACAAATCGGAGGGTGTCATTTCCCTCTCGGAATTCGACGACCTCGACCATGTGGACGTGGGCGACGAGGTGGACGTTCTCCTCGAACGTCTCGAAAACGACGAGGGCATGGTCGTGCTCTCGCGCGAAAAGGCCCTCCATCGCCAGAACTGGGAGAAGATCGTTGCGGTGTTCCACGGCGACGGGCTCATTAAGGGGAAGGTCAAGAGCGTCGTCAAGGGCGGCCTCATGGTCAACATCGGCGTCGAGGCGTTCCTGCCCGGCAGTCAGATCGACATCACCCCGCCGAAAGACCTCAACGGCTTCGTCGGCAACACCTACGATTTCAAGATCGTCAAGATCAACGACGACCGCAAGAACGTCGTCCTCAGCCGCCGCGAACTCATCGAAGCCGAGCGCAACGCCAAGCGCCAGGCCTTCCTGGAAAGCGTCAACATCGGCGACGTGGTCACCGGCCACGTCAAGAACCTGACCGACTTCGGCGCGTTCATCGACCTGACCGGCATCGACGGCCTGCTCCACATCACCGACATGACCTGGGG
>CAHJWO010000127.1 GCA_903642295.1 PVC group bacterium | reverse complement strand
GGTTCATCGTCGTAGGTATCGTCAGGCAACTCCCCTCTCAGCAATTCCCGCGCGCTTTCGCGCAGTTCCCAGAGGACATCGAAAGGGTCGCCTTTCGTGTGGGGCCGCCCCACGACCCGGCGGATGGGTTCGCCATCCAGTTCGTAGAACTCGCCGGTTTTGCGTAAGCGTGGGGTGATTTGTTCCATCGGTTAAAAAATCAGACGAAGTACAATTTCGCAGACAGGGCATTCCCAAGTACAACTTGGGAACAAGGGAAGGAGAAAACAAGGTCACTCGGCGTCAAGGGTGTCATTTGCCAGCAACACCGGCTTATCTGCAAAATCGAACTTCTGCTTCGCGGGAATCCACCCGCTAGGATACTTTTTCAGAGACAAGTTTGCGTACAAAAGCCACCGGTCGCGGCCAGCTAGGAAATGCAGCAGAGGCTGCAAAATGTTTTCGTTCACTCCGTGGCCAACAACAACAAACTCCCTCTCCTGCTGGAGCAGGCAAGCAATCAATTCTTCAACATGAAGGTACTGATTTAAAGTCTGGCTCGCGTTCAACAAGTCTCTGCTTTCCCGTTGGTCAAACTTATCCTCGCCCCAACTGATATCTGTCAA
Source organism: PVC group bacterium (assembly GCA_903642295.1). Lineage (GTDB taxonomy): Bacteria > Verrucomicrobiota > Verrucomicrobiia > Chthoniobacterales > SZAS-18 > CAHJWO01. The sequence continues at coordinate 11,351 of CAHJWO010000127.1, read as the reverse complement.
CCAAGGGCATAAATTCGTCATAATGAAGAAGGATTCGTCCCGTGCGGGCAGGTACGGAAACCTTTCTGAAGACCATCTGTGCGTCACCCACTGGCGCTTCCACCCGGATGTCTGTTCAAACACATCCCTCATGTTGAAGTAGTTACCCAGCCAGGTGTTTAGGTTGGCAGCGCAGCCCTTTTCTACCTTTTTGCCCTGACCGTAGTTAGATCCGACACAGACGATTGGTATCTGACCGGGATCATGCCGATTATGGTAAGCATACACTTGGATGGCCCCAGTAACCCTACTTACCGGCTGCGTAGCAGCGTAAATTTTGCGATACTTCGCCTCTGAATTTTCCAGCCAGTCCTGTAGATCAGACATATCTTAGCAAGATTTTTGCTACTTCCTTTGCAGTCCATCCAACTGCTCCTCGTAGCGGTGGTAATCCAAAAGCTCGTACAACTCCGCCCGCGTCTGCATCTTCTCGACCACCGCCCGCTGTGTCCCATCCCTCCGAATGGCCCGAAATACCTCCAGCGCCGCCGCGTTCATCGCCCGGAACGCACTCAGCGGATACAGCACCAGCCGCACCCCCACGCTGCCCAACTCCTCCACCGTGAACAGCGGCGTCTTGCCAAACTCCGTGATGTTCGCCAGCACCGGCACGCCGACCGCCCCGACGAACCGCCCGTATTCCTCCAAGGTCCCCAGCGCCTCGGCGAAGATCATGTCCGCCCCGGCCTCCACGTACCGGCCCGCCCGCTCAATCGCCGCGTCCACGCCCTCGTTCGCCGCCGCGTCCGTGCGCGCCATCAACACGAACGCCGGGTCCGTCCGACCGTCGCACGCCGCCTTGAGCCGGTCGCACATCTCCTCCGTCGGCACGATCTCCTTGTTCGGACGGTGCCCGCAACGCTTCGCCGTCGCCTGATCCTCGATGTGGACCCCCGCCGCCCCGGCCCTGATCATCTCCCGCACCGTCCGCGCCACGCTGAACGCGTTCCCCCATCCCGTGTCAGCGTCCACCAATAGCGGCAGTTCCGTCGCCGCGCTGACCCGCCGCACGTCCTCCAACACGTCGTTCAAGGTGGTGATCGCCAGATCCGGCCAACCATACGATGCATTCGCCACCCCCGCACCGGACAGGTACAACGCCCGGAACCCGGACGACGCCGCCATCATTGCGGCATAGGCGTTGATGGCCCCGACGACCTGCAAAGGGCGTTCGGCTTCGACGGCGGAGCGCAGCCGTGCCCCGGGGGTATTCGCATGAAAAGGAGTCGGCATGGCAAAACGTCTGGAGGGTTCAACTGGCGGTCAAAAAAGAAGTGTAATCCCAAACCCGATCCGGTCCAATCTTTGCGTTCCCGGCGACGCCGGTCGCCTTTGCGACCTCTGCGACGCTTGCGATGCCTGCGACATAAATCCCGAATTAATGCCAATTTCCCGCGCGACAATTCCGGATACCGAAAAACCCCAACTTCACCCCTCCCCCAAATTTTCCCGTTGCAACCCGCCCGACTTTGCGCTTTGTTGCCCATCCCGCGTTCGACACGATCCCTTTTTTGCCCACATGGCCACGACAGACACCGACGAAATCAAAGGTTTGCAGCTTCATGACAAGGACACCGGCAGCGCCGACGTTCAGGTCGCCCTGCTCACCCGCCGCATCACCGAACTGACCGAGCACCTCAAGGGCCACGTCAAGGATCACCACAGCCGCCGCGGCCTGCTCAAGATGGTCGCCAAGCGCCGCAGCCTGCTCGACTACCTGGCGCGCACCGCCAACGACCGCTACAAGAAGGTCATCGGCAACCTCGGCCTGCGCAAGTAGGCAACCCGTTCGCCCGGAACGCGCAAGAATCGGCGGCACTCGCAAGGGGCCGCCTTTCTTATTGGTTGCATTCCGTGCGGGTTGGGTTATCTATCCGCACAGCCGGAGCCAATTCAGAGCGTCGGCATCAAACCAATCGGACGACGGGCGATCTGCCCGGTTTTCCTTCCTGAAACCCTAGGCTTCAGGCTTCGGCGGCGTGCTTCACGCCTGAGGGAAGCTTGAAGCCTACGAGTTCAAGAGAAGACCGGCCGCAATCGTGGCCCGTGGTCCTTCTCCAGTTCAATCGAATCATGCAGCATAGCACTACGGCGCTCGTTGGCGCCTCCCCCATCACCCTCGAAACCGGCAAAATCGCCCGCCTCGCGGACGGCGCCGTCACCGTTCGCTACGGCGACACCATTCTCCTGGTCACCGCCGTCAGCGCGACCAGCGTCAAGGAAGGCCAGGACTGGTTTCCCCTCACGGTCGAGTACCGCGAGAAGGCCGCCGCCGTCGGCAAGATCCCCGGCAGCTACTTCCGCCGCGAGGGCCGTCCCTCCGAGAAGGAAATCCTCACCTGCCGCATGACGGATCGTCCCCTGCGGCCCCTCTTCAACAAGGGCTACCTCTACGACACCCAGATCATCGCCACCCTCCTGAGCGCGGACGGCGAGAACGACTCCGACCTCCTCTGTATCAACGGCGCGTCCGCCGCCCTGTGCGTGTCGGATATCCCGTTCGGCGGCCCCATCGGCGCGGTGCGCGTCGGCATGGTCGGCGGCGAGTTTATCGTCAACCCCAAGCACAGCGAGCGGGAGTTCAGCACGCTGGACCTCGTGTTCGCGGGCACGGAGAACGAGATCATCATGATCGAGGGCGAGGCCAAGGAACTGCCCGAAGACAAGTTCATCGAAGCGCTGGCGTTCGCCCAGACCCACGTCAAAACCCTCGTCCAGGCCCAGCGCGACCTCATGACCGCCGCCGGAAAAGAGAAGCGCGTCATGCCGTTGTTCGCCGTGCGCGAGGAGATCCAGGAGATTGCCTATCAGGTCGCCGGTGACCGCATCGAAGCCGCCATCTACAACCCGACCAAGGCCGCGCGCGGCAAGGCGGTCAATGCGTTGAAAGCAGAAGTCAAGGCTGCCATCCTGGAGAAATACCCGGACGCCGCCGGCTTCGAGATCAGCTCGGCGTTCGAGTACATCCAGAAGAAGGCGTTCCGCGTCTCCATCCTGGACAAACAAAAGCGCGTGGACGGCCGCGGCTACTTCGACATCCGCGAACTCAGCGCCGAGGTCGGCCTGCTGCCCCGGGCGCACGGCTCGGGCTTGTTCCAGCGCGGCGAGACCCAGGCGCTCTGCCTGACGACGCTCGCCTCGGGCCAGGAAGCCCAGGAATTCGACGCCTACACCGGTGGCGAGAGCAGCAAGAGCTTCCTGCTGCATTATAACTTCCCGCCGTTCAGCGTGGGCGAGACGGGCCGCACCGGCTCGACCAGCCGCCGCGAGATCGGCCACGGCGCGCTCGCCGAGCGTTCCATCGCCGCCGTGCTGCCGCCGCACAACGACTTCCCCTACGCGATCCGCGTGGTCAGCGAGGTCATGGAGTCCAATGGCTCGACCAGCATGGCCAGCGTGTGCGCGGGCGTGCTGAGCCTGCTCGACGCGGGCGTGCCGCTCAAGCGCCCCGTGGCGGGCATCAGCGTCGGCCTCGTGACCGAGTTCGACAATGACGGCAACATGGTGCGCCATACCCTGCTCAACGACATCATCGGCAGCGAGGATCACTACGGCGACATGGACTTCAAGCTCTGCGGGACGACCGAGGGCGTGACCGGCTTCCAACTCGACCTCAAGCTGCCCGGCATCAGCCACGACCTGCTCACGCAGGCCATTTACAAGGCGAAGGAGACCCGCACCAAGGTGCTCGAAGTGATGAACGCCTGCCTCGACAAGCCACGCACGGAGATGAGCCAGTACGCGCCGCGCATCGAGACGGTCAAGATCAACCCGGACAAGATCGGCCTGATCATCGGTCCCGGCGGCAAGACCATCAAGAGCATCGTGGCCGAGACGGGCGCCGAGATCAACATCGAGGACGACGGCTCCATCAACATCTACTCGAACAACGGCGAGGCGATGGCGCGTGCCAAGGAGATCATCCTGGGCATGACCAAGGAGATCGAGGTCGGCACGGTGTACAATGGCCGCGTCGTCTCCATCAAGGAGTTCGGCTGCTTCGTGGAAGTGCTCCCCGGCAAGGAAGGGCTGGTGCACATCAGCGAATTGGCGGATTTCCGGGTCAAGTTCACGGAAGACGTGGTCAAGAACGGCGACATGATCCTGGTCAAGTGCATCGGCGTCGATGAGAAGGGCCGGGTCAAATTCTCCCGCCGCGCGGCGATGAAGGAACGCGACCAAGCCCTGCAAGCCCCGACGGCGGAAGCCCCGGCGGCGGTGTAAGATTCGCTCACGCTTTCTAGTGTAGGCAGATTTCAGGGACGGGCAGCAATGCCCGTCCTTTTTTGCACTCAAGGTTCATCCCGAAAAACGGTTGGTCTTATGAGACGGCATCTCCCTTCTGCCCAACGAAATCATCCGATTTTTGTCACGGAATGGTTTATTTCGAGTTTCAACCTACAGGCTACAGGTCACTAGTTTTCGGCGATTCCGGTGTTTTTCAAGGTGGGACGGGCGCGTGTTAGCGTGGTGGCACGTCCAGCGAAGCAACACCTTGCCCTCATGATGACGGGCAGCGTCAGCAGATCGAGCGCGCCGCACGTTTCAACAAGGACTTTCCGAGCACGCGTTCAATCTTGGCCGTCGAACGTGAAAAGACGCTAAGGACACTCGGCACCTTTTGTCATTGAGTACATCCTCTAATGTGTCAGTGGCAGGCGGTCAATGCCATCACCGCCGCTGAGTTCAATTTATACTGACAGTACCTCTTTCTGCTCTAAAAACCAAACCATCAGCGGCTCGGTTCAGGCTGCCACCGAAAACGATGCCTTTAGTAACAAATAGAGGAATCCGCTCTGCGCCTTCCACAGGTTGAAACTGATCATCAACGGAGATGACGTAGGCAGTGCCTGTCCTGTTCTTGGAGGTGTCTGTCAATGTGCCAGCGTACTTCAGGGTCGTGGTACCAATGGTAATCTGGGCTACAACCACTCGATTGGGGCTGACCTCGACGTTGATGGTTCCAATGGTCTGCTGACCATCCGCTGTGTATTTCGCAGCCGTACCGCTGTATGTTCTTAACTGTTTCGAGGCTGGACCAACGGTGGTCTGTGCTCGGCCAGGCGTCGCCATCATGCCTGCCAAGCAAAACAGAAGCAAAAAGTGTCGAATTTTCATTTTTTGATCGGTTATCTGGCAAGAACAATACTGTATTGGCTTTATTTAGAGTGCGTCAATAAAAAAGTAAAAAATTTGTCTCGTAAACCAACGCATCAAACCTGATTGTTGAGGCGAGTTTGTGATACTGTCTCTGGTTCGGCCTCAAGTACGGATGCCCAGCCTGATTTGCTTGCCGTGCCCGTGACCATAACGTAGGACGCGCTTGCTTTTCTGACGGCATCCCTTCAGCTTGGGTGCCCCATGTCCGCCGTCGCCGTCCAACTGCGCATTCAAGGCGAGTCCACACTTCTCGCGCCTGAACTGGAAACCCTCCATACCGCCTTTGGTACGGCGTGGATCGTGGACCGGGCGGACCTCCTCGACCTGGCGGACTGGCACGCCGCGTTCGACCGCGACGCCAAGGACCACCGCTATTACCGGCTCTGCGAAACGACGCTCCGGCAGCCGAATTTCCACTACCGTTACCTGCTGCTCCGCGACCACACCGGGGCTGTCCGCGCCCTCCAGCCGTTCTTCTTCACCGACCAGGACATCCTCGCCGGATTGAGCGCGGGCCTGCGCGCCCATGTCGAGCGCGTGCGGCGGACGTTTCCCCGGTTTATGACGTTGAAGATACTCATGGTTGGATGCACGGCGGGTGAGGGCCATCTAGGGTTGATCCGGGGCCACGAGGATGCCGAAGCGACCGATGGATTGCTCGCAGCGTTCCATACTTACGGGCGGGCACAAAAGGCTTCGGTCATCACCTTCAAGGACTTTACGAAGGACCACCGCCCGACCCTGACGCCCACCGCCCAACGGCACGGCTACGTGCGGATGCCCAGCTTTCCGGCCACGGTCATCGATCTCGCTGGATACAAGGACTTCGAGGATTACCTGTCCCGGCGGTTGAGCAAGAACACGCGCAAGAGCCTGCGGCGCAAGTTCCGCCCGGACGAGACGCAAGCACCTGTCACGATGGAAGTGCGCACGGACGTGAGCGACTGCGTAGACGAGATTTACCCGCTGTACCGGCAGGTGCTCGCGCGGAGTGCGTACCGTTTCGAGGAGTTGACCCGGGAATACTTCGTGGAATTGGGCCGCACGATGGGCGACCGCGCACGGTTCTTCATCTGGCGGCAGGGTGGACGGGCGGTCGCGGTAAGCCTGGGGATGGCCCACGCCGGGACATTCTACGATAATTACCTCGGGCTGGATTACGCCGTCGCCTACGACCTGTCGCTGTATTTCGTGACGATTCGGGACCTGTTCGACTGGGCCGTGCAGCAGGGATTGCACAGGTATTACAGCACGCCGCTCAATTACGATCCGAAACTACACCTGCGTTTTGCGCTGGAACCGCTGGACCTGTACGTGCGGCACGTTTCGGGCTGGATCAACCCGTTCTTCACGCGGATCGCGCCACTGCTGGAACCGACGCGTTACGACAAATTGCTGCCGCGTTTCGAGAACCATGCGGACTTGGCCTAGCGCCGTCTGCCGACGAGTGGGCCCTGGCATTTCCTTCACGGTGGAAGGTTCTTCGATTCGCCTGAGGGTCGCTCAGTAGATCTCCGACGAAAGTGCTCCCAAGAGAGAAAAGTGTCCGCAGATTCCGCAGATTTTCGCAGATTGAGGAGGAGTGGCGGGACCGCCTGTCCCCTTTTCTCTCCCATCTGCGAAAATCTGCGCAATCTGCGGACACTTTCCGACTTTCGTCGGTAGCCCAGTATGACAGGCAAAAAGAGGAGACGGCACGAGGCTGATCCAACCGAAAACGGCGATAGCTAAACGGAAGGCTTGACGCTCTGTAATGGTTTTCCCTACAGAATTGGAGCCGGGGAACGTTGACAAATCCTGACAATCCCGTTACCACTTACGCCCAACCTGCCACCGAAAGGTTCTTCCGATTCATCCATGAAAGTCAAAGCCGACCCCATCAAGATCGAGATTCCCAAGACCGACTCCAAGCTGTTTGCCTACACCCGCTGGGACGCGGTCCCGACCGTGGCCGCCGGGTGCCACCTGGCGCTGTTTTTCGCGCTGTACTACCTGTTCCCGCGCGTGTCGCTGTGGGTGATGATCCCGCTGGGTTTGCTCTACGCCTTCTGCATCAACGCCAACATCAACGGCATCTCGCACAACTTCATCCATAACCCTTACTTCCGCTCGCCGCTGCTCAACCGCTTGTTCTCCGTGTTGGAGAGCGTCGCGTGCTGCTTCTCGCAGACCTACTACGACGTGGTCCACATGCAGCACCACAAAGGCAACAGCGACAAGCAGGACGACGACGGCGAGACCATCGACTGGATTTCCATCTACCGCCACGGCCACGACGACGAGGCCGAAAACGTCTGGAGCTACACGTTCCTGTCGTTCTTCCGCGATAATCCCGCCGCCATCAGCCGCGAACTCAAGAAGCGCGGCGAGACCGAGGTGCGTTGGGGTAACCTCGAACTGGCTGCTTTTATCGTCATCCTGGCGACGATGGCGATCATCGGCAGCGACGGCACCGTCCTAAACTGGCGCTTTATCGCATTCTTTTTGCCCATGATGTACCTAGGCCACTGTTTTTCGTACCTGAACGGCTATTATCGCCATTTCGGCGGCAACCCGGACGAGCCCGCCGCCTGGGGCGTGTCGTCCTACGGCAAGGTGTACAACTGGATTTTCTTCAACAACGGCTACCACGCCGAACACCACTTCCGCCCCAAGTGCCACTGGACCCGCTCGCACGATCTGTTCGTGCAAATCCAGGGTTTGCAGCGGCGCGTCGGGACCCGCGTGCTGAGCCAGCCGCACATGCTCGGTTTCCTCGACCCCAATCTCCCCACCAAGAGCCGTCCCATCGGGCACCAGCCCGCCGAGGACATCGCGCCCGCCACCCCGGCTTGAGTTGAGCGTCAGCGTCGCCAGCGATCCGATCACCGTCACGTCCGCGCCGGTTTTTACGGGCCGGACGCGGGGCGGCTCGGGCTTCGAGGTCTTCGACCGCCTCGCCGGGATCGACCCGATCCTGTGGCAAACGGCGTTTCCTCCTTCGTGGAAGGATTACCGGTATTTCCAGACGCTGGAGGAGACCTTCGCCGACCAGTTCCCGCCGCGCTACCTCGTGTTGCGGGAAGCCGGACCAACGGAGACGGCGGCGGTCCGGGCCGTGCTGCCGATGTTCTTCGTCGAGCAGGATTTGACGGTGTCGCTGGCGGCGGGGCTGCGCGCGCTGCTGCGTCCGCTGCGCCCCTGGCTGACCCTGCGCCTGCTGATGCTGGGGTGCATCGTGGGCGACGGTCAGGTCGGCATCACGGACCCCGCCGACGATCCTGCCGCCGTCCTGGCGGAATTGGACGACGCGCTCGAAATTTTTGCCCGGCGCGAGGGCGTTTCCATCCGGTTGTTCAAGGATATGCCGGAGTCGTACCGGCCTGCGCTGGCCCCGCTGGTGGCGCGCGGCCGCTACACGCGGCTGCCGAGTTTGCCGGCGGTGGGCCTGCCGCTGGATTTCGCCAGTTTTGACGAGTATCTCAACACGCGCCCCGGCAAATCCACGCGCAAGAGCTTGCGGCGCAAGTTCCGGGAGATTGACGCGCTGGCCGAGCTGATCACCCTGGAGGTCAAGCACCGCGTAACCGCCGACGAGGCCACCGAACTGCACGCGCTGTACGAGCGGGTCGCCCTGCGCGGGGACGTGCATTTCGAAGTGTTCAGCGCCGATTATTTTCTGAAGTTGGGCGAGCGGATGCCCGAGACGACGCGCTACTTCATCTGGCGGCACGGCGGACGGGTCGTGGCGTTCTCGTTTTGCACGGTCCACGATGGAGCCATTTACGACAACGACCTCGGCCTGGACACCGCGGCCGCCGCGCCCCTGCACCTTTATCATGTGACGTTCCGGGACATCGTGCGCTGGGCGCTGGCCCACGGGCTGACCCGGTATTACAGCAGCCCGTTCAACTACGAGCCCAAGCTGCGCCTGCGCATGGACGTGGTGCCGCTGGATTTGTACGCGCGGCATACCTCGCCGCTGGTCAACTGGCTGTTGCGGCGATTCGCGCCGCTGGCCGCGCCCACGCGCCAGGAACCGCTGCTCGCCCAGTTTCCGAGCGCGGGCCGGTTATAAAGGGAGGGACCGGCTATCCCTCTACCTGACTGCGACGCCGATTTGGCCGGCTGCGACCGCCCTTGCCTGGCCTCGTTTCTGCTACGCTGACCGGGGTGACTTCCCGTCGAATCTCCCAAGGGTCATCCTGTTTCCACTGGCCCCGGATGCTGCTGGCCCTGGCGCTCTGGCTGGTGCCGTCCACGCCGCGCGCCCAGCAGGCCATCGTGGGGAATCAGGTCGGCCTGGACGGCTTGAAGGAAGTGCCTTTCACCGCGCTTTCTTCCCCTTACATCACGCCGTTGGGCCAGGCGGCGCTCTCCATCCGCCCGACCGAATGGAAGCACGCCGAGACGGACAATTTCGTTTACCACTTTTTCCACAGTTTCATCGCCACGCCGGTTTCGGTGGAGGCGGAATTTTATTACCGCGTTGTCGCCAAGGACCTGAACAAGGATACCTCCCATTGGGAGCGCAAGGCGCACATTTTTATCTTCGAGGAACCGGCGGATTGGCGGATGTTCCAGACCCGGGCCAACCTCGACCCCTGGACCGGCGGCATCCACCAGGGCGGCTCGCTGTTCATCCAGCGCGACCCCAACCTCAAGTTCAAGGGCAATACGCTGGGCCACGAGACGGCGCACCTCGTCGTGGACCGGTTCTTTGGTTCCAACGTGCCGCTGTGGCTCAACGAGGGCTATGCCGAGTACATCTCGCGCGTGGCTTACGCCAGCTACAACCGCGCCCGGGGCTACGAGGCTCATCCGCGCACCAGCGAGTTGACGCCGCAGTCATTCCTTCCGCTGGAACGCCTGACCAACCTCCTCACGTATCCGGCGGATGTGCGGGAGGTGCAGGCGTTTTACGTCGAATCCGAAAAGCTGGTGCGCTTTCTCAATGCCGCCGACAAAACGAGGTTTCAAGCGATGCTCACCGCGCTGGCGGGCGGCAGCCTGTTCGAGAACGCCCTGCACGGTGCCTACGGGTCGTTATACCCGACCCCGCACCTGCTCGAAGAGGCCTTCAGGCCGTATGCCGTGCAGCTCCCGGCGAGCACGACGACGGCGGCGACCGCCGCCGCTTCGGCGAACTTGCCGCATTGAGGGATGTGAGATGTGTTGCCTGCCGACAACGCTGGGATGAAGTAGGATAGGCCTGTGTGGGGCCCAGCCGCTCCCCTAAACTTTCTGTCATCCTGAGCGAGTGTAACGAGCCGAAGGACCTTCCACCGAAGGATTCAAAGGCACATGAATGATTCGTCGGGAGGAAGCCTTCCAAGGATGACGTTTCATCGGACCACCGCGTGGGCAGGTCCTTCGGCTCGTTACACTCGCTCAGGATGACAGAAATTTTGTACGCTTGTCATCTGCCGGAGGATGGAGTGTATCCCCATCCTGCATCCCGCCGGATTCCGCATCTTTACAAGCACGGACACTTGCACGAAGATGCCCGCTCCCTATGGAATACCTGATCGATTTTCTGCTGGCGATCTTCATCATCGTCTGCCTCTTGCTCATCCTCGTCGTGTTGTTGCAGCGTCCGCGCAGCGAGGGCCTGGGGACGGCGTTCGCTTCCGGCATGGTCGAGCAGTACATCGGTCCGGCCACCAGCGTGCTCGTGCGCTTCACTACCTGGATGGCGGGGGCGTTCTTCCTTCTGACAATTGCCCTCGCTTTCGGGTACGCCCACCGCTCGGGCGGGAAGAGCCGCATCGGCGAGAAGCTCCGCGCCATGCCCGTAGCCAAGGCGACGCCGACCCCCACCCCCGCCACGCCCGGCGCTCTATCCAGCCCGGCATTGGTGCCCGTGCCGCTGCCCGCCGTGACTCCGACCGGGGCGGAAACTCCGCTCGCCACCCCGGCGGCGACCGTGCCGACGGTGGTCGTCCCGGTGCCCACGATTGCCCCGACCGGCACCCCGGTCGCCACTGCCAGCCCTTTGCCTGCCCCCCCCGTGGCTCTGCCTATCGTGCCCGCCGCGACCCCGGCTGCCACCCCGACGGTGGCCCCGACGTCGGTGCCGACCGCCACGCCTAGCCCCGCTGCAACGCCGACGCCGACGGTTGCGCCGACCCCGGAGGCGACCCTGGCCCCCGTGCCGGTCCCGCCACCCGCCA
>CAHJWO010000126.1 GCA_903642295.1 PVC group bacterium | reverse complement strand
GGCACAGGTTTCCTCCAAGGTCGTTCCCGTGCGGCGGTCTCTGGCTTCCAACAAGCGGTGCTTCATCGTTTCGCTCCGCAAAAGATAGGCGCTCTCACGCTCGGACTCGATCTCACGCCACAATTCGATGGGCACAATCACACTGATAGGATTGCCCTCGACATCGGACACATACTGAAGTTCCGGCGCTGGTGCTTCGATTGCCATGCGGGTATCGTTCTTCTTTCAACCACAAAATCAGGCTCCGCGCAAGCGCGAGACTTCGGGCAGGCTGAGCAGGCGGCGGCGCAGTTCGTCCACGGGCAGCGTTTTGAGTTCTTCCACGGTGACGGTGCGGCTCAGGTCGAAGCGACCCGACTGCGTGCGGCGCAGTTCCTTGAGGTGCGCGCCGCAGCCGAGTTCCTGCCCGATATCATGCGCGTAGGTGCGGACATAGAAGCCTTTGGAGCACACCACGCGGAAGTCCACGTCGGGCAGATCGACGTTTTTAATCTCGTGCGCGAAGACGTGGACGAAACGCGCCTCGCGCTCGACGGTTTTGCCCTGGCGGGCCAGCTTGTACAGCGGCACGCCGCCCATTTTGATGGCGCTGACCATCGGCGGCATCTGGTAGAAGTCGCCGTGGAATTTCTGGAACGCGGCGTCGATCTTGGCGCGGTCGATGTCGGGCGGGACGGGCCAGCTTTCGAGGATGTCGCCCTCGCGGTCCTGGCTGCTGGTCGTGGTGCCAAGGGTCATGGTGCCGACGTATTCCTTGTCCTCGGCCATGAGGAGGTCCTGGATCTTGGTGCCGCGCCCCATGACGACGATGAGCAGGCCCGTGGCGAGGGGGTCCAGCGTGCCGCAGTGGCCGACCTTCTTGGTGTTGAACGCGCGGCGGACGATGGCGACCACGTCGTGCGAGGTCATGCCGGGAGCCTTGTCCACGAGCAGGACGCCGTCGGGACCTTGGGGCTGGGAATACATGCGGAAGAAAGGATGAAGGATGAAGGATGATTCGAGTCTGCGAGAAATCGCCCGCAGGGTGGGACAATGAGGGATGAAGGCGACAGGTGAAAGCCGACATCCGGCGGGCGGATACAGTAGGACAGTCCGCCCGGGAAGCAAGCGGGGGAGAGCCGGTAACCGATGGACAGCAGGGGTGCAGACCTTTGGCGGCATTCGTGGGAGTCAACCGAATGACGAGGTCCACAGCACGAGTCAGGCGCACAAAGCCGTGGGCATTTACCGCCGCCAATCCAAGAGAAAAGGCGTTGCCGGTGCCACGGTGATCGGTTTACTCCGACAGAATAGGCCGGAAACTTGCAACGCTGCCGTTTCCTATTTGACAACAAGCGACCATTTTTGAGAAACTTGAAGAGCCAAATTATTTGGCTATTTGGCTACGACCAGAAAAAGTGAAGGCAGTTCCGGGCACATGGCAGGAGGGGGGCGCAGCTTTTCACACGACGCACTGGAGCGTGGTGACGATCGCTGCGCAGGACCGTTTTTCTGAATTCGCCCAACAAGCGCTGGCTGAGTTTTGCCAGGCTTACTGGCCGCCGCTCTACGCCTTTCTGCGGCGGCGCGGCCACACGCCCAACGACGCCCAGGATCTAACGCAAGGGTTCTTCGCCCATTTGTTGGAACAAAATACTTTGAGCCGTGCCAGCCGCGAAGACGGCCGGCTGCGCACGTTTCTGCTGCATTCGCTCCAGTACTTCCTTGCCAATGAATACGACCGTGCCCGGACGCTCAAACGCGGCGGCGGCCAGCAAACCGTTTCCATGGACGAACATCTCGCCGAGGCCGAGGCGGCCCTCCTCGACACGACCCGGTACGACGAAACCGCCTGCTACGATCAGACCTGGGTTGCCACCATCGTGAGCCGGGCCTGGAAGCAACTGCACGAGGAATATGCCCTGGCGGGGAAGGCACAAACGCTGGAGGAACTAAAACCGTTTCTGATCGGTGGGCCCACGGCTCCGCCCAGCCAGGAACAGGTGGCCGCACGGCTGAACATCCCAGCCGTAACCCTGCGCAAATCGCTCATGCATCTCCGCCGGCGCTACCGCGAGATGTTGCGGCTCGAAGTGGCCCAGACCGTCAGCGATCCGGCGGAAATCGACGACGAGTTGCGGTACCTGTATCGTCTCCTGTTGGCGTGAGTGCTTATTTGGACGGCACCTTGCCCATCGTTGTCACGCCATGAACGTGGACCCCTCCGGTGCCGCCGCCCCACGCAAGGGGACGCTCGACCAAGATTCGTCGAGCGAAGATTTCCCGCCGGCGGGAACCTGTGCCGGCTGCCGCAGACCACTCACCCGACGAGGGCCGCAGGGCGAATGCTTGCGGTGCCTGCTCGGGATTGCCTTATTCCCGGAGGAAGATCCGCCGACCGGCGCGGGGGCTGCGACGGATGGAACCGCGATTGGCCCCATCCGCTATGGGCACTTCGAGTTGGCCATCGGCAGGGACGGCTCGCCCGTGGAACTCGGCTCGGGGGCCACCGCAACCACCTACCGGGCCTATGACACGGTGTTGCACGCCACCGTGGCGCTGAAGGTCGTCAGCAAAAACGTGGCGGAGCATTCCGCCGCCCGGACGCGCTTCCTGCGCGAGGCACGCGCGGCGGCCAAGCTCCACCATCCGAACGTGGCCCGCGTGAGTTTCTACGGCGAGCAGGACGGCGAATGTTACTATGCCATGGAACTGGTCGAGGGCGAGACGCTCGAAGCCCGGGTGCGGCGCGACGGACCGCTCCCGCCCACTCTGGCGATGGAGATCGGCCAGCAGGTCGCCCTCGCGTTGGCCGCCGCGGAAGCAGGCGGCGTGGTGCACCGCGACCTCAAGCCCTCCAACCTGATGCTCGCCGCGCCGCCGCCCGCGCCCGGCGGCAACGGCGACCCGCTGATCGTCAAAGTGATCGATTGGGGCCTGGCCAAGGCCGTCAGTTCCGAGCCCATGTTCAGATCGGACCAGACTCGCAACGGCTTCGTGGGCACGCCGGCTTTCGCCAGCCCGGAACAGTTTACCCTCACGGAAGATCGCCGCATCGACACGCGCTCGGACATTTACTCGCTGGGTATCACCCTCTGGTATCTGCTCTGCGGACGGACGCCGTTTATGGGGGGCACCCTGGAAGTCATCCAGGCCCAGCAGAAGGAACCGCCCTTCGAGCAACTCGCCGCCGCGCGGGTGCCCGGGAGCGTGAGGAAGGTGCTCCGATCCATGCTCGCGATGGATCCGGCCGCCCGGCCGCAATCCGCGCGCGAACTGCTCACCATGATGCACCGGTGCCAGGCGCAGCTTGTCGCCGGGGAGACGCGAGCCAGGCGTCGCGGCAGGTACCGGGCCCTGGCATTGGCGTCGGGGCTGATTGCCGTTCTCCTCGCGGTCGGAGCGGGGGCCTGGTGGCACCGGATCGACGGGGAGGGGAGTTCGCCGGATCGTTCCATCGCGGTGCTGCCTTTTGAAAATCTCAGTCCCGACAAGAACGACGCGTTCTTTACGGCGGGCGTGCAGGATGAGATCACCGCGGACCTTGCCAAGGTCGCGGCGTTGAAAGTCATCAGCTCCGACAGCACCCATCCCTATCCGTCCGAGAACCGTGACCTTGCCCGGATCGGCCACGATCTCGGCGCACGCTACCTGCTCGAGGGCGATGTGCGGCGGCAGGCGGGGCAGATGCACGTCGACTTACGGCTCGTGGACCGGCTCAACCCTGCCCATGTCTGGAGTGCGCGGTACGACCGTCCGCTCACGGATGTTTTTATCCTACAAGGCGCGATGACGCGCGCGGTGGCCGCCCATCTGCGGGCAACGCTTTCGCCTGCGGAGGAGGCCGCCATCAACCAGCCGCCGACCAGCGATTTGGCCGCCTATGACCTGTACTTGCGTGCGCATGAAGCGGTTCCTCTGTTTTCAAGCTATCCGGATCGGTATCGGTACCACGCGCAGACCCGCTTGCCCCTCCTGGAGGCGGCGGTGGCGCGCGACCCCGGGTTTGCGCTGGCCTATTGCGATCTGGCCGACTCCTGCGACGTGCTCGCCGGCTACGAGGCCGCCAACGTCCAGGCAGAAGCGGCGGCGAAGCACAGCCTTCAGGCCGAGGCGGCGCTGGCCAGCGCCCGGCGGCTGCGGCCCGACGCCGGAGAGGTCCACCTCGCGCAGATGCGCCATTTCTTCGAGGTCAGCCAGGACATGGACCAGGCCCGCGGCGAGCTGGACATCGCCCGGCGGGCGCTGCCCAACAACGCCGAGGTCGAAAGCCTGGGCGGCCAGATCGCCAGCAGCCAGGGCCACTGGGACGAAGCCGTCCGCAGCCTGGAACGAGCGGTCGCCCTGGACCCGCGCAGCAGCAACCGCCGCTGTGACCTGGCGTACGTTTACCATTGGCTGCGGCGCTACGACGACTTTGACCGCGAGGTGGCCCAGATCATCGCGGCCTCCCCCCCGCGCGAAGCCGTGACTTTCCGTTTGTTCCGGGCGATGGGCAGCCTGGAACGGCGGGCGGACCCCGCGCCGTTGCGCGCGGTGGTCGAGGCGATCACGCCAGAGGACGAACCGGACCCCGGGTGCAAGGACCGCAACCAACTTTTCCTGGCGCTTTGCGCGCGCGACGCGGACACGGTCTCCCGCCTGCTGCCCGCGATTGACCAGACCCGTCTGATCCGGGGCGGCGTCTCTTATCCGAAAGCCTGGTTCGCCGCGCTGGCCGCCCGGATTCGCCACGACGAGGCCGGTGCGCGGGCCGCCTTTCGGCTCGCGCGGCCGGAGGTGGAGCGCGCCGTGCAGATCAACGCGGCGAGCGGCCGGACTCTAAGCCTGCTCGCGATGATCGACGCCGGCCTGGGGGACCGGGAAGCAGCAGTGCGGGAGGCGCGGCACGCGTGCGAGTTGGGGCCGGGCAGCCAGTCCGCCCAGGAAGCGCCCATCCTCGCCTGCAACCTGGCCGTGGTCTATGCCTGGACGGATCAGCCCGATCTCGCCTGCGCCGTGCTCGAAAAGTGGATCGATCAGCCGGCCGGCTACCAACTGCCGAGTCAGCCCAGCTACGGCGACTTCCGGCTGAACCCCGTCTGGGACCCGCTGCAAGGCAACCCGCGCTTCGACGCGTTGGTCGCGCGGCTGGCAGCGGCCGCACCCTGAAAGCTGACGGCGGTGTCGTACGGCTTTCACCTGCTACTCTGAACATTGGAAGCAAGGAAGCGGTGAGCGGTCTGCCGCCGCCCGGTGGGATCAAATCCAAAATAGTTTACGATTTTCCGGAACAGCCTGCCAGAAAAACCTGTAGCACAGATAGCCGTGAAGCATTCCCGACGAGGATTGCTCGGGCGAACTTACGGGGACGGCAACGCGGAAGACAGGGAGGGGAATTCTTATACTCTTGCGTCAAGTCCCACCGAAAGCAGTTAAGATATCCACTCAAAATCAACGTCAGATCTCGGAATCGAATATTCCTCTATATGAAAAAGACCTCTTTGCTCTCTGCTTTTTGCATCGGTGCTGCGTTATTGACCCTATCGTCCATTACTATCAGGGCAGCTGTCGTGCCGGGCGACACCTTCAGCTTCCAGGTTTCCGGAGGCACGGTCGACGATCAGAATGTAGACATGTTTCCTGCCCTGGACGTGGTATTCGGCATCACCAAGACCTATTCGGGCATCGGAGTCAACGGGCAGGACATCACCGTCTCATCCAGCGAGACGATCGGCGCCACTACAACCACGGACACTATCATCGTAAGTACGCCGGCGAATTTCTACACGCTGGACACTTTTAACGGCTCGACGGTCTACGAATACGCCTTTCGAATGGGTGACATGTACAACGGTGACGACCCGTTGCGGTTGCAGCGTTTTACCGGGATTCTGGATGTCACCGGGTATTTGACCTTCAGCGGCGGGACGTTGGCTCTCAACCCGGATTGGGGTCTCGGACAGGATGTGCAATCTTTCAACGCCAACGAATTCATTTTCTCTTCCTTCGACGCGAACCCTCCTCCTATCAGTCAATATAACATCAACAGTTTCTCGTTCGTTCTGAACTATCCCAACGCGCCTGCGGCCGTGCCCGAGCCTTCCACATTAGCGCTGGGTCTTCTCGGTCTGCTCGGCGGGATGGTGGTCGTAGTTCGCCGCCGCCGGTTCGCGGCCTGAAACGGCCAGGTCTTTTACCTTGGACACGAGATCTTGCGGGTTTGACTGCAAGACCCGTTTGGCTGGGACGGGAAAACCTCGCTTCCATCCGCGGATCTGACCTTCGAATTCAAGTTCGTTTCAAAGAGCTTGCTCCTTTGCCCCCGGCTTCATGCACCCTGATTTACTCTCGAACCGTGGTTTGGCCCGGGCCGACCGTGGCTGGTTTTTAGCGAAAACGGGTTTCCTCGTGTTGGTCGCTTCCTTCGGCGCGGCCACGTTGCGCGCCGTGCCCGAGAACCTCGCCCTCGGCTTGAAGGAGATGGCCACCGACTACCGTGCCGCCCGCACGGACGGGGCGAAGACGCTCGCTCACGCCCGATTCTCGAAGCTGGCGACGGATTATCCCGGTGCCCGCACCGACGCACAGGATCGGGTGCAGGTCGAGGTGGCGCTCGACGGGACCCGCTCCCTGGAAGACACAGTCGCCGCCTTCCAGGCCCAGGGCTGCGAGATCACCGCCCGGGTTCCCTGGTACCACCAGGGATTGCTCTCCATGTGGATACCCCTGGACAAAGCACCGAAGATCGGCCGGACGGCGGGCGTAGACAGCGTGCGTCTTTCGCTTCAGCCGATGCACCACGCGGGCAAGGTCGCCGGCCAGGGCGCGAAGGTGCTCAACGCTCTCACGGCGCAAACCCGCTACAACACGTTCGGCGCGGGCGTCAGCGTCGGGGTGCTCTCCGACAGCTACAATCTACTCCCGAGCAGCTACCCGGTCCACGCCGCGCAGGACGTGGCCAGCGGCGACCTGCCCGGCGTGGGCAACCCGGAAGGGTACACGACCCCCGTCACTGTCATGCAGGACGCGGTCACGAGTTTTGACGAGGGCCGCGCCATGCTCCAGATCATCCATGACGTGGCTCCGGCCGCCCGGGAATACTTCGCCACGGCGGAGGCCTCGGAAGCCGGCTTCGCCAGCAACATCACCGCCCTGGCGGCGGCCGGCTGCAACGTCATCTGCGACGACGTGTCCTACTACGATGAGCCGATGTTTTCCGACGGCGTGGTGGCCCAGGCCGTGGACAAGGCGACCGCCGCCGGAGCCACCTATTTTTCGGCGGCCGGCAACGACGGCAACGACGGCTACTCGGCCACGTTCAACGGCGTGGCCAACGATGCGGCCGCGCAGGCGCTCCTTCTTTCCGAGGGCGGCATCACCTACGGTGCCATCCCGGCGGCGGAAACCGCCGTCATCTCGAAGTTCCACCGCTTCGGCACCAACCCGGATGGCACGCCGATCCTCGTCCAGAAGGTTCGGCTGACCAACACCAACGGCGTTGGCAACACCGGCACCATCATCTTCCAGTGGGACGATCCGAACAGCGTGTCGGTCAACGGCGTCAAGCAGATCACCACCGATTACGACCTCCTCGTTTTCGCCTTCAATCCCAACGGGACGTTCGCTTATGCCGCCTCGAAGAGCGGCACCGCCAGCAATTTTTCGACCAACCTGCCCGTCGAACTGCCCAGCAGCGTGCTGACCGCCGATTTCCAATACGAGTTCGTCATCGTATTGACCAACCGCGCCGATCCCAACGTCGGGGGACCCGCGCGCGACCAGGCGACCCATGTCCGCTGGGCGGTTCAAACCAATTCCTCGCAGCTCAACGCCGATTTCGTCGGACCGAACAGCGTGGACAGTTTCGGCCACAGTTGCGCCGCGACCTGCGCCGGAACGGCGGCCTACGTGTATGACACAGGTTACCTCGCGGCCAACCCGCTGTACGCCCCGGCCGTCGAACCCTACAGCTCCAACGGGCCGGTCACGATCTACTTCGACTCGGCGGGGAACCGCCTGGCCACGCCGGTCACGCGCAAACAGCCACTGCTCTCCGCCGTGGACGGCATCGACACCACGTTTTTCCCGCCTGAGATCAACGTTCCGGCCCCCGGACCGGCCAATCCCAGCACCCTCGACACGGATGGCGACGGCTACCCGAACTTCAACGGCACCAGCGCCGCCGCCCCGCACGCGGCCGGCTGCGCCGCCCTCATCCTCAGCGCGGCCGCCGCCAACGGCATCGCGCTGACTCCCGCCGACGTGCGCTCGTTGTTGACCTCCACCACGCAGGGTCAGAGCGACCAGGACCCGACGGTCTCCAACGCCACGGCGGGCGCGGCGAAGTTCAGCGCCCGGGACCGCCACACCTACTCGGACCCCCAGGCCTTCACCATCACGTACAACGGCGCGGCGGGCACCACGCTCAACACCCTGCGGTTCGACCTATCACCGGTGCCGGGGAACTTCGCCCCCGCGACCTACGCGGTGACGACCGGCGCTGCCGCCTCCGGGACCCCGGGCGGCCTGGCTCCGGCTATCACCGCTTCCAAGGTGACGGCGGCGGACGGAGTGAGCGCAGGCACAACCACGCTGACGCTGACGCTGGCGAATTTCGTGCCGGGCTCCACCCTTTCCTTCGGAGTGGCCCAGACGGTGGCGGTGGCGGGTGGCAATCACTACAGCCACGGCGACCAGCTTGCCGGTGCCACGGTGACCACCACCGACAGCAGCGGGATCACTGCCAGCGGGACGTTGGCCAATACCTACTCGAAGAAATGGAACTACAAGAGTGGTTACGGCTTGGTGGACGTGAACGCCGCCATCTTCCGGCTTCTCGGTCGTTAGGGACGGCGTCCCGTCACAAAACAAAAAAATTTGCAGGACAAAACTTTGGGTGCACTCGGAGCAGCCAGAGTTTTCCCGGAAGGACGGCGTCAAAGGGCTTTGCAGATCGGCAATGGGATCATTCAACCGCAGTCCGTTAGTCACCATCAAAAAAAACCAAACATCTGATCATGAAATCCACACCTCTATCATCTCACAAGCTCGACCTGCGCCTGGCGGCTTACGCCGCCGCGGGCGTCGCCTTGGCCGCTCCGGCCATGTCGCCCAGCGCCAGGGCGGACATCGTTTACAGCGGCCCGCTCACCTTGAGCTTGCCGAACGATTCCAACGGCATCTACCTCGATCTTGTCACAGGCGCGACGGCGACCGCCTTCTTCACCGGCTGCGACATCAATCCCTACAGCAGCGGCGGTGGTCTGATCTTGAGCAGGGAAACAGGCACGTCGTTCGCCGCCGCCACCAGTGGTGCTGCGCCTTCTGCCTTGGCCTTCGGCGCAACCATCGCGCCGACGAGCCCGTTTACCAACAGCTCCAACGCGACGAACTTCAAAGTGACCGGCACCGAATATCTCGGCCTCCTGTTCATCAACACCAATACCGGTGCGACGGACTACGGCTGGATTCAGTTCCAGACGACCGCCACCACAGGCTACCCGGGGACGATCCTCGGTTACGCCTACAACAACGTGGCGGGCGGTTCGATCCTCGCGGGCCAAATCAGCGCGGTGCCCGAGCCGGGCACGACGGCAGCCTTGGGCCTCGGCGCGCTGAGCCTCGGCGCGGCGGGCATCCGCCGCTGGCGCAAGAGCAAGCAGGCCGTCGCCTGATTCGTGGCAGGCGGATTCATCCGCGAAACCACGCTTCATCGAAACCCGTGCCGACGCGCCGCCGCCGACACGGGTTTTTGCGTTGACCCCACTCCTTTGACTCCTTTCCTTCGTCCCGGCAGATAGCATGTCCGTGCCTTCGTATTCAGCCGCTCCGGCCGCCGGGCCGAGTCCCCGCCGCGTGCTGCTCGTCGGCTGGGACGCCGCTGACTGGCAAGTCATTCACCCGCTGCTCGACGCCGGGCGGATGCCGCATCTCCAGCGCCTGGTCGAGGGCGGCGCGCTGGGCAACCTGCATTCGCTCCAGCCGATGCTCTCGCCGATCCTGTGGACGAGCATCGCCACGGGCAAACGCGCCTACGCACACGGCATCCACGGATTCGTCGAACCCACGCCCGACCGGGCCGGGGTGCGCCCGGTCGGCACCCGCACGCGCACCTGCAAGGCGCTGTGGAACATCCTTTCCCAGAACGGTCTGCGCTCTGTGATCTGCGGCTGGCAGGCGAGCCATCCCGCCGAGGCGGTGCGCGGGACGTTCGTTTCCCACCAGTTTGCCATCCCGCCCGCCGGGGTGCGCCCCGACGCGTGGCCGGTCGCGGAAAACGCCGTGCAGCCGCCTGCACTGGCCGAAGCGTTGGCGGACCTGCGCGTGCATCCCGCCGAGATCGAAGGCGCGTTGATCCAAGCGCTGATTCCCCATGCGGCGGAATTGGATCAGGCCGACCCTGCCGTGCAGCACCGGCTGACTTCTCTCCGGGCGCGGCTGGCGGAAGTCCTCGGCACGCACGGCGTCGCTACCGAATTGCTCGAAACCCAGGATTGGGATTTCGGCGCGGTGTACTACGAATGTATCGATCAGGTCGGGCACGAGTTCATGCCGTTCCACCCACCGCGTCTGCCGGAGATTTCCGAGCAGGAACACGCCTGGTACGGAGAGGTGATGAACAATGTGTACGTTTTCCACGACGCGATGCTCGGCCGCCTGGTCGAACTCGCCGGGCCGGACGCCAGCGTGCTGTTGGTATCCGACCACGGGTTCGAGAGCGGCGTGCGGAGACCGCGCGGCCCCGTGAACCCGGCGCGTTGGCACCGTGCGCAGGGAGTCCTGGTAATCAACGGGCCGGGAATCCGGGCGGATGCCCGGGTGGAAGGCGCGACGCTGCTCGATCTCGCCCCCACCGTGCTCGCCCTGCTCGGTCTGCCGGCGGGCGAGGACATGGAAGGCCGGGTGCTGGCCAGCACGTTCGACGCGGCGGCGGCGGCGGCCATCCCCGCGCGTCTGCCCTCCTGGGAAACCGTCCCCGGTGAGGACGGTCGCTCGCATTCGAGCGACAGCGGAGAAGACCCCGCCGGGGCCCAGGCCGTGTTGCAGCAGTTCGTGGCCTTGGGCTACATGGATGCGCCCGACGCGGATGCTCTCCTCGCGGTGGCACGCGCGGAGGCGGAGGCGAGCTTCAACCTGGCCGCTTCGCTGCAAGAAGGCGGGCGCTACGGTGAGGCCAAGGTCCTGTTCGCCGCTCTGGCGGAACGGTATCCGGACGAACCACGCTACTGGCACGGCCTGGCGTCCGCCTGTTTCGACGCTGGCACCCCGCAAGAAGCCGCGGCTTGTCTCGCGGACCTGGAAAGATTGGAGCCGGAGCGACCGCAAACGACGATCCTGCGCGGCGTGCTCGCCTGGTCGCGGAACGATTTGGCGGAATGCGCCGCTGCGTTCACGGAGGCGGAGCGCCTCGCGCCGGACGATCCCGGTGTCCAGACTTTGCTTGGCCGTCTGCACTTGCGCCGCCGCCAGTGGACGGATGCCGAGCGGGCGTTTTCCCGGGCGTTGGTCTTCGATCGCGATCTGGCGGAGGCGCACTATGGGATGAGCGTAGCGCTGCCGCGGCAAAACCGGGACCGGTTGGAAGCGGGTCTCGAACACGCGTTGCGAGCGGTAGGCTTGCGGTACGAATTTCCGGAGGCCCATTTCCAACTCGGTGCTCTCCTCTCCCGTCTAGGCTGGTATGAACGTGCGGTCCAAGCCTTCGAGATCTCGCTGCGGCTGCGGCCAGGATTCGGGCACGCGCACCGTTATCTGGAGCGCATTTACAGGCGTTTAGGCCGTAATGACAGCGCCACCCGCCATCGCGCGGTAATGGAACATTTACAGCGGTTCTCAAGGTGATTAAACGATGATCAAGTTGTCCATGATCACCGTCTGACCCGGACGCAACGCCGGACAGAGCACGCGCTCCAGATCGGTCAGGAAGACTTCCTTGTTCGTGCTGCCCTCCACGGTCATGGTGGCGACCAACTCGTCCATGTTCATGACCGCGAGCGGCGAGGGATTCGGTCCCCGGTTGCGCGGGGCCTCTTCCAGAATCTTCACCAGCGCCGCCTTGTCTCCAGTAGGAACCGGCAAAGCCT
>CAHJWO010000125.1 GCA_903642295.1 PVC group bacterium | reverse complement strand
GGCGGGGGTGGCAATGGCGGTGGTTACAGTGGAGATCGCGGTGATCGACGCGGCGGCTACAGCGAACGCCGCGAACGCGGTGATCGGAGCAGCCGTGGCGGCGGATACGACCGCTGACAGCATCCCGTCGAAACGCACGTTTTTCCTTGAGCGCCTTGGAGCAGTCCAAGGCGCTTTTGTTGGCGGCAAATTTCCCGTGCGTCTCACCGAAGCGGTTGTTTCTACGTTCGACGGCGGAGACGGTGTACTGGGTTGTAGAGGCAGGTGTCCGTGGACCGATGAACCTCACGCCGACGGTTTTGCAGCCTTGAAATGACCTCCGGGTTCTGGCGGCACGTTTTCGAGGCGGACCTTGCCGATCCCGCTGTCCAACAAACCGATTTCGCGGGCGGCAGCGCGGCTGAGGTCGATGACACGTCCGTGCGCATAGGGGCCCCGGTCGATGATCCTTACTACCGTGGATCGCCCATTGCTGAGGTTGACGACGCGCACTCTGCTGCCCAGCGGCAGGCTACGGTGGGCAGCGACGAAATCCTCGGAAATCCACGGTTTGCCACTCGCCGTGTGGTTTGTGCCCAGGTGCCAGGATGCCACACCGTGTTGCGTCTGGTCCTCCTTGCCGCTGTGGATGCCGATGACCGGCGGCTCCTCTGCCAGAGCCATCGGAACAAGGAGCAGGAGCGCCAGAGCCACGCTCCCCCATGAAAACAGCGCGGGTGTGGCAATCAGACGGGAGATCGGCTTCATGGGGGGGTATCAGCCTGACCGAGCTTGGACGGAAGCGCAAGCCCGCTGTCCTGTAATTCCCGACCTGGTAACGGCGGATCCCCCTTACGATCCCTGCAGTCCACGGCGCACGAGATTCACGGAGATGGCCGCAAGCAGCAGCGCGACGATCTTGGAGAACGCGCGCATCGCCCGCAGCCCGAGCAACGTTTCCAGCTTGGTGGCCATCCGCAGGGCAACCAGCACCAACAACAGGTTGATGAGCAGGGATACCAGCGTCACCACGAAACCGGCAGAGTCGGTTAGAGTCAACAGGGCGGTCAGCATCGCGGGTCCGGCAATCAACGGCATCCCGAGGGGTACAACACCGAAATCCCTCGTTATTTCGTGGTTGCGCTGGTCGGTGAAGAGAATGTCCTGCGCGGCCAGGCCAAAGAGAATCAAGCCACCGGCAATGCGAAAATCGTTGTCGGTAATCTGCAACGAATGGAAGATAAATCGGCCCAGGAACAGGAAGACGATGGCGATGACCAGTGCCGTGACCACGGCCTCGTTGATGACGAGATTACGCCGCCCCCGCGGGGTGCCTTGCGCCATGCCCAAGTAGATGGGAATGAGCCCGATGGGGTCCAACGCCACGAAAAGCGGGATGAACGAGGCCAGAAAATGTTGAAGCCAACCGGGCATGATCTCCATTCATGCTCCGCGATTCGGTCTCTGGCAAGGTCGCCTCGCGGAACCATCTAAAACGGCCAGCGGAGACGCCGACCCGCTCAAACGCTACCGGCGGGTCGATTCAACGGGAGGAACCCATTCCTCGCTTCCATGAAATCTCCCTTCTCGATTTGCCCCTTTCCTACCGCGGCGATGTGCGGCGCATTTGCCGTCGTGGCCGCGCCCTTTGCGTTCGCTCAAACGATCCCAAAAGGCAACATCGTCGTTGACCTGGAAAGCTTCGCCACGCTGCCCGCCAGTGCAAGCCAACCCCCGCGTGTCAACGTTCTGCGATCAGCGCCGGATGGTCGCATCTTCGTCAACGACCAACGCGGCTACCTTTATACGGTCAGCGCCGACGGTGCCGTGGTGACGCAGTACCTCTACCTAGCCGATTATGTCCCCCTGCTGCAGGACAACGGCGAACGGGGCTTCCAGAGCTTCGCGTTCCACCCGGATTTCGACAACGCGGGCACAGTGGGCTACGGCAAGTTCTACACAATGGCCAGCCAGAGCGACACCACTGCAACCGCCACTTTTACTCCTGGCGTCTCCGGTGCGGGACATGATCACGATGAAGTATTGCTTGAATGGACGGCTGCCAATCCCACCGCCGGAACCTTCGCACCGGTCAATCCTGCACAGCCGTTCCGCGAGGTTTTGCGCATTGCGCGACCCAATAGTAATCACAACGCAGGCTACCTCTCGTTTAATCCTACGGCGGGCACGGGTTCGGATCGGGGGAATCTTTATCTGGGTACGGGCGACAGCGGCGGGGGAGGTGACCCGCTCGGGCTGTCCCAGATGCCGGGCAAGGCTTACGGGGCGGTGCTGCGCATCAACCCGCTGCTACCGGCTGACGACAATCCGCTCCGGAGCGCCAACGGCCAATACAGTATCCCAGCCGACAACCCATTCGTGTTTGGTGGCAGCGTGTTACGCGAAAAGTACATGACGGGCTTTCGCAATCCGCAACGTTTTACCTGGGACAGCGCGAATGGGCATCTGTTTGTCGCTGACATTGGACAGAACCGCGTGGAAGAAATCGATCTGGCGCAAGCGGGCGCTAACTACGGCTGGAATCAGCGTGAGGGCAGCTATGTTTACAACAGCGACGGTTCCATTGGGGCGAACGTCCGAACGGACGCGGCGAATACCGGTTTCACGTACCCCATCGCTGAGTACCTTCACTATAGCAGCATCGGCAATGCGGTGACGACCGGCCCGGTTTATCGCGGTACGGCGATTCCCGGGTTGAATGGCCGGCTGGTGTTCAGTGATTTCGTCAACGGCGTGCCGTACACTTTGGACGCGAACACTTTGCCTGCGGGCGGTTCGGACGGCATCGCTGAGTTGCGATTGCGCGCCAACGGCACGGAAATGACGTTTCTCGATTTCGTACACCAGGTCAATGCCGCCGCGGCGCGTGCCGACCTGCGCTTTGGCACGGATGCGGCGAATAATCTGTACTTCCTGAACAAGCAGGACGGCGTCATCCGCCGGGCGGTGACGCAGGTCGTGACCCCGCCCCCTGTCGAAACACCCGTCGTCACCCTGACGGTTGATCAAACGACGATTAGCCGTCGCGCTGGACAGACAGCACGGGTGACATTCACTCGCACCGGTGATTCTTCCACGACGCTGATCGTCCCGTTTACTGTGGGCGGCGGCAGCATCGGCGGGCGTGATTACACGGCGTTGAAGGGCACCAGAAAGATTAAAGCGGGCAAAAATACCGCCGGGATAGCCATCGTGCCAAAGGCGGGCGGGGTCGATGGCAAAGTCACCGTGGCGGTCCGGCCCAACGACGGTTTCACCATTGATCCCACTGCCCGCAAGGTGAAAATTTTTATCACGGATTAGAGGCGGACCGCCGGCGAACGACGATCTGACCGATCTTCGTGGGTTACCGTCTGCCGGTAGCGATGGGCACCCCGTTCGTTGCATTCGGAGGTGACCCAATGGGTCCGCCAGGCAGCCCCGCGCTACTGGGGCCGGTCGTTGGGGAGTTGAGCGTATTATCTGCCGGATTTGCCAGGGGACTTCGGGAGCCCTCCATGCTGGCTGTCGAACCGCTGTTCGAGGCGCAACCGGTCAACCAAGCTGCCGCCGCGCAGAGTAAGAAAAGGTTTTTCACACCGGAGATACGGCTCATCTCCGGCGGTCGGTCGTCACCGGATCGCTCACGGAGCGCACGCCTGCGTCGTACCTATTAGTCACAGCGCCTGCTCTACAGGCCCAACGCCTGGGACCGCCGGATGTTTCTCCGCAGCGAAAATAAAAGGAATTTCCGCACAGGGGCCAAGGATACGAGGCTATCGCTACGGTCCCGCTTCGTTCCGAGCAAACTGGCTGCTTACGTTTGCATTACAAATTTTATGCACAACTCGCTTGCGTCGATACCAAATTTACATCATTGGATATTAATGTGTTGTTCAATTGAGCGGTCTTTACGCCGAAAGCGTCAGAGATTGTATCACCTCAATGCGTCGGGCAGACGGTTGATTTGATCTCCAATGATGGAGCCTCCTCTGAGTGAATACATGTCCCGTCACACTGTTAGCACATGACATTTGGAGAACGCGTTAAAAAATTGCGGCAAGAGTTGGGTCTTTCTCAGGAAGCGCTTGGCACCCAGGGTTTTGTCTCTACCCCCGGGTGGATCAAGATTGAAAATGGTCAGCGGCAAGCCAGCGAAAAATTGATCGGCAAGCTGATCGCCTGGTTGGTGGGCGACAAATACCTCCGTGCCAACGCCGGCAATCCTTTGAAGGAAGAACTGCTCACTTTGAAGTACATGGGTAGCAACTCGGTTTTTGTGCGCGAGATGGCCAAGGCTCATGCGAAGAAGTCTCCCGCTGGTGCCATGCTTCTGGCAGAAACGCCCAGTTCCTACAAGACCAAGCCCCGCCGTGGCCGTTCGCCTTTGAGTACGGCCAAGAAAAAGTAAACGGGTTTTGATCATCTTTGCTTTCGTGGCGGCGGCGTGAATTTCTACGCTGCGAAGCACCGTGCGAAAGGACGGATTGCGCTGCCGTCGGGAGCGACGTTCCGAGGTGGATGGCGACCTCCCAGGCGACGTTGGCCGCACGTGATAGCACGGGCTTCCGCCGCCGCGGCTTTTACCGCCGCCGTGCCCCCACCGCTTTTTGCAGCGCAATGAAAAGCAGCAGTAGCACGCCGACGGCAATGCGTGTCCACCAGGTATTGAGATTGCCCTGGAAAGTAATGAGCGTCTGGATCAGCCCGAGAATGAGCACCCCCATCATCGTCCCGGGAATAAACCCGACGCCGCCGGTCAGCAGCGTGCCGCCAATGGCCACCGATGCGATGGCATCCAGCTCCAGTCCCACGAACGACGCCGGGTTGCCCGATTGCATGTAAAACGTCGCCACGCACCCGCCCAGGGCCGAGAAAAATCCCGCCAGTGCATAGATGCCGATCTTCGTCGTAGCCACCGGCAAACCCATCAAGACCGCCGAAGGCTCGCTGGAACCGATGGCGTACACGTTTCGCCCGAACCGGGTATAGATGGCCAGCGCCGTGGCGGCGATTACCACGACGATGAAACACTGCGCCGTCAGCGGAAATGTGACGATAGGACGCTGGGTCAACGGGATAGCCAGGGCGCGCACCGTGGTCAGATAGAACGGATGCTTGATTGCCAGCGATTCCGGGTTCACCACGAAGGACAATCCGCGCAGGAAAAACATCCCGCCCAGGGTGACCAGGAATGGCGGCAGGGCAAACCCGTGGATCAAAGCGCCCTGGATAGCACCGAAAATTAGCCCGATGAACAACGAAGCGCTCAGCGCCAGCATCGGCGGCCAGCCGTGGCCGACCATCTGCGCGATGAGGATACCCGTAAACGCGATCACCGAACCCACGGATAGATCGATCCCGCCCGAGATGATGACGAACGTCGCTCCGACGGCCGCGATGCCGATGAAAGCGTTGTCACCCAGCAAGTTCACCAGCACGCGCAGTGAACCAAAATTCGGGTACGCGAGGCATCCTCCGGCGTAGAGCGCCACCATGACGACCGCCGTGGCCAGCAGCGGAATGTACTTGGGATCGATCTTCTTCACGGCTGCGCGGGGGATGCAATCACGGACGGAGCGACGGCTGGCGACGGCAACGCTGGCGGCGTGGCGGGACGCCGGGTAAACCGACTCAGATAACGCCGTGCTTTCTCACTTTGCAGTAAACACACCGCGATGATGACCAGCGCCTTGGGCATCGGCGCGATGTCCGCGCTGACGTTGCGCGCGTACATCGTGGTGGTCAACGTCTGGATCAGCAATGCACCGACCAGAGAACCGACGAGGTAAAACCGTCCGCCGGTCAACGCGGTGCCGCCGACGACCACCGCGAGGATCGCGTCGAGTTCCAGATAAAGACCGGCGTGGTTGGCGTCGGCACTCTTGATGTTCGATGCGGCGACCAGGCCGGCCAACCCGGAGCAAAGCCCCGTGAAAAGGTAAGCCAGGAACGTCACCAGCCGTGCGTTGACGCCGGAATAACGGCTCGCGGTCGGATTGTCGCCGACGGCTTCGATGAACAGGCCGAGCGCGGTGCGGCGGGTCAACATCCAGGTCGCTGCCAGCAGGGCGAGTACGATGGTCAGCGTAAATGGCAGGCCCAAAAGGTGGCCGTTGCCCAGGAAGACCATCGTGGGGTCCGCGAAGTTAATGATCTGCCCATCGCTCACCAACTGCGCGATGCCGCGTCCGGCCACCATGAGAATGAGCGTGGCGATGATCGGCTGAATGCCCAGGTAAGCGACCAACGCGCCGTTCCATGCTCCGCACAGCAACGCGACGAAGATTGCGCCAAAAAATGCCGTCGTGAACCCGTGGCCGTCCACGACCATCAGTCGCGCCGCGACCGCCCCCGCCAGGGCCATCACCGCGCCGACGGAAAGGTCCACCCCGCCCGTGGCGATGACCAGCGTCATGCCCAGGGACACGAGCATCACCTTTGCACCCTGGTTGAGGATGTCGATGCGCGAGCCGTAGAGATAGCCGTTGCGGATCTCCAGGTTGAAAAAATATGGAGTGAAGAGGTTGTTGAACAACAGCAGCAACGCCAGCGCCAACAGCGGCCAGAAAATGCGCTGCTGGCGTAGTGCGAAGAGGCCGCCAGCGAAAACCGCCCAGAAAAGCAGGTCGGACAACACGTTCATGATGAGGGATGAAGCACGGCCTGAGACTCTCCGGTGGGAGCGGCGATCATCTGCATGATGGCCTGTTCGCTGATCTGCTCGGCCGCCAACTCGCCGACCTTGCGGCGGTCGCGCAGGATGATCACGCGCTGGCTGTCGCGCACCACTTCTTCGAGTTCCGAGGAGATGAACAGGATGGCCAATCCCTGCTTGCGTAGCGACGCGATGAGCTTCTCGATTTCCGCCTTTGCGCCCACGTCGATGCCGCGCGTCGGTTCGTCGAGGATAAACAGCTTTGGTTCGGTCGCCAGCCAGCGCCCCAGCAAAACCTTTTGCTGGTTGCCGCCGCTCAGGTTCTTGATGAGTTGCTCCGGCCCGGGCGTCTTGACGCCCAACGCCTTGATGAAACGATCCGCCAGCGCGTTCTGCTCGGCGCGTCCAATCCTGGCCCACGGCCCCCGGCTGGCCTGGAGCGCCAGCACGATATTCTCGCGGATGCTCAGGTTGGGGATGATGCCGTCCACCTTCCGGTCCTCGGCCGTGAAAGCGATGCGCTGCTTGAGGGCATCGCGCGGGTTGTTGATGGTGACGGTTTGGCCGTCGATTTTCAGCACGCCGCTGTCGGCGCGGTCCACGCCGAAGATCAGACGAGCGATCTCGGTGCGTCCGCTGCCGAGCAGCCCGGCCAGTCCGACGACCTCACCCGGCTTCACGGACAAATCCAGCGGATAGATAGACCCCTTTCGCCCGAAGTTGGCGACTTCCAGGAACGGCGCGGCAGCGGCGGGGGGGGCAGCGGCGTCGGCGGGCGGGTGGTTCATTTTTTCGACCTCGGACACGT
This sequence comes from PVC group bacterium, assembly GCA_903642295.1. Taxonomy (GTDB): domain Bacteria; phylum Verrucomicrobiota; class Verrucomicrobiia; order Chthoniobacterales; family SZAS-18; genus CAHJWO01. The sequence goes on along the minus strand of CAHJWO010000125.1, from coordinate 4,720 downwards.
CCTTGCCGATCATGCGGGCGACCAGTTCCAGCCGGGGCAACTCGGTCGTGGCGTATTCGCCGACATGCTTGCCGTTGCGCAAGACCGTGATCCGGTCCGTGACGGAATAAACCTGATCGAGGAAGTGGGTGACGAACACGATGCCCAATCCCTCGGTGCGCAGCTTGCGCATCACCTTGAACAGCTCGGCGACCTCGTTTTCGTCGAGGGAGGAAGTGGGTTCGTCGAGGATGAGGAGCTTGGCATCCACGTCCAGCGCGCGGGCGAGCGCCACCATCTGTTGAATGGCGATGGAGAAGCTCGAAAGCTGCCGGGAAACGTCCAGGGTGAGGTCCAGCCGCGCGAGGGCTCTTTCCGCTCGCCGATGGATCGCGCCCCATTTCAGAAAGCCAAAGGCCGATGGCTGTCGACCCAAGCAGATGTTCTCCGCCACCGAGAGGTGGGGGATGAGATTCACCTCCTGGTAAACGGTGCTGATGCCCAGCGCCTCCGCCTCGCGCGGGGAGCCCGGGCGGATGGATTGCCCATCGAGACGGCTGTCCCCACCGTCGCGGTCGTACACGCCGGTGAGCGCTTTGATCAGCGTGCTCTTCCCGGCCCCATTCTCGCCCATGAGCGCATGGACCTCGCCGCGACGGACGGTAAAGTCCACTCCTTGAAGCGCCCGCACGCCCGGAAAACTCTTTTCCAGGCCACGGATTTCGAGCAACTGCGGTTCGGCCATCGGAGGGGAAAGTTAGAAATCAAAAGTCAGAACTCAGAATGCAGAAGGAGAAAATTCCGGCGAGGAACTCTCCTGCTGGAACTTCTGATTTCCGCCTTCTTGCTTCTGACTCTAGTATTTGCGGTTCGGCAACTCCGCTTCGGCCTTGGACTGGTCGAAAATGCCTTCCTGGCTGAACACGCGGCGGGGGACTTCCTGCTTGGCGGCCAGCTTCTCGGCGAGGTCCATCACCTGTCCGCCGATCAACGGGTTGCATTCCACGGTGCAGTTGAGCTTGCCCGCCTTCATGGCCTCGAACGCGGCCTTCACGCCGTCCACGGAAACGATGAGGATGTCCTTGCCGGGCTGAAGTCCCGCTTCTTCGATGGCTTGGATGGCGCCGAGCGCCATGTCGTCGTTGTGTGCGTAGAGCGCGGTGATGCTTTTCGCTTCGGGCGAGCGCAGGAACGCCTCCATCACTTCTTTGCCCTTGGCGCGGGTGAAGTCGCCGCTCTGGCTCTTGATGATCTTCATGTCGGGTTTGTCGGCGATGGCCTGCTCGAAGCCCTTTTTGCGGTTGAGGGCCGGGGCGGCGCCGGGCGTGCCGCTGAGTTCGACGATGGTAGCCTTGCCGCCGGTCTTCTCGGCGAGCCAGTTGCCGGCCTTTTTGCCCTCTTCGATGAAGTCCGCGCCGATGAACGTGGCGAACAGGCTGGGATCGCTGACATCGACGGCGCGGTCGCTCAGAATGACCGGGATGCCCGCCTGCTTGATTTCCTGGAGGACGGGTTCCCAGCCGGTTTCCACGACGGGCGAAAAGGCGATTACGTCCACGCCCTGAGCCACAAAGGAGCGCAGCGCTTTGATCTGGTTTTCCTGCTTCTGCTGGGCGTCCGAGAAGACGAGGTTGATGCTGCGCTTGGCAGCCTCGTCCTTGATGGACTGGGTGTTGGCGGTACGCCAGGCGCTTTCCGCGCCGATCTGCGAAAAACCAACGGTGAGCTTTTTCTTGCCGTCGGCGTCGGTCGTACCGGTGCCGGGGTCGGCCTTCTTGCCGCAGCCGGTGGTGAAAGTGATGGCAGCCGCCGCGAGGGCCAGGAGGGGGAACAGTTTTTTCATGTTTTGGGGGATGGAGACCGCGTGAAAATGAACCGGAAATCAAGCGGCTCAAACTGAGGTTAGCGCACCGGGCAAATTTTCCCCGGAAAAAATGCGGGAAAATGCAGATTTATGTCGCAGGCGTCGCAGGGGTTGCAGGCGTCGCGTGAACACCAAGTGCTGGCGGAAAACATCTTTGCCGCCAGCAAAAAAGTCGAGTGGAGGGTTGGTCATCCATCTTTTCGACCGGCGGAACGCCGACCAAGAATTTTTCCTGCCACCCCGGCCCGGCAGGGGCAACCCGCAGCCCGGAGCGCAGAAATCGCGGCTCGGCTCTTTACGAAGCGGGCGGTTTTATCGAAGGTAGGCGGTGCCCCTGTTCCTATATGTCGAACTCCCCCCAGTCCGAACGTCCGCACCGCCGTTTCAACCCTTTGACGGGCGATTGGATTCTTGTCTCACCCCAACGCACGAAGCGCCCCTGGCAGGGGCGGCAGGAGGCCGCCACACCGGCGGCCCGCCCACCGTATGACCCCCAATGCTATCTCTGCCCCGGCAACGAGCGGGCCGGCGGACTGCGCAACCCGGAGGACAAGGCCACCTACGTCTTCGACAACGACTTCGCCGCCATCCTGCCGGACGGCGGAGAGGGCATGGCGAACGGGGATGCGTTGCTGCGCGCGGAGGAAGTTTCGGGGACTTGCCGGGTGATCTGTTTCTCGCCCCGGCACGACCTGACCCTGCCGGAGATGAGCGTGGAAGCCATCCGGCAGGTGGTGGAGACGTGGGTGAAGCAGGCGGAGGAACTGGGGCGGAAGTATCGTTGGGTCCAGGTCTTCGAGAACAAGGGCGACGCGATGGGGTGCTCCAACCCGCATCCCCACGGTCAAATCTGGGCGAGCGACTTTGTGCCCAATGAACCTGCCAAGGAGGCCCGGCAGCAGGCGGCGTATTTCGAGAAGCACGGGTCGCCGCTGCTCGTGGATTACCTGGCGCGGGAATTGGCGGAAGGTACCCGCGTGGTGGCCGAGAACGACCGCTGGGTCGTGCTGGTCCCGTACTGGGCGACGTGGCCCTACGAGACATTGCTGCTGCCGCGCCGGGCGGTCCGGCGGCTGTCGGAAATCACGAATTCCGAGCGCGGGGGACTGGCGGACATCCTCAAGCGGCTGACCACCCGGTACGATAACCTGTTCAGCACGTCGTTTCCGTATTCGATGGGGTGGCACGGCGCGCCGACCGGACAGACGGTGGACGCGGACGCGGCGGGGTGGCAACTCCACGCTCACTTTTATCCGCCGTTACTCCGGTCCGCGACGGTGAAGAAGTTCATGGTGGGATACGAGATGCTGGCCGAGGCGCAACGCGACCTGACACCGGAGCAGGCAGCGGAGACGCTGCGCGGGCTGTCGGAGATTCACTTCAAGCAACAGGCGGGGTAGCGGGGGGGTCCGGTGGGACCGGCCCGGCCAAGAGGGCGCGGAGGTCGAGGGGCAAAGTGCCCATTTCCCCCGGGAATCGCGCTAGGGGGCAATGGTCACGTTGAAGGGGGCGAAGACCTGCTGCCCGTTGACCTGCACCTGACAATACAGACGAAGAAAGCCGGGCTTGGGCGGGTAGAACCGAAAGCTGAGAACCGGTCCGCCGCGCAGGGTTGGATCGGTGGCCTCGGTGCCAGCCGGATGGAGATGGATCACCGTATGGCCATCGTCGTAGAAGCCGACCAGATGCGCGAAAGCCGCCATGACCGGTTCGAGTTTGGTCATGGGTTGGCCGTTCGCCGTGGAGACCGTGATGAACAAGGATTGGGTCTGGCCCGCGCGGGGCGCAGGGGCATCGCTGTTCTCCCATTCCAAATGGAAGTTCAGACCGGCGGCGGTGGCGGTCGTCGTGGTGCTCTTGTCGAGCGGTAGGGCGGTCGCAGAAGCGCCGGGGAGATCGGTGGGCGGGTATTCCTGAATTCCGGTGGCGGTCGGGACGAGATCCGCGAAAACGCGGTAGGCCGTCGGTACCCTCGGCGTGAAGGAAAAGGCGTATTCACCGGGGAGGCCGGTCGGGACGGGGTGCTCGTGGTGGTAGTCGGCCAGCGCGGGGTCGATGATGAGCAGATGGATGGGTTGGGTATGGACCGTTTCGAGTTCAGAGAGGAGAACGGGGGAGCGGTCGCCGTGGGAGAGGTGGATCGTGACGTGGGCGGCGTGGTTGGCGACGAGGGGCGCGGGATCGGTGGTGGCGGTGAGATGCAGGGTCGGTTCGCCCGGAGGCGTGTAAACGAAGCTGTAGGGGATGCGGCGGGGAAGCAGGGGCATCCCGCATTTCGGGCAGGGGGCGGAGGCGGATGTCAGCGCGACATCCGGGTGCATGGGGCAGGTGAAGATGTCGGCGGCGGTCGTGGCGGCGTCGAAGGGGGCGGCGAGGGTGTGGAGGTCGGCGTGGAACGTTTCGAGAGAGCGAGTGGCGAGGTCGTGGTCGCCTGCAATGGCGGCCTGGGCAAGCGTCGTGAGGGTGACGGAAGCGCGAACCGCGCCGGTAGCGATGGCGCGGCTGGATTCGGGGGTCGCAGCGGTGGGCGGCAGGGCGCGCAGGGCGGGACTGCACAGGGAGGCTTGATCGGGGATTTCAGCGAGGCGGTCTTCGCGGAGGAGGCGGTCGAGGTTGGCAGTGGCGAGGCGCAGGACGTTCCAGGCCTCGGGAGCGGTGGACGGGTGGAGGACGCTGTCGGGAACCGGGACGTGGGCGCGGACGGTGGTCGGAGGGAAGGCGATGAAAACGAGGCTGGCCGCAAGCAGGAGGGCCAGGGCGGGGCTGGGCGTTTTCACGGCGAGGGAGGCAGGGGGGAGGGAGGATGACAGCGGGAGCCGGAAACGGTTGATTCACCGTTGGAGCCAGCAGTCGGAAGGGACTGCGGCCCAATAGGGA
>CAHJWO010000124.1 GCA_903642295.1 PVC group bacterium | reverse complement strand
TGGCGGAGCATGACATCCGCGACCCAGCCCACGGGCCCGAGCGCGTTGATGGCGGCGACATCCTCCGGCGTGAACGGTCCGGTGGAATGGATGACCAACTGGCCGGAAGCGAGGCGCATCACCGTGACATGACGTTGCATGTCCGCGCCGAGCAGCTTGAGCGAGTATTGAAGGTGCCAGAGGTTGGCGTCGAGTTGCTGCATAAATCGGGTGGGAATTAGATGAAATGGGCGGTGTCGCCCGCGGTCACGTCATAACTGCTGCCGGAAACCATCGCAGCCTCGTCCGAAGCCAGAAAGACGGCAGCCGGGGCGAGGTCTTCCGGTTTCAGCCACGGAACCTTGAGGGGCATGTGCGGGAGTTGCGCCTGGATGACCTCCTCTTCCGAGGGCGGTTGTTTGGAGGGTTGCTTGCCGGCTTCCTTCATAGCTTCGGTCCAGCGGGTGGCGTTGCGCGTCATAGCGGTGTCGATCAGGCCGGGCACCAGCGCATTGACGGTGATTTTGTGCTCGCCGAGTTCCAGGGCGGCGCTCTTCATCAGCCCGTAGATACCCCACTTGGAGGCGGCATAGGCAGAGGCGTTCTTGCTGCCGTGACGGCCCTGGGTGCTGCTGGTCAGGATGATCCGCCCGCCCGATTTTCCTTCCACGAGCAACGGCGCGAACGCCCGGAGGGTGTTGGCCGCACCCGTGAGGTTCACGTCGATGATGTCGTGCCAATGCTTATCTTCCATTTCGAGCAACGGCTTGAATCCCTGGATGCCCGCGTTGGCCACGATGATATCGAGCCGGGAGAACTTTTCCGTGACCTGAGCGGCGGCTTTTTTGAGAGCGTCGAGATCACGGATGTCGGCTTTGACGGCGATAAAACGGCGCCCGTGGCCTTTGACGAGTTTGCCGGTTTCCTCCAGTTCATCCATCGTGGCCGCCGGGTAGGCGGTGATGCTGGATGCCGAGCCCGCGATGTCGATGCCCATCACGTCGGCCCCCTCCCTGGCAAACGCCACCGCGATGGCACGGCCGATACCGCGCGCCGCGCCCGTGACGACGGCAACCTTGCCCTTGAGGCGGCCCGGTTTGTCGTCGAGCACCGCTTCTTCGGCGGACGCAGCGGGCGCGATGGTCGCAGAGAGACCGAGTCCGGCGAGAGCGGCGGCACCTTGTCGAAGGGCAGCGCGGCGGGTATGGAGCGGAGAAGCCGCGGACGGATCGGCGGGGAGTTCGCGGGGGGCCGGGGAAGAAGTCATGCCGTAGGATTCGCTGCGTTACCGTGCAGCGGCGGTGGAAAACTGCGGACGGAGCCAGCGGCAGAGGATCGTTTCGGGGATGCTCACGCGACCCGATTGGATCAAAATCCTTGCCAAACTTCGTTGTAAAGGGATTCTCTACAGCAGGTTCGTCAGGCAAAATCTCCTTTTCATTCGTGCCACCGTCGGGGATAATGCAACGTCTTGAAAAGCTTGCTAAGCTTCGTCCGAATCGTTCCGAAATTTGTCCATCACTGACCGGCGCATCCCCAAGCCATGCACACACACGATTACGACGCCATCATCATCGGCGGCGGACCCGCCGGCAGCACCGCAGGTGCGTACCTGGCGCGCGAAGGTTTGCGCGTACTGATCGTCGAGAAGGAACGGTTTCCGCGGTTTCACATCGGGGAGTCAGTCATGCCCGTTTCCAACGCCATCCTGCGCGAGACAGGCGTATGGGAGAAAGTCGAGCGCGCCGGATTCGTGCGTAAACACGGGGCGGAGTTCCACGTCAGCAACAAAAGCGTGCTGCCCAAACACGTCGAGTTCGCCAAAGGATTGATTCCCGGCCTGGATTACACGTTTCAAGCCGAGCGCGCACCGTTCGACCAGATTCTGCTGGAACACGCGGCCGAACTGGGTTGTGAGGTTCGTCAGGAAACGAAGGTGACCGCCGTGAAAGCGCTGGGAAAGGCGGGCTATGAGGTGACGCTCCTACCCGGCACCGAGGGCGGCACGCCCCAACGGGCCACTGGCGCGTTTCTGGTCGATGCCAGCGGACGGGATACCCTTTTCACGAAACCGATCAAGACGGCGGCGGTCAATCCGGCGCTGGCCAAACGGGTGGCGATCTATGCGCATTTTGGCCACGTGCCTCGCCCGCCGGGCAAGGCGGGGGGGAACATCGTCATCATCCGCAACGCGGACGGTTGGGCATGGTTCATCCCGTTGAGTGGCGAGCGCGCCTCCGTGGGCGTGATCGTGAGGACGGAGACCATGCGCGCGGCAAAGCTCAAGCCGGAAGCGCTTTTTTGGAAGATCGTGGGCGAGTCAGCCAAGCTGAGCACGTTGCTGGCGGACGCGGTGCCGGAGGGTAAATACCACGTCACGGCGGACTACAACTATCGCGCGCGGGCCTTCGCGGCTCCCCGGATGTTGCTCGTTGGCGACGCGGCGTGTTTCCTCGATCCTATGTTTTCGACGGGGGTTTTCCTGGCCCTACTGTCGGCGAAATTCGCGGCGGCGGAAATCACGGCGGCGTCCAAGGCAGGACGCGCCCTGGGTTTTTGGGCGCAAAGGCGGTACACCCGACGCCTGGGCGCAAACGTCGGCACGTTGGAGCGAATGGTGCTGGCTTTCTATGACAATCGCAGCTTCTCGGTCTTTATGGAACGAAACGCCCCGTTGCGAATAGCCCCGGCGATCAACGCCTTGGTAGCGGGTCATTCCGACCCACCCTGGAAGGTGCGCTGGCGTTACTGGATGTTTTTGCTCGTGTGCCGGGTCCAGCGGCTACATGCCATCGTGCCCAACGTGGATTTCTCTACCAGAAGTGTCGGGGAAGGGACAGAATTTGCAGGCGTCGCCGGACCGAAAAATCCTCACCCTCGTTTGCGCTCAGCGAAGTCTGCGGGGTGCCATGAATCGAGCCGCCCGGATCAGATGGTCACGGCAGGTGGTACGCCCCAGGGATCATACGAAGCGAACTGATTCACACCGCATCCGAGCAGCACGCTCGCCAATCTCGGGCTTGCATCACGCACGGTGCTCGTCAGGTCGCCATTCGAGCACCGTGGCATCACCGGCGACAAGCGGGTTGCCGGTGCTGTCTTCCACCCGGCCTTCGAACCGGATCATCCCACCGGCGCCGGGGCCCTGACCGTGGTCGAACACAGTGACGCGCAACGCTTCACTGACCGGAAGGACGCGGCTGCGCAAGTCCAACCGTCGGCTGCCAAGCAACAATCCGCGCGATGCCGCCACCGGTTCATGGCCCGTCGCTCGCTGGCGCAGGTTGTGGTGAACCGCCGCAGATTGCGCGATGAGTTCCAATCCGAAAGCCGCCGAAACCTCCCCGCCGCAGGAACGCGCGAACCCTGCGTCGAGCCAGCCTTCACAACAGGTTTGCCCCGCGTCGTGCGAGAGCACCGAACGCAGCAGGAGCATCGGAGGACGGTGCGGAAGAATTTCGCCCGGCAGGGGAAAGACGGGCGGTATCACGGGTTCTGACGCGCATTCATGGGTTGTGCAAACCGCCTAGAGTCCGGCGGATCGTTGCCGCCAGACCGCTGACGTGTTCGGTAATGCACGCGAGATGATCCCCCGCGAGTTCCATCACCTCCAGTTTCCGAACGTAACGACGCCACGCCGGTGCCGGGTTGCCGCCTTCCGCCCCACGGATCAGGTCGCTCGACAAAAGTAACGTCGTCGCTCCCGCATAAGGCCCTGCCCGGTAGCCACCCAAAGCCCAAAGGAACACCAGCGGAACGTCCAAACGGGCGTCAAACCAGGCGGTCGGCGCTTCCTCTTGCACGCTGGCCAGTGGATCGGTGGCCACCGGCGCGTCTCGTCGCATCCATTTACGGAAACGCCGAAAAAGAGCTGAAAACTGAGCACGGAGACCCAGGCGTCGGAAACGATCCCAACGAGCCAGCAAATAATACAAACGACAAAAAAGATAAAGCTGACGATTTCGATCCAATCCACGCCAGCGACCCACCCGCTCCAACCCCCGGCGCAGCATCGCCAAGCGACGATCCTGCGGACCGGCATCTATCACCAGCAGATGTTCCACCGTCTCCCCCTGACTTTCGAGGAGGCGGGCCACCTCGTAGGCAATCACTCCGCCGAGGCAAAAACCTCCGATGATGTAAGGTCCATGCGGACGGGCAGCGCGGATGGTCGCCACGTGCGCCGCGGCCATTCCCTCGATGGTCGGACGATCCTCCAATGGGTCGTCCACCTCGACCGGCGGCAAGGCGTAAAATGGCTGCTCCGATCCCAGGTCGCGCGAAAGCTTGACGCAGTAGAAACCCCCGCCTGAGATATCGCCGTGGAGGTAGAAAATCGGGGTTTTCCCGCCGGTCGTCCGCAGGGGAACGATCTCGCGGGTGCCGATCTCCCCGTCATGTTTCAGGATTTCGTCGGCCAAATGCTCAACCGTCGCGGAGCGAAAGAGCGTGGCCGGGAGCAGAACCTTGCCGCAGGTTTGTTCCAACCGGTAAAGCATCCGCATTGCCAGGAGGGAATTGCCGCCGAGAACGAAAAAATCATCGCGGATGCCGACGGAGCGAACATGGAGAATTTCGCGCCAGATTTCGATAATCTGGTGGTGCAGAGCCAGATACGGCGTCTGGTGCGCGTCCGCCGAGTTCCAGACCGGACGGGAGACGGGTGCGGGAAGCGCCGTTTCCTGGAGGCGACCGTCGATGGTCAGCGGGAAATGATCGAGCAAGACGTAGGCGGCAGGAATCCACTCTTCCGGCAGGGATTCCTGGAGAAATGCACGGATTTGCCCGGCACTGACCAAAGCGTCGGGGGCACCGTCGCCCTCGTAGTAGGCGGTCAGAAGCGGTTCGCTCTGGTCATTGTCATGCCAAAGCACCGCCGCCCGTCGAACGTGCGGATGCGCGCAAAGCGCGGCTTCAATCCGGCGGCAATCAACGCGCAGACCGTTGATCTTGCGACCGGAGCCGGATGGGCCGATCCACTGAATCGAGCCGTCCATCCTTCGGACGGCCACGTCGCCTGTTTGCAGCGGAGGCATCGCCGGATCGCCAGTCAACACACAAAGGGCACCCGGCACCCCGGGCGGAACCGCTTGAAACTGACGGTTCAGCACGCCAAGACAATGGCCGGGCAGACTCTGGCGGCAAGACGGGTTGGCCGGGGTAGCAGGGGCAAGGTGGTCACCCATCCACGCCAGGGTCTCATCCGGCAACCGCCAGGTTTCGGCATGGAGCGTCGATTGCTCTGGAGCTGGCGCGGGTGCGGACGCCAGCGGCAAGCCAAAAATCGGCAGCTCCAGCCCATCTTCCGCCACCACCGCCGCGAGCATCCCCTCGTAGTCGCCCAGCATCCGTTCGACCGTCGCCGCGTCGAAAAGCTCCGCGTTGTATTCGCAGTGCAGCCGCACACCCGCCGCATCCTCCAGGACGATGACGTTCCACTCATACACCGCGCCGCCACTCCCCGCGTTTTCGGGCCAGACTTCGATCCCGGGCCAGCGGTCGTCCTGTACAAAATCCTGTTGATACAGAAAATTGACCTGCAGGCGGCGCGGCTGCAGTTCCTCCACCAGTTTCTCAAACGGGGCGTCCGCGTTTTCGAACGCTTCGAGTACCACCCGGCGCACCCGCGCGAGTAACTGGCGAAACGTGATTCCGCCGGCAAGGTCCAGCCGCAAGAGGAGCGGGTTGACGAACAGGCCGATCAATCCTTCGATTTCCAGCCGTTGACGGTTCGCCGTACTGGTGGCAACCAGCAAGTCTTCCTGTCCCTCGGAATAACGGTTGAGCAGCCCAGCGAACACGGCCAGGAAAACCATGAAAGGGCTGCCTCCCTCCCGCACGGCGAGGGATTTCAACGTGGCGGTCAGCGCAACGGAGAGGCGACGCTCCCGAATCTCCGCCCGTGCGGCCTGGCCCCGCCACGGTCGGCGTGGATGGTCAATCGGTAAATCGAGGACCGGAAGTTCCCCGGCAAGTTTGGTGCGCCAATAATCAAGCTGAGCCTCGAAGCCACCGGAATCCAACAGGCCGCTTTGCCACTGAGAAAAATCGGCAAACTGGATGGCCAAATCCGGCAGCGGCGATGGCTTTTGCTGAACATACGCCGTGTACAGCGCGCCGAGTTCGCGCACGAAGATGCCGTTGCTCCAACCGTCGGCGACGATGTGGTGAGTCGGAAACAGGAGCAAATGTTCACGCGGGGTGACGCGCACCAAGCGAGCGCGCAGCAGCGGACCGGAGGCGAGATCGAACGGCTGCCGCGCTTCCTCGGCCATGAGGTGCGCGGGGACGCGGGCACGTTCATGGGGTGGAAAATCAGCGATTTCCACCAGTGGCAGGGTCATCGTGCGATCCGGCGAGATGACCTGGAGCAAGCGCCCTTTTTCACACAAGAAAGTGGTGCGTAAAGCTTCGTGACGGCGGATGATCTCGTTGATAGCGCGTTCCAAGGCGCGCACATCCAATTCGCCGCATAGGCGAACCGCCAGCGGGATGTTCAACGCGGGATTCCCACCGGGGACGAGTTGATCGAGCAGCCAAAATCGTCGTTGTGCAGCGGTGGCCGGGAAAACGAAAACTTCTTCGTCGTCGATGGCGGGGACCGCCTCGTTTGCGAGGGCAGGTGAGGGATAAACCCGCGAGTTGTCCAACACGCCGGTTCTCAACGCTGGCCTGGATGGGGCAGAAGATGCTTCGAGAAAGGTTGAGATCATACCCCGTTGATTGCTTTTCCTAAACATCCAACAGCAGGAGACGGACCCACGAATGCGCATTTTACATGCTCGTCGCAGCGTGAGCGAGAAATTTCTTGGAGCCCTACTTTCCGGTCGGGTGGATGGAGACCTCCGGGCACCGCCATACTGGAAATTTATCCGATGGCGCTTGGACCAAGCTTGCTAAACTGCTCCTTCGCAAAGCGCCCACGTTTGAAACCGGGTTTTCAGGCAATTCTCAATCCCCGATCAGTGATGAACGGCGCACGCTTCGCCCCGTGCGCGAGACCGGAGCGATGCCGGGCAACGCACCGGCGACGGAAGAAGCGCTGACCGAAGCCGACGCATTCTCCGTGGCGGGACTCGATCCGGTCAACCTCGCCACGCCCGCCGGGTGGTTAGTCGCCAGGAACCGGGCCAGCGAACCGACCGTTGGAGCTTCAAAGACGGCCACGAGAGAAATGCTTTCGCCCAACGACTTGCGCAGCCGATTGGCCATGCGCAATCCAAGGAGCGAATCGCCGCCGCTCTCGAAAAAGTTGTCCTCTTTCCCAATGCGTGAAAGCCCAAGGATTTCGGACCACAGTGTTGCCAAGTGTTTTTCCAGCGGTGTGGCGACATCGTCGGCTTCGACGCTGTTTTCGCGGGGAGGCGCAAAGTCCGGCTTGGGTAGCGAACGTCGGTCCACCTTGCCGTTGGGGGTCAGTGGCAAGGCGGCCAATGGCACAAACGCTGCGGGCACCATATATTCAGGCAAGCGGCTTCGGCAAAATTCCCGCAAAGACGCGACATCCAGGGCACTGTCTGGGGCATCGGCGTTTCTTGCTGCCGAAGCCGCCGGCTCTCGCCAGGGTTGGTTCGTAAATGGTTCCGGAGATTGGGCGTGTAAAAGGGTGGACCTCGGAAACAACGGAATGCCGGGCTGACGATGGAAAACGACATCGCAACAACCGTCCGCCCCCGCTTTTTCCGCCGACCAGTTGACTGCAACATGGTAACCAAGCGATTCGCCCAATGCCCAAAGGTCTTCGGGATCGACGCCGCTATCACTAGCAAATCGCTCGCTAGCGGCTTTTCGCAGCTCGCCTACCGTGGCCGCCGCCCCGGAGGCAACGAGTGCAAGCATCGTGGTCTCGTACAACACGCGGCGAGTGGGAATCCCGCGGATTCCAAGCGTTTCCGGGCCGCCGTTTTCCAACATCGTCCGCAATTGGGTCAGGTTCAAACCGTCAGCTTGCCAATTCAACCAGGTTGCTACGTTCAACAGCGGCGGCGTTCCGCCGACATGTAGAAATACATCATAGTGAAACTTCGTCATTTCGATCGGTTCGTGGCCCCGCCGGAGTTGCACCTCCACCGCACTGACCGCAGAAGTTTGCGCCTGAAAAACGTGGAAAAAACCGGGGTCGATCACCAACTCCATCTCGCGGCTCAGGTGCCAGCGAATGCGTTGACCAAGATCGTGAACAGACAAATCGTCCGCTCCTAGCCGTCCCTGGTTGCCGCACTGAAAAGCTTCCAGCAGGGCGTAACTCTGGACATCGCCGACGTAGATACAGCCACCCGGAGACACGGCTCGCACCGCCCCCATGAGCACGCGACGCATATACTCGGCGTCGGGTAGGTATTGGCTGACGGAATGGATGATCACCGTGTCAAATTCACCCTGCGAGATGCCTTTGAAGTCGTCGGCAGCCTGACAACGGAGTTCGAGTTTGGCGGGCGCGCGGTTGCGCAGATAATCGACGGCCGTGGGTGCATAATCGGTGGCGACATAACGGACGCACTCGTCCACCAGGGCGAGGGCGAAATCACCCGTACCCACGCCAATTTCCAACACCCGTGAAGGATGAAGGCCGCGGATGCGGGCCAGGGTCTGATCAATACATTCACGCTCCTGATCGCGGAGGTTCTGCGCGTGCATCCCTTCCAGCAACGCGGCGATGGGCGACTGTCCGTCGCCGGCGGCAGTGGCCGCGATGATTCCTTCCTGGTGCATGGCCTCCCATTCGTCTTGCCATGCGTCGTTGCCGGAAGAACCCGGTGCGTTGGCTGGGACAATGTAAGCGGCAAGACGGCGGTCGCCGGGGGAGTCTTCGCGCAGCAGCACGACGCTTTCTCCCACGTCAGGATGTGCATTCAATACGGCTTCGATCTCGCCGAGTTCGATGCGGAAGCCCCGCAATTTTACCTGATCATCCATCCGGCCCAGGTAGAGAATCGTACCGTCTGCCCGCCAGCGGGCAAGATCGCCCGATTTGTAGAGGCGAGCCGAGGGGTCCTTGCTGAACGGATCAGGAATAAAGCGTTCGTGGGTGAGTTCGGGCCGGTGCAGATACCCACGCGCCACTCCTACCCCACCGATGTGCAGCTCACCAGCAACCCCGATTGGTACCGGTTCGCCGTACGAATCCAATAGGTAGATTTGCGTGTTGGCAATCGGACGCCCAATGGGAACGTTGGATTCATGATCCTCCCGCCGACATTCCCAAAATGTCACATCCACGGCGGCCTCCGTCGGACCGTAGAGATTGTTCAGCGTTGGTACATCCCCGGAGAACGTGGCAAAGAAACGTTCCTGTAAGGCGTATGACAACGCCTCGCCGCTGCAAATGACCTGGCGGAGCGCAGGACACCTGCGAGGCAGGTCCATTTCGTCCAGAAAAGCGCCTAGCATGGGTGGAACGAAGTGGACGGTTGTCACCGCTTGCTTGCCGATGAGGTCGGCCAGATACGCGCTATCGCCATGAACACGCGGACGGGCAATCACGAGGGTCGCCCCGCTCAGCAATGGCCAGAAAAATTCCCAGACCGACACGTCGAACGAAAATGGCGTTTTCTGCAGAACTCGATCCTCTGCCGTCAGCCGATAAACGTCCTGCATCCAAAGCAGGCGGTTGCAGATGCCACGATGCGTATTCATCGCCCCCTTGGGCTGGCCCGTTGACCCACTCGTGTAGATGACATAGGCCAGATCATCCGGGCGAACGTTAGCCTCCGGCCGTTCGGGGCTCGCCTGGCTGATCGTCGCGCGATCCGCGTCCAGGCAGAACACGCGAGCGGTGTGCGGTGGAAGCTTGGCTAACAAGTGAGACTGCGTGAGAAGAACCGGCACTTGTGCATCCGATAGCATGAAGCCAAGCCGTTCGGCGGGGTAATCGGGATCGAGCGGCACATAAGCCGCACCTGCCTTCAAAACGCTCAGGAGCGCCACAACCATTTCGACGGACCGTTCCATGCAAACTCCGACGCGTGAACCCACGCTGACGCCCTGGCTCACGAGATGGTTTGCCAGCCTGTTGGCACGACGGTCCAACCTTCGATAACTGATGGTTTCATCCTCGAAGACGAGCGCCGTCGCGTCGGGTGTGCGCCGGGATTGCGATTCGATCAGAGCGTGAAGAGTAGTGTCCTCCGGTGGGTAATTCTTTACCGTCGCATTCCACGCGCGAAGGATCGTGGCGCGTTCCGCTTCATCGAGCAGCGCGAGCGACCAAATGTTTGCTTCTGGATCGGCGACAACACTCTCCAACAGCGTCCGGTAGTGACCCAGCCACCGGGCAACGGTGGCCGCTTCATACAGGTCGGTGGAATGGTCGATCTCGCAAAGGAGTTCACCGTCCTTTTCTGCAACGTTGAGATACAACTCGAACATCGCGGTGTCCCGGGGGCTACGGTACGGGACGGTATCGTCGGTAATCAGTTCAGCCGTCAGGCCTGCTGCAATCTCACGCCTGAACTTCCCGCTTTCGTAATTGAAAAACACGGAGAATACGGGCGGCCGACTAATATCGTGCGGCAGATGCAATGTTTTAAGGAGACGACCGAAAAAGTAATTTTGGTGTTCGTTCACCTCGAACACGCGGTCCTTGGTAGCGGCGAGCAGATCAGAGAAACGGGTCGTCTTTTCCACGCGGCTGCGCAATGGCATGACGTTCGTTGTATTAGCGAAAAGGCGGTCGCCTCCCGGCATTCCGCGGGCATCGCCTTCGTAGGATGTGCCGACCACCAAATCGCTCTGTCCGCTGAGTCGATGCAGCAGGGTCTCGAATGCGGCGAGCAAAATCATAAACAGCGAGCCGCGCTTGGATGCAGCCGTTTTGCGCAGACCAGCGGTCAGATCCCGTGGGATGATTAGTGTTTGACGTGCGCCCCGATGAGACCGACGCGTGGGACGTACGTGATCGGCGGGTAACTCCAGAGTGGGCAATCCATCCGCAAATTGCGCCCGCCAGAATTCTTCGTCACCGACTGCGTTGATCGCAGCCTGCTCCTTGCGCCAGCGCAGATAATCCGAAAGCTGCAGCGCAGGTGGCAGCGACGCGGAAATGCTGGAGCATTCCGCACCTAACAGAGCAGTAAAATCCTCCAGAAATGCCCAGTATGACGGGCCATTGCCCAACAGATGGTGGAAGGTCAGAGCGAGCAGATGATGATCCGCAGCCAAACGAATGAGTGAGCTCTGCAGCACCGGTCCGTGTACGAAGTCGAAGGAAATATTTTCCGCCTCTCGGAAGGCCTCGCCAGTTCGCACAAACTGCTCATCCGACGGCATCCCTGATAAATCGAGCAAGGGTAGATTCACGATTATCTGTGGATGAACCGTCTGGCTCTCGCCATCCTCAGAGATCGTCGCCCGCAAAGCTTCGTGTCGGTCAACTGTCGCCTGTAGCGCGCGGCGGAGTGCATCCAAATGAAATGACCCACGCAGTTCAATTGTGGTAGACTCGTGATAAGCACGTAGAGCGGAAGGATCGGCCTGGCCGAGAATCCACAAACCGGTCTGCGATTCCCCGAGGGGAAATTGAAACGCTTTTCCGCTTTGATCCTGACCACCAGACGTTGCAGGCGTCCATGACGCCGGCGGCGGACTGACCTTGGGAGACGCGTAACGCTCGCGTAGCTCGTTTAGTTTGGGCAGGCTCTCGAGCACGACTTGAGGATCGACTCCAAAGTCGATGAAGCAGCCGATCTCATCGACGCCAATTCCGCGTAGTCGATCCACGATAACCGCGCACGAGTCTGGCGTACCAATGAGCGCTTTGCCGGCAACGTAATCTTCAAATGATCGGTCGAGAAGGTATTCAAGATCGTCCTGCTCCATGGAAACAGAACCATCTTGGCTCTCAAAGCGCCTCTGACTATTATCGAGGTACGACCGGAGATACTCACGCAAAGGGGCGCGAGATCGTTCTTGGGCAGCACGAACGTCCTCCCCGAGAAAAGTATGCATCAGAATAGTAACATGCGCCCGCGCGGGATCGTGACCCGCCGCCGCATAAGCCTCGCGGTACCTGACAATTTTCGTGGCGAGGTCGTCCACGCTTTGATTCATCAAATAGCCGAGCACCCCGGTGCCGAGAACGCCCGCACGAACAAACGATTCTTCGTGAATGCACGTGAGCCATACAGGCAGCGATTTCTGCACGGGCAGCGGGAAAAGCCGTACATCAAAATCGCTTCCCGCACCGGCTGACATGGGCACCGCTTCACCGCGCCATAGCTTCTGGATGATTTCCAAATCTTCCACGCAAATTTCTCTCCGGCGCTCGAATCGGTCGGGCGCAA
>CAHJWO010000123.1 GCA_903642295.1 PVC group bacterium | reverse complement strand
TGGAGCAGGCGTCCGTAGCCGGCGGCTTGCTCGATGCCGTGCCCGATGGTGTGGCCGAAGTTCAACAGGGCGCGTTCGCCGCTCGATTCAAACTCGTCGCGGGCCACGATCTCAGCCTTGATCTCCAGATTGCGGCGGACGAGCGCGGTGAGCTGCGCCGCGTTGCGCCGGTCGAAAACCATCAGGTTTGCGAGCAACCTGCCGTCGCGGATGACCGCGTGCTTGATGGCTTCGGCAACGCCTTCGTTGAACTCGCGTTCCGGGAGGGTGGCAAGGGTGTCCACGTCGGCGAGCACCAGGGCCGGCGGGTGGAAGGCACCGAGCAGGTTTTTCCCCCTGGCGAGATTCACCCCCGTCTTGCCACCCACGGAGCTATCCACCTGCGCCACCACCGTGGTAGGCACCTGCACGGAGGGAAGGCCCCGGTAATAAATGGCCGCCACGAAGCCCGCGAGATCACCGACCACGCCGCCGCCGAGCGCCACGATCAACGAATGACGATCCAGGCCCGCCTCAGCCAGGCGGTCGGCAATGCGGCCGACCTCCGCCAACGACTTGGAGTTCTCGCCCGCCGGGACGGTGATCAGAACGGGGGCGAACTTCTCCGCGCGCAGGCTTTCCAACAAGGGCTCCGCGTAAAGCGAGGCAACGGTTTCGTCGGAGATGATTGCGCACGTGGATTTGCCAGAGGTAAATGGCTGCTGCCGAAGAATCCGGCCAGCATTTGCTATTAGTCCCTGACCCAGATAGACCGGGTAGGACCCCGTTTTGGAAGCAACTTCCAGGATCGGCATCATCATGGTGGAAAGTTCAAAAAGCGGGCGGACAGCTTGACTTATCCGGGATATTTGTTAAAACCCGGGCAGAAAACTTGTTACGAGCCAACCATCGATATGTCCAGCGATCCCGTCCTGCCGCCCGATTCTGATCCCACCCCGGTTCCGCCCGCCAGCGGTCCGGTTTCGCCGTTGACGACGGACCTGGCCCAAACCACAAGCACCGGCCTGGCTCCGAACGTGGCGGCGGGGCTGTGCGCCGTGCTCACGATCATCGGCGGAGTCATCTTCATCATCCTCGAAAAAAAGAATCAGTTTGTCCGCTTTTGGGCGATGCAATCCATCTTTTTCGGCGGTGCCATGATCGTCCTCTCAATCGTGTTTTCCATCGTCGGGTTCGTGCTGTTCCGCATCCCCTTGATCGGTTGGCTTTGGTGGTTGGTTACTATCGTGATTGACTTGGCAATGCTGGCCGTGTGGCTCGTTTCGGTCGTGAAAGCGTTCTCGGGCCAGACGTGGGAAATCCCGATCATCGGGAAAATGGCGCGCGATCAACTCACCAAGACCCCGATGCTTTGAGCTTCGGGTGGTCGAGTGGCCGCCAGGATTTATAGCTGGCGGCTGACGCTGCGGCCCGCTTCGTCGCCGCCCGGTAAATCGAAGGCGAGGCATCGTCCGCCGTATTCCACGTGAACCGTGGCCGGCTGCCGGGCCGGATTGGAAACGCTGAGCGTCGGGTGGCCGGTCGCGCCGTCGCGGATCAGCAACAGGCAAGCGCGGTTCGCGGCCACCCGCCCACCGTCCGGCAGCGAGACGACGCCCGGTTCCCAGAACACCACCCCAAGCAGGCCCAGGTTCCGGTGCCGCACGGCCTGGACCGCCGAGCTGTTCGCGAGGATCTGAATCTCGGAGACCATCTTCAACGCCCCGGAATTCCCGGGCAGCTTGGCATCGGAAGGGACCACCAGGTAAGCCGAGGCTGCCCCGGCGGGTTTGAGTCCGTGATCGATCCAGAGACTGAGAATTCCTTTCGAGCCAGCGGACTCCGGCCCTTCGTCGCCCGGGCTCGCTTCGAGCCGCGCGGCGACCCGCAACGACCCGGGAAAATAGTACAGAAATCCGTCGTGTTCCACCTGGCGGACGGCGGTCAGATCGTGGGCCTCGTCCGGGGCAAGGGTGACCCGGCGGCCCGACGCGTCCTCGGCTTGCACGGGGCCGTAGAGGCGGCATTGATTAACCGAAGTGAACACCGGCTGGCTCACCGCCGGCCCGTGGAGTCCGGCGTCGAGGCCGACCACCGCATCCTCGAAAAAGAACCACGCTTTCTTGCCGTGCAGACCTTCGTCCGTTAATTCCAGCGCCGCGATCCCGCAGTCGCCCTCGCTGACGCCGCCCACCAGTCGGCGGAATTCCCCCGACGAACGATCGGCGGTGGGGAACGAGCCGGTTTTTTGAATCGCCGTCAGACCCGGCAGCAGACGCAGATTCCACCGGTGCGCCATTCCGGCGTACTCCAGCCCGTGACGCAGAAAATAGAGCGTGCCGCCCGCCGGCGGTGAAGCGATGGGCGCCACCTCCCGGTGGGCCTCGATGTTACCGGCCAGCCGCAACGACGCGTAAAACGCCGGGCGTTGGTGCACGGCAAACTGCGAGCGCCAGACGTACCGATGGCCCGAGAGCGGCGTCCCCCGGCCGTGCAAACGCTCGGCCAGCGCGGCCAGTTCGCCGCGGCGGGGAGGGTTGCCGAGCTGGGCCAGTTGCGTGATGCTCTCCGCCAAGGCTCGCGGATCGGGGTGGTCCGGCGAGGGAACGGAGTCCGTCAACAGCGTCGCCGAGATGCTTTGCCGCATGGTCCACTGCTGGAAATCGAGCAGGTACGTGACGAAGGACTTCACGCTTTCGGTCGGCGCCTGCCACGGCGTGCCGTAAGCCAACGCGATCAAGCGCGCATAGTCCTGCGCGAGAAACAGGCTGCCGCGCTGCAAGCCGTCCGGCGGTGGTTCGGCCCGCAGAGGGCGGGCGTCGGGGCCGGTGAAGTGGGTCCAGCGGACGCTGCGGAAGACGCGCCGAAAGGCCGTGTCGCACAACGACGCGGAACCCTCCAGGCAAGCGCGCAGGATGATGTTGTAAGCCACCCCCAACAGGCCGTCGCCGGTCCATTCCACCCAGCCCTCACCCTTGACCCAATCGGCCCAGCGGCAGCGGGCCAGGATCTCCAGCACCTTTCCCCAGGCCCCGAGGGACAGATCGTCGTCGCACAGCAGCGCGATTTCACCTACCAGGCGGGGGACGGCGATCTGGTCCCTCCGCCAATCCGCGCTGCGCAGGTCCTGCGACAACCACCAGTCCAGCGCGCGCCGCGTGGGGCCGCCAAGTTCGCTGGGGGCAAGGGGGCGAGCCTTCGCCAGGAGCAGCGTGCGGTGGAGATGCCCGTAGCGCGAGAGCCCGGGGGCGGGATCGCCCGCGGCATCGAGGTCTTCCCAGGCGCCGTCTTCCGTGAGTTCACCGGCGAGATCGGCCGCCGTGTCGAGCACGGTTTTCGAGGTGGCACCGACCAGTAAGGAAGCACGCAGCCGCTGTTTGATCGTGTCCTGGATCACGTGTTCGAAAGAGAGCCGGGCCACAGTACCGCGCCGTCGTCCAAGCGCAAGGGGAGGGGGCGGCGTTGCCAAGGAAAAAGCGGTCTTTCCGCCGCAAATCGGCTCGGGCGCGCAGGAAAATCTTCCGCTCGGCGCGCGCGCGGGCTTAGATGGGCGGCGGCGTGTAAATCCTTTCACCGCCACACCACCGCACGTCATGGCCCTGCTCATCAAAAACGGAGAAATCGTCACCGCCAGCGAACGCTACTTCGCGGATATTTATTGCGAAGGCGAAACCATCACCCGGATCGCGTCGGGCGTTTCCGCGCCGCCGGAGACGCGCGTGATCGACGCGGCGGGCAAGTATGTGTTCCCGGGGTTCATCGATCCGCACACCCACATTTACCTGCCCTTCATGGGCACTTTTTCCAAGGACACATACGAAACTGCCAGCCGGGCGGCGTTGATCGGCGGCACCACCACCATTTTCGATATGTGTTGTCCGGCGCGGGACACGGAACCGGCGGAAGGCTTCCGCATCTGGACCGAACAGAGCGCGGGGAAATCGGCCTGTGATTATTCGTTTCACATGGCGGTCACGCGGTTCGACGCCGCCAGCGCGGCGCAGTTGCGCGAGATCGTGGCGGCGGGAGTCGCGTCGTTCAAGATCTTCCTGGCGTACAAAGGCGCGTTCGGGATCGACGACGGCGAGTTGTACCAGACCTTGAAGCTGGCGCACGAACTCGGGGTGATCGTGGCGGCACACTGCGAGAACGAGACGCTCGTCGCGGAACGGCAGAAAGAGTTGCTCGCCGCCGGGGTGCGCGGCCCGGAAGGGCATTACGAGAGCCGTCCGCCGCTCGTCGAGGCGGAAGGCGTGCATCACCTGATGACATTTGCCCAGCTCACCGGTGCGCCGGTGTACATCGTCCATCTGAGCTGCGAGGAAGCGCTGGCCGAAGCACTGGCGGCGAAGTTGCGCGGCGTGAATGTCCGAGTGGAAACGTTGATCCAATATCTGGTGTTGGATGCGAGCGACGCGGAGCGCGGGAATTTCGAGGGAGCGAAGTACGTGATGTCGCCGCCGCTGCGCGACAAGCGCAATCAGGCCGTGCTCTGGAACGGGCTGCGCGCGGGGTTGATCGACACGGTCGCCACCGACCACGCGCCGTTTGATTTCGAGGCGCAGAAAACGATGGGGCGGGATGATTTCACGAAGATTCCCAACGGCATTCCCGCGCTGGAAGACCGGATTAACCTGCTGTTCACCCACGGCGTGCAGACCGGGCGCATTGATCTCCATACCTTCGTCAGCATCGCCAGCACGAACGCGGCGAAGACGTTCGGGCTCTTCCCGTGCAAGGGGACGATCCAGCCCGGGGCCGACGCGGACCTCGTCGTGTACGACCCGCACTATCGCGGCACGATCTCGGCGAAGACGCAGGCGATGAATTTGGACTATAGCGCGTTTGAAGGCTGGCCCGTGCAGGGACGACCCAGCGCGGTGACGGTGCGGGGCGAGGTGGTGGTGGAAGACGGGCAGTTCGTCGGGACTCCGGGGCGGGGGAAGTTTCTCGCCCGTCAGCCGGGCTACCTGTGATGCACTTTACCATGCCGAGCAATTTCCCCTTTTTTGATCGGTTTTTGCCGTGCCGCGCGTTTCCTTCCTAATCTGTCATCCTGAGCGAGTGTAACGAGCCGAAGGACCTTCCAACGCGGCCGCTCGACGCTAGGCCAACCGGGCAGAGTAGGTACCGGTGGCTGTTAACGCATCTTCGAGCGGATTGGACCTCGGGGCCTCCAACGGTGGAAGGTCCTTCGGCTGGTTACAATCGCTCAGGATGACAGAGTTGAGGAGCACCACTAGACTTCCCGCAAAAATCGGAAACCGTCCGCAGCTTGCGCAGATTTCCGCAGAAGAGAGGGAGGA
Organism: PVC group bacterium; assembly: GCA_903642295.1. Taxonomy (GTDB): domain Bacteria; phylum Verrucomicrobiota; class Verrucomicrobiia; order Chthoniobacterales; family SZAS-18; genus CAHJWO01. Next base: position 6,994 of record CAHJWO010000123.1, on the reverse strand, counting down.
AAGCAACCCGAGTGGTCCCTCGGCTGGTCATCTGCGAAAATCTGCGCAATCTGCGGACGGTTGCCGGAGGTCTACCCAAACGGGATGCGCTCTAATCGTCGCCCGAGGTCGGCGACCACTGCTTCCCCGAGCGTTCGCCGAAAATCGCGGTGCCGACCCGCACGATGGTCGCTCCTTCCTCAATGGCGACCGGGTAGTCGCCACTCATCCCCATCGAAAGCTGCGGCAGGCCAACGCCCGCGTCCGCTTCCAGGCGGTCACGCAACTCGCGTAATTGGCGGAAGTAAGGGCGGGAATGTTCCGGCTCGGGATGAAACGGTGCCATTCCCATGAGACCGATGATATCCAGACGATCCAAGGCAACGATTTCATCGATTTGAGTCCGGATCGCGTCCGGCGAAAAGCCGTGTTTGGTCGATTCTCCGGCGACGTTTACTTCCAAGAGAACCTGCGGCCGGAGGCCGTCTTCTTCGGCGATGCGATGAAATTGGCGCGCGGTCTCCAACGAATCCACGCCGTGGAAAAGCTCGAATAGAGGGAGGGCGGCGCGGATTTTGTTCTTTTGCAGGTGGCCGATGAAATGCCAGCGCAACCGCCCCGGCAGGACAGTGATTTTTGCCCGGGCCTCTTGCAACCGGCTCTCACCGAAGATCATCTGGCCCGCCTCGGCAAGCGTTCGGATGCTGTCCGGCGGATGGGTTTTGGAGACGGCAACCAACTCGATTTCCCCTGCGTCCCGGCCTGCCTTGCACGCCGCTTGCGCTAATTTGGCCCGGACGGCGGATAAAGATTCGGAAGCGTCGTGCATTAGAAGAATTCCGACAGTTGACGCCAGGATTAGTTTTCCTTATGGTGAACGCCTAGCGGATGCAAATTGAAACCCTCAAGGTCTTTTGTGACCTCATCGAAACGGCCAGCTTTTCACGGGCGGCGTCGTTGAATTCTATCACGCAAAGCGCGGTCAGTCAGCAGATCCGCGCTCTGGAGCAACGTTACCACGTCAGCCTGATCGAGCGCGGCAAGAAAAACTTCTCCGTGACCCAGGAAGGCCGGGCTTTTCTGCAAGCCAGCCGCGAGATCCTGCACACGTTCGAAAATTTGGGCGACCAGATCCGGGAACTGCAAAACGTCGTCGCGGGTGAACTGCGCATCGCCACGATCTACAGCATCGGCCTGCACGAGCTGCCGCCGCTGCTCAAACGGTTCAAGGAACAGTATTCCGAGGTCAAGGTCATCATGGACTACCGGCGCTCGGCCCAGGTTTACACCGATGTGCTCGAAGGAGACGCCGACCTCGGGCTCGTCGCGTTCCCGACCAAACGGACCGGACTGGTGATCGAAGATTTCCGACGCGATAAACTGGTGCTGATCTGCCATCCCAACCATCCGCTGGCAGACTTCCAGAGCGTCAAGCTCTCGAAGCTGGAAGGCGAAAAGTTTATTTCTTTCGAGCCGGATCTGCCCACGCGGAAGGTGATTGACCGCTGGCTGCACGAAGAGGGCGTGCGGATCGAGCACGCAATGGAATTTGATAACGTCGAGACGGTGAAACGGGCGGTTGAAATCGAAAGCGGCGTTTCCATCGTCCCGCTAACCAGCGTGTCCGACGAGGTTCGCAACGGCAGCCTGGTCGCGGTGGAACTGGAACGTCTCGAGATGTGGCGTCCGCTCGGGGTAATCTACCGCCGCCACCGGCCGATTTCACCGGCGCAGAAGCAGTTCGTCGCGTTGCTCAAGGAGACGCCGTGGTCGTCGCCAGAAACTTCGCTCGACCCGCACGGCCCGGAGTTGTAAGCCTGTGGAATGTCCCGGAAGTTGATGACCGCAGCGCCTGCCGCCGCTGCACTTGCGCCTGGTTGGGATTTGCGGCCACTCGGCGCCGAACCCGGGTTCCCCGGTGAACGAAGCGTTCCGCTTCGCCCCGTTCACTGAGCACCGCGATCTTTTCCGATGCTCAACCACATCTGGCTCGCGCTCATCCTGGTTTCCGTCGCGCTCGGGGCCTGGAACGGCCACCTGCCGGAAGTGACCAAAGGAGCCATCGACAGCGCCAAAGCCGCCGTGGTGGATATTGTGTTGCCCCTGGTGGGCACCCTGGCCATCTGGCTCGGCGTCATGCGTTTGGCCGAGCGGTCCGGTTTGGTCAACGTCTTGGCGCGAGCGCTTCAACCCGTGATGCGCCGCCTTTTCCCGGAGGTGCCGCCCGAACACCCGGCGATGGGGGCCATGGTCATGAACATCGCGGCCAACATGCTGGGTCTGGGCAACGCCGCTACGCCGATGGGTCTCAGGGCGATGGAACACCTTGAACGGCTAAATCCGAGGCCCGGCACCGCCACCAATGCCATGTGCACGTTCCTGGCAATTAACACGAGCAGTGTTCAGTTGGTGCCTGTGACGGTGGTCGCGTTGCTCGCCGCGAAGGGCGCCAAGGAGCCCACTGCCGTGGTGGGAACGGCGTTCTTCGCCACTTCTTGCGCTTGCGCAGCAGGGATTATGGCGGCGAAGCTGCTGCAAAAGCTGCCGATCTTTGCCTTGCCGTCGGCAGCGGGGCAAACCCTCGACGAGTCCCCGGTCAAATCAGAGGAAACACCGGCAGGCGAAATGGAGGCGGTGCCGCCGATGGTGGCCTGCGGACCAGCGATTCTGTGGCTCGTTGCCATCTTGAGCGCCGTCCTGTTCGTTCACGAGGGATTTTTCACCGACCAGGCAAGACTCGCCGACGCCGGACACCATGTACTGCTGCGTAGTATCGGCACCGTGTCGCTCATGGCCATCCCGTTGATCCTGGCTTTTTTCCCGCTCTATGCGGCATTGCGCGGGATAAAAGTTTACTCCGAATTCGTCGAAGGAGCGAAGGAAGGCGTCCAGGTCGCCTTGAAAATCGTGCCGTTTCTGGTGTCGATGTTGATGGCCATCGGGATGTTTCGTGGAAGCGGGGGGCTGAAGATGCTCACCGATGGCCTCCGTCCGGTTCTGAGCGTCGTTGGCTTCCCCGCAGACCTTTTGCCGTTGGTGTTGATGCGTCCACTGAGCGGCGGGGGGACCTACGGGATTTTTGCCGACCTGCTGAACCACTTTCCGCCCGACAGTCTGGTCGTCCGCACCGCCGGAACGATTTTCGGCAGCACGGAAACCACTTTTTACGTGCTGGCCGTGTATTTTGGCTCGGTGGCCATCCGGCGCACGCGACACGCCGTCGCGACCGGTTTGATCGCCGATCTGACGGGCGTCATCGCCTCGGTAATCATCTGCCGGTTGATGTTCCACTGACGATAAATCCATGCGGCGAAGCCCCGCGCCGCGATTGAATGACAGTCCCCGTCCGAGGGCAGACCGGGCGGCGGCGGTGCTTGCATCCGAGACTGGACAAGCTCCCATGATCTGTCACAGTGCCCGCCGACGACTTTCCCGACCATGCCTTCCTTTGCTTTGTTCCTCATCCGGTTCTTGCAGCGCCCGTTCCAGGTCGCTTCCATTATGCCAAGCTCACCGATGATGATCCGTCGGGTTTCCGAAAAAATGGACCTCACGCGGCCCGTCGTGCTGGCCGAGTACGGTCCCGGCGAGGGCTGCCACACACGCGAGTGGCTCAAGCGCGCCCACCCGGAATCCAAGTTTCTCCTCTTCGAACTCGACCCCGAGTTCTGCCGGGCGTTGGAGCGGGAGTTTTCGAATGATTCCCGGGTGACGGTCATCAACGGCGACTGCGCTACTTTGCCGCAAGAGTTGGCCAAGCAAGACCTGACCCACTGCGATTACATCGTCTCGGGGATCCCTTTCAGCACGATGGACGTGGGGAAAAAGCGCCAGATTCTCAAGGACACCTATCATGCTCTAAAGCCGGGGGGGGACTTCGTGATTTATCAGGTGACCAATGAGCTGAAGGGCCACGCCGTGCCGGCCATTTTCCCCCGGGCGGACAGCGAATACTTCCTGGCCAACGTGCCGCCGATGTTCATCACCGTCTTCCACAAGGACGCGCTCCCGGCTGGCAGCAACGGGACGAACGGTCTCGCACCGAAGGGCCGCAAAGAACGGTCTTTGGCGGCGGACTCCTCCCTGCGCTGACCGTCTCCGCTTCTCCCTCACGGGTTCTGCTATGACCACTCCCGCCACGCGTGTCGAAAAAGATAGCATGGGCGAGATGCCCGTGCCCGCCGAGGCCCTGTTCGGTGCCACCACCCAGCGCGCCGTCCTGAATTTTCCGATCAGCGGCTATCGGTTCAGCCGGGCCTACCTGCGCGCTTTAGGTTTGGTCAAGCTAGCTGCCGCCCGCGCCAATCAGGAACTCGGCAAGCTCGACGAATCCCAGGCAAGCTTCATCGCGCAGGCGGCTGAGGAATTGATCGAAGGCCGTTTGGACGAAGAGTTTCCCATCGACATCTTCCAGACCGGCTCCGGCACCAGCACGAACATGAACGCCAACGAGGTGTTGGCGAATCGGGTATCGCAGATCGCGTCTGAGCCCATTGGTTCCAAAAAGCCGGTGCATCCGAATGACCACGTCAACATGGGCCAGTCGAGCAACGACGTGATCCCCACGGCGATGCACGTGGCCGCCGGCGAGGTCTTGCAGAACGAATTGCTGCCCGCGCTGGAAGGTCTGTCCGAGGCGCTCAGCGAGAAATCGCGCGAATTCTGGGAGGTCATCAAGATCGGACGCACGCACCTGATGGATGCGACGCCCGTTCGGCTCGGTCAGGAGTTCGCCGGGTATGCGAAGCAGATCAATAGCGGTAAGCAGCGCGTGCTGAGTGCCCTGCGGGCTATCGAAGAGCTTCCGCTCGGCGGCACGGCGGTCGGCACCGGGCTAAATTGCCATCCCGATTTCCCACGGCTGGCCATCGCGCATCTGAGCAAACGGACGAAACTCCCGTTCCGTGAGGCGGCCGACCACTTCGAGGCGCAGTCCGCCAAGGACGGCATCGTGGAGGCCAGCGGCGAGGTCAAAACCATCGCCGTGAGCTTGTTCAAGATCGCCAACGACTTCCGCTGGCTGAGCAGCGGTCCGCGTTGCGGTTTCGGCGAGATTGCGCTGCCCGCCACCCAGCCCGGCAGTTCCATCATGCCCGGCAAGGTCAATCCGGTGATGTGTGAGGCGTTGATGCAGGTGTGCGCGCAAGTGTTCGGCGGCGACGCCACGATTACCTGGGCGGCCGCCGCCGGCAGCAGCTTTGAACTGAACGTGATGATGCCGGTCATGGCGCATCACTTCCTGGAAAACACGCGCATCCTCTCGAATGCCGTCCGCGCCTTCACGGACAAGTGCGTGCGAGGCGTCACGGCTAACGAGGCACGCTGCCGGGAACTGGTCGAATACAGCATGGCGATGGTGACGAGTCTTGCGCCGATCATCGGCTACGACCGGGCGGCGGAAATTGCCAAGGAAAGCGCCAAGACGGGCAAAACGGTGCGTCAGCTCTGCGAGGAACAGCAGGTGTTGCCCACCGCGGATTTGAACGCCGCGCTCGACCCGGTTGAGATGACGAAGCCGGGCGGCGAGGGAGCCGCCGGGGGTTAGTTCATGCCGCCGCGTCGGCCGCAGGGGCCTGCCAATCCGCTCGACCTCATCCTCCAACTCGTCGGCCTTTTTTTCGCCGATGGAAGGGGTGGGTCGCAAAAAGCCGCTTCCGCCGGGCTGGGCGTTATCGCCTTGTGCGTCACGCTCACTTTTGGCTGGTATCTCTTCCAACCGGGCGAGCGCAAACTGGAGATCCGGTCCCTCGTCGGGAACTACTCCCAGCAACACAAGCACATCCAGATCACGGAGGTCTTGTGGGACATCTGGACGCTGTATTTCACGCGTTCGTTCGTCCAGACGCAGGTGCAGGCGGGGCCGGAGAGCGTCATCGGAGGCGAGCCGCAGCGCGCCAGCTTCCCGCACGAGTTGCGAACGTTGCACAACACGGCGTACACGGTCGGTTATTGTGATGCGCTGGCAAATCCCGCGTGGGTTGGCTACCGGGTGTTCGATGTGAAGGGGAATCCGCGTCCACCCAGGCGGCCGGAGGGTTTCATCGTGGACACCAGAACCGCCGCCCGGGTCGAACCTGGAGATTATACAGCCAGCGGCTACGACCGGGGGCACATGGCCCCGAACTTCGCCATCGGCACGCGTTTCGGGGCCGCCGCGCAGGAAGAGACGTTCAAGATGTCAAATGTCTGTCCGCAGCGGCATCGCCTGAACGCCGGATTGTGGAAGGATCTGGAACTCAAGATCGCCGACAACTACACCGGTCGGTATGGGCAGATCTGGGTGATCGACGGCCCGATCTTTGGTCCCCTGGACCGGCTGCAACGCCTCCATAACAAGGTCCCGGTGCCCGCAGCGTTTTACATGATCGTCGTGCAGCAACATGAGGGCGGGGTTCGCGCGGAAGGTTTCATCCTGGATCAGGAAACTCCCGCGAGCGGGCCGCTCGCCCCGTACCTGGTCAGCATCCGGGAGATCGAGCGCCGGACCGGGCTCGACTTCTTTCCCAAACTCGAACGTGCCGCCCAGGACCAACTGGAAACTCCGACGCCGTCCGCCCTGTGGTGAACCGTGGGACGAGGTGCCGTTTGTGCATCGTTCGATGTTAAAGTAGATTGGGCGACATTCGTCATGATGTCGAGGTGCCGGATGCGTCAAAGATCGCCTAATTCCCATCCATGCAAACCATTGCCGAACCTTTTGATTCCACCACCGCCGGTCCCGCGCTCGAATCTTTCCCTCCATTCGACCTGGCGCGGTTGCTGCGGACGGTGTTCAACCCCCACTCCCACGAACGGGTGGCAATCCTGATCGACCTCCAGGACCCGCGGCAGATGAAAGACCACGCGTTCCTCTCCGATCCCAAGCTGACCATCCAGCGGATTGCCTACGAGACATTTCAACAAGGCTTGCAGAACGGCGTGCTGGCGGAACTCGGCCTGCATGGCGGCGAGATGTTCGCCTACCAGATCACCGGTGGCAGCAACCTCGACCTGCCGGACCTCGCCGTGGATGCGG
>CAHJWO010000122.1 GCA_903642295.1 PVC group bacterium | reverse complement strand
TGCCGGAAGGCGCGCGCCATCCGCACGGGGTCGTCCGCGATGGCGATGGCCGTGTTGACGAGCACGGCGTCCGCCCCCATCTCCAGCGCGGCGGCGGCCTGGCTGGGCGCGCCGATGCCCGCGTCCACCACCACCGGCACCGTCGCCTGCTCAATGATGATGGCGAGTTGCGCGCGGGTTTCCAATCCCCGGTTGCTGCCGATGGGCGCGCCGAGCGGCATCACCGTGGCCGTGCCCACGTCCTGCAACCGTTTCGCCAGCACGGGGTCGGCATTGATGTAGGGCAGGACGACAAAACCGTCCTTCACCAATTCTTGCGCCGCCAGAAACGTCTCCACCGGATCAGGCAGCAGGTAGCGCGGGTCGGGATGGATCTCCAGCTTCACCCAATTGGGCAAGCCCGCCGCGCGCGCCAACCGGGCGAGGCGCACGGCCTCCGCCGCATTCATCGCGCCGCTGGTGTTGGGCAAGAGGAGGTAGCGCGCGGGGTCGATGAAATCGAGAATGTTGGCGAAGGGGTCCTTCCTGCCGGAGAGGTCTGCACGCCGCAATGCGACAGTGACGATGCTCGTGCCGCTGGCCTCCAGGGCGTCGCGCATAGAACCGTTGGACGAGAACTTGCCCGTGCCCAGCAACAACCGGGAAGAAAACTCGCGCCCCGCGATGGTCAGCCGGGAAGGTTTGTCGGACATGGGAAAGGTGGAAGTCGGAAGTCGGAATGCGGAATGCGGAAGTTCAGAGGGTGCTAGGGCGGCGTTTGGTTGGCAAAGCGGGGAAAGTATTTTCCATCACCTTCTTTCCGCGTTTCCACTTCCCATTTTCGACTTTGCCCCAATCTAGCGATTTTCGTTGGACGGGCAAGGGCGCGCTCTGGATGGTGGCCCGTGTTCACTTCCGCCGACCGCTCGCCATGAAACCTCGCTGCTCCGCGTTCACGCTCATCGAGTTGCTGGTCGTCCTCGCCATCGTGGCGGTCTTGACCGGGCTCCTGCTACCCACCCTCAACAAGATACAAACCAACGCGCGCAGCCTCCAGTGCCAGAACAACCTCCACCAGATCGGCGCGGCCATGCTCTCCCACGCGGGCGACCACAACGGCCTGCTGCCCACCGCCGGGGGCGTCATCCCCTACCGGACGGTCGATGCCCACACCGGCCTGCCGGGCTGGACGCAGCAGTTGGAACCTTATCTGGGCACCAACCGCACCATCTTCCAGTGCCCGGCCACCCACAGCCTGATCGCCACCAGCACGCAGTACGGCTACTTTATGGGCTGTCATGCCGCGTTCGTGGAAACCGGTGGCTTCGCGCCCATCCGGCTGAATCATCTCCAGGCCGCGAGCAAATATTTCATCGCGGGCGACGTTGCCTCGAACACGGTGTACGCAGACCGCGGCGCGATTGACGCCGACAAGAACGATTCCATGCAAAACGCGCCTTTTTCGGCGATGACCAAACCGTTCCACAACCGCCGCATCAACCTCGTCTTCGCGGACGGTCACGTCGGGACTTTTGCCGCGTTCGACGCCACCCAGATGACCGTGCGCTATGGCCTGCGGCCAGACGGCACAGGGTACAATTATTCGGATTAACAGCGCCCGCGCCGCGTGGGAAGAAACCAAGCTTTAAGAAACCAGGAATCCAAGGAAGATCCAAGGTTCAAGGCTGAAGTTCGACCAGGGAGATGCCCGTGCAAAACCTGCTTTTCCACGGCGACAACCGGGAGGTGTTGCGGACACACTTCGGCGAGGGAACCGTCGAGCTTTGCTACATCGACCCGCCCTTTTATTCGCGGCGCGATTATTACCATCCGGCCACCGGAGAAGACCCGCCCTCCCGCGCCTTCACGGACCGCTGGACCTGGGATGCCGAAGCCGCCGGGGCGTACCACGCGATCCTCGAAAACGCGGGCGGCCAGCAGACCGCCGCATCGGTCGCGCTGCTGCGGGGCTTGCGCGGGATGCTCGGCGAAAGCAGCCTGCTCGCCTACCTGTCCAGCTTGACGCTGCGCGTGGCGGAAATCCGGCGCGTGCTCGCGCCGCACGGGACGTTTTACCTGCACGCGGACCCCAGCGCCGCGCATTATCTCAAATTGATCTGCGACGCGCTTTTCCTGCCGGGGGGCGGCGAGTTCCGTAACGAGATCGTCTGGAGCTACGAATCGGGCGGGCGCGCCGCGCGGGATTTTTCGTGGAAGCACGATACCCTGCTGCGCTACACGAAATCCGCGCGCTGGACCTACCACGCCGACGCCGTGCGGCTGCCGCGCACGGAGACCCGGCGCAATCACATGAAGCGCGGGGTCGATCCCGACGGACGCGGGTTCCGCTCGATCAAATCGGCGGGAAGAATCTACCGCTACTACGACGACGAGGGCGTGCCGCCGTCCGACGTGTGGACGGACCTGGGCCACCTGCACCAGCGCGACCCGGAACGGCTCGGTTATCCCACGCAAAAACCCGAGGCGTTGCTGGAGCGGATCATCCTGGCGAGCAGCGACCCGGGCGACCTCGTGCTGGATGCGTACTGTGGCAGCGGCACGACGCTGGCCGTCGCGCAACGCCTTGGCCGACGGTGGGCCGGCATCGACCAGGCCGAGACGGCCATCGCCATGACCCGGCGGCGGCTGGCCGCTCTCGTTACACCGGGTGCCGAGGCTCGCCCGGATACTCCGCCTGCCGCGCCAGCAGCCACAATAAATCCGACGCCCGATTGACGTATTGCAGAAGCAGCCCGCGCACGGGTTGCCCCGCCGCGCGCATCGCCACCAGATGCCGTTCGGCCCGCCGCGCCGTCACTCGCGCGAGATCCAAAGCCGCCGCCGGGACGGTCCGGCCCGGCGTAGCCCAGTCGTCGAAACGCAGCGGCGGGTCGCCGTTTTCCAGCGCGGCCACCGCCGCGTCGAGCCGCGCCAGCGCGTCCTCCTTCAGTGCCCCGAATTTACTGGCCAGATAACGCTCCTGATCGGCGTCATCCGCCGCGATCTCGCCCATGACGACGACCAGGTCCTTCTGGATGGCCTCCAGCGTGCCGCGCAGATTTGCGTCGCCGTTGACCGCCTTCGCCTGCCCGAGCGCGGCGTTGAGTTCGTCCAGACGCCCGATGGCTTCGATGCGGGGATGGCACTTGGGCACGCGCTGGCCGAAGACGAGGCCAGTCGTGCCGTCGTCGCCGGTTCGGGTAGCGATGGAACTCATGGGGATAATTGCCTGGGGAACCATCGCGCCCTCGCGCCTCGAATCTTCTTACGCAGCCAATCAACTATCAACAAATATGGAATTTCGACAATTAGGCGGTTCGGGTTTGAAGGTGCCGGTCTTGAGCTTCGGCACGGGCACCTTCGGCGGCGGCGGCGAGTTTTTCAAGGCGTGGGGTGAAACCGACGCGAAGGAAGCGACGCGTCTGGTGGACATCTGCCTGGACGCGGGCCTGAACATGTTCGACTCCGCCGACGTGTATTCCCGGGGCATGGCCGAGGAAATCCTGGGCACGGCGATCAAAGGCCGCCGCGACAAAGTCCTCATCTCGACCAAGGCCACGTTCCCGATGAGCGACGACCCGAACGAGGTGGGAAGTTCGCGCTTTCATCTCACCAAGGCGGTGGAAGACGCTCTGCGCCGCCTCGGCACGGACTATATCGACCTGTTCCATACCCACGGCTTCGACGCGATGTCGCCCGTCGAGGAAACCATGAACACGCTCGACGACCTCGTGCGCGCGGGCAAAATCCGTTACCTCGGCTGCTCCAACTACTCGGGCTGGCACCTGATGAAATACCTGGCCTACGCCGAGAAATTCAATCTGGCGCGCTTCGTTTCGCACCAGGCGTATTACTCGCTGATCGGGCGGGAGTACGAATGGGAGTTGATGCCGCTCGGACTGGATCAGAAGGTGGGCGCAATGGTGTGGAGTCCGCTCGGCTGGGGTCGGCTCACGGGCAAGATCCGCCGGGGCCAGCCCCTGCCCGAGGGTAGTCGCCTGAAGTCCAGCGCGGTCACGGAGGCCGGGCCGCCCGTGGACGACGAGTATCTCTATAATGTGGTGGATGCGCTGGACGAGGTTGCCAAGGAGACGGAGAAATCCGTGCCCCAGGTAGCGCTCAATTGGCTGCTGCAACGACCCACGGTGGCGAACATCATCGTCGGCGCACGCAACGAGGAGCAGCTGAAACAGAACCTCGGCGCGGTGGGCTGGAACCTTACCACGGAACAGGTGGCCAAACTGGACAAGGCGAGCGAGCAGACGAAAATTTATCCTTACTGGCATCAGGCGGGATTCGCCCAGCGCAACCCGTTCCCGACGGGTGCCGCCGCGTAGCGTGCGGACCGTGCTGATCCCAGCAGTCGGGAAGCAGTCCCGAGGTGGATGGCGACCTCGGAATCGTTCGACCGCGACTTTTTTCACGGGTGCTTGATCCGCACCGGCGTAATCCGGCCTTGCCTCACGCCGGTAATCTTCCGATCTTCCGACTCGCAGGTCTTTCTTTGAACCTTGAACCTTGCTTGGATCTTGGGACTTGAATCTTGAATCTTCCCGCCGTAGGCGGCCTCATGCGCGTCCTTGCCGTCGACCCTTCCCTGCGCGGCACGGGTTACGCCGTCCTCGAAGCGGCCTCTCCCACCGCGAACGGCCGCTCCTCCGCCCTGGCGGCGACACCCCTCAAGGCCCGCGCGTGCGACTACGGCACCATCAAGAACAAGGCCGACCTCCTGCCCAGCAGTTGCCTCGTCGCCATCCACGACCGTCTGGCTGAACTTATCCACAAGTGGGAGCCCGATTGCTGTGCGGTCGAAGGCATCATCTTCGTGCAGAGCCACCGCACGGCGATCACGCTGGGAGCGGCCCGCGGCGCGGCGATCCTCGCCGCCGCCGAACGCGGCTTGCCCGTGTACGAATACGCCCCGCGCGAGGTCAAGCAGGCGGTGGTCGGTCGGGGCGCAGCGGACAAAACGCAGGTCGCCTTTATGGTCCGCGCGCTGCTGGGCCTGACCGAAACGCCCTCCCCCGATGCCGCCGACGCCATTGCCATCGGCCTCACCCATTTCCGGGAACAATTCAGCCCTCTGCGCAAGGTCACGGCCCTCGCGCGCATTTGATCCCATGAATCCGTTCCCACCGCTGCATGTGGAATGGCTCGGACGCCTCGCCTACGCGCCGGCCCTCGCCCGGCAGGAAGCGCTCGTTGCCCAAAAGATCGCCGCGCCGGACATCACGCCCGACACCTTGCTCCTGCTCGAACACGAGCCGGTTTACACCATCGGGCGCACGCCCGACCGCTCCAGCCTCGCGGCGTCCGCAGTGCTCCCCCACCCGGTCGAAACGATCCATCGCGGCGGACAGGCCACCTACCACGGCCCGGGCCAGCTCGTCGGCTATCCCATCCTGGACCTCGCGCGGCGCGGCAAAGATCTGCATCGGTACCTGCGCTTCCTGGAGGAAACGCTCATCGCGGCCCTCGCCGCGTACGGCGTTTCCGGCCAGCGACGGGAAGGTCTGACCGGCGTGTGGATCGGCGAGCGCAAGATCGCCTCCATCGGCGTCGGCGTTCGGCGTTGGGTGAGCTTGCACGGTTTCGCCATTAACGTCCTGGGTGGCGCGGCCTTGTCCCCCTTCGATGCCATTACGCCCTGCGGCCTGCCCGGCGTGCGCATGACGGCGATGGAACCTGAATCCGGGCAATCCATCCGCGTGGAAACTTTTGCTCACTCCGTCGGAGAAATCTTCGAGGAACGATGGGCGCGCGAAACGCTGCCCGGTGCCATGCCGCCGGCCTCGTCCCGGGCGGTTGCACCGTAATACCAAGACAAATCCAGACATTCACCCGCACCCGAAGTGCTGGACACGCCACAGAATGGCGGATAAAACAGGGTATCCGTTGCGTTCCGAAAGATTGTGTCGAAAACGTCACAGTGGATTGGTTGCCCGAATTCCGGCGAGTTGGCACGATGCGATTCGCCAGCCGTGCGTTGCCCCTGACCACGGGTTACTCTTTCATTCTCCGTTGAAAATTCCCCTCATGAAACGTCCCCTTCATCTTGCCGTTTTACTGACTGCCGTCACCGCGCTGGGCGGCACAGCGGCTTCGGCCCAGAGCGTCGCTCCGTTCGTGGTGGTCGAGCGCGTCGGCGATGGTTCGGCTGCCCTTACCAGTGCTGGCACCGCCGTGTTTCTCGACGAATATTCCCTCACCGGTACGTTGCTCAGTTCCTATGCCCTGCCAACGACCGGCACCCCCTTGGTGGACAGCGGTTCAGCGAGTTCGGACGGCCAACTCACCACCTCCGGCAACGGAAACTTCCTGTTGATCCCTGGCTATGACGCGGCGGTCGGCACTGCCGGGATTGCCAGCTCAACGAGTGCGGCGGTGCCGCGGGAAGTAGCGACGCTGAGCAGCACCGGCGCGCTGGTGCAAACCACGTTCAACAATTTCACCGGCAACAACATCCGTTCCGTGGCCAGTCAGGACGGGACGACGCTCTTCGCAGCGGGCGGCAACGTCGGCATCGTGGCCCTGACCTCGGGCACGTCCGGTAGTACCAACACCGGCACCGTGGTCAGCAGCACCTCTACCAACAACCGCGTCGTCCAGGTCTTTAACAATCAGCTCTATCTCAGCACCGGTTCGGGCACGACCCTGCGCCTGGCCACCGTGGGCACCGCGCCCGGCTCGGCGGCGGCGGGCCAGACCGCGACGGCAGTTCCTGGGATTCCCATCGGCACGACGACCACGACGCCGGTGAATTCGCCCTACGGCTTCGTGGTGGCAAACCTGGCTGCCACGGGCGACACGATTTACGTAGCGGACAACGGAACCGGCACCATCGAAAAATTCTCGCTCGCCAGTGGTGCCTTCACCCTCACCGGAACCGTCCCCCTGGCGAATGTGTATGGCCTGATCGGTCGAACCGTCGCCGGAACGGAACAACTTTTTGCCACTACCCCGGCGGGACTTTTCTCGCTGACAGATCTTAGCGGCGCCGGTGGAACCCTCACCGCCATACCGACGGCGATCGCCTCCGCCGGAACTAACGAAGCCTTCCGTGGCGTGACCACGTTCAACTTCGTAATCCCGAACAATGCCGTGCCCGAGCCTTCCACCTACGCCTTGCTGGCCGTGGGTGGGTTTGGGGCGCTGGCGCTCCTGCGCCGCCGCGCTTGCTGATCGTGCAAGCATTCGTAGTGTCCTCATTTCCGGTGGGCTTGGTGGATGGCGGCCTCCGGGCGCCATCAAGACCGTCGGCATGGGTCGTCCGCACCACCTTCCCGCCGCGCATGGCAGCACCCGGAGGTCGCCATCCACCGGGCCCAATCTGCACGTTGCCCTCCGAATCAGGACGTTACCCAACCGTTGCTTCTTTCACGATTTCGACGGCCCGGTCGATCTCCTCCTCGGTGTTGTAGAAGTGCGGCGACCACCGCAGGTAGGCACGCCGATGCGCGTCGTGCCGCAGGGACGCCGTGGTCTTGCGCTCCTGTAACGCCTGGAACAACCGCGTCAAGTCCGCGCTCGGATGCGTCACGGCCAGAATGCCGCTGGCGTTCCGGCCCGTCACCGGCCCCGCTGGCTCAAACCCCAATTTTCCCAAGCCCGCTGCCAACCGCCCCACCAGCGACCCGATCCGCGCCGCCACTCGATCCTTGCCCGCCGCCATCAGCATTTCCAGCGACGCCGCCATCCCCAGGATCGGCCCCAGGTTCAGCACGCCCGGTTCGTACCTCGCCGCCGTGTCCGTGAAGACAATTTCCGCCTGCGAAACAAAGTCCGGCGACCGCACGTTCGCCGCGCCGAGCAGCAAGGGCCGCAGCCGTCCGAAGTGCTCCTTCTTCACATAGACGATCCCCGCCGCCAGCGGCCCGAGCATCCACTTGTGGGCGTCCGCCGCCAAAAAATCGACGTGCCGCACCGACAACGGAAACGCCCCGAGCGTCTGGATGGCGTCCAGCGAAAACAACACGCCCCGCGCGTGCAGCATCTGCCCGATGGCGTCCACGTCGATCCGGTACCCGGTCACAAAATAAGCCGACGCCAGTGCAACCAGCCGCGTGCGCGGGGTCAGCGCGGCCTCGACTGCCTCCGGCGTAATCTCCCCCGGTCGCTCCGTCCGCAGCGCACGCGGCACGACCCCGCGCCGGGCCAGGTCGATCCAGGGATACACGTTGGCCGGATAATCCCCGGCGTAATAAACCACCTCGTCGCCCGGCTGCCAGTCCAGCCCGCCCGCGAACAGACTCAGTCCCAATGAGGTCGGCCCCAGCAGCGCCACCTCCTCGGGCACGCCGTCGAGCATCCGCGCGCACGTTTCCCGCGCCGCCTTGATCTGCCGCAGCGCCGTCACGTAATCCTCCGGCCCGCTGACGGTCGCCGCCCGCGCCTGCTCGATCACGGCGTCCGCCGCCGCACGCGGCAGTGGGCACACCGCCGCATGCGCCAGGAAGGTCTTCTGCGCGCAAACGGGAAACTCGCGCCGCCGCAACTCCTCATCGCGGAGCAAATCGGAAAGGTCCATGCCCTAACCATCCGCCAGTTCCAACTCGCTTTTCAACCCCTGGAGTTCATCGGCATCCGGCGGCGGCCCCGGCACCCAGTATTCACCCTCGCCTTTGGCGATGATCGCCGCCGCGCAGGCATGGCTCCACACGCTCAGCGCCGCGCCTCCCATCACGATGAACTGTCCAAATCCCCATCCGAGGAGCATCCCGCTACTGCCCAAACCCGTCTGGGCCACCAAAACGACCATCACACCCCCCGCGGTCCGCAGCACACCGGCACCGAGGCTCAGCAGAAAGCACGTCAGCAGGACACCCACGCAAAACGTCCAGTCGTGCCCGCTGCCCCGCGCCCGCCAGTCGCACGCGAGCACCGTCGCGCAGCCTAGCGCCAATCCCTCCCGCTGGAAAACCGCGCCAATCGACAGGACGACTCCTGCCACCCGGTTGCTCACGTGCGCCCCCCGGCGGACGCCGTGCATGGTCGCCGACAGCGTCGCTTCCGGCGACCCGCTCGCAAACGCGATCATCACGGCGGGCAACATCGTCCCCGCGTATGTCCACGGATTGATCCGCGTGAAAAACCAGAGCGCGGCGGGCAGGAGAACCATTCCATACACCGCCCACGCCAGCAGCAACGCCTGCAACGTATCCCCGTTAAAAATGGGCCGCTCCCAATCGTAATGGCGGGCCTGCACGCTGGTCGCCGTGATCGTCAACGCGAAAACGCCCCACGGTGCCAGCCGGCCCAGCCGCTTTCCTGCCGGCGTCAACATCTCGTCGGTTGCCTGGCAGAAGCGCGTGATGAGCCGCCCGTGACCCTCTTCGATCTGGTTGCGATAATAGGCGAACCCGAGGCTCAACAGCACGAGCGCGGCCCATCCCCACGGTGCCGCTGGATAACGCTCCAAGGGCGAGAGCGGGTCAGTCACGGTCAGCCCATGACCCGGATACAATTCGACGACCACGTTTACCGACCGCGCCAGCGGCAGCACGTAGGCCGCGCCCGCCCCGACCCCCACTGCCGCGAGGCCGCTGCCCGCCATCCAGACCACCGTTTTGCGCGTGATCTTGCCCAGCGCACGCATGGGTTCCAATCCCACCGCCCCCAGCACGACGCTGCTGAAGATCAGCGGAATTGCCAGCGCCCACCCCGCCACCAGGAAGACGGCCGCCAGCAGATCGCCCACTTCCCGCAACACCGTCCAAGGGCCGAAGGGTTGGATGCGTAAAAACGTGCCGACCAGGGCTCCCGCCAACCCCGCCAGCAAAATCCGGGAGGAAAGCGACAGGGAAAAGCGGCGGTGCATGGACGGCGAAAGTCCTCTATTTACAGGACCGCCGACCCCTCCCGGCAAACACAAAATTGCGACCCGGCCCATTCTGGTTCAAACTGCCGGTCCAACCTATCGCCCGTTTTCGTCCCATGACCTCACCTGTCCGCGTCCGCTTCGCCCCCTCGCCCACCGGTTTCCTGCACGTCGGCGGGGCGCGCACCGCCCTCTTCAACTGGCTCTACGCCAAGCACACCGGCGGCAAACTGATTTTGCGCATCGAGGACACCGACAAGGCGCGCAACACCGTCGAGGCCGTTCAGGTCATCTACGACGGTCTCAAGTGGCTCGGGCTCGACTGGGACGAAGGCCCCGGCGTCGGCGGCGACCACGGTCCCTACTTCCAGAGCGAGCGCGATGCCGTCTACCAGCGGTACCTGGAAAAACTCCAGGCCGCCGACGCCGTGTACCTCGATGACAAAGGCTCTACGCGCTTCAAGCTCCCTCGCAAGCCCATCGTCATGGAAGACCTCGTCTGCGGGCGCGTCGAGGTGGACCGCTCCAAGCCGATCAACCCGCTCGGCGACCTGGAACCCGACATGACCATCCGCCGCCCGGACGGCTCGTGGATTTTCCACTTCGTCAACGTCGTGGACGACATCGAGATGGGCATCACCCACGTCATCCGTGGTGAGGATCATCTTTCCAACACGCCCAAGCACATCGAGCTTTATCAGGCGCTCGGCGCAACCCCGCCCCTCTTCGCGCACATCCCGCTCATTCTCAACCGCAGCGGCGGCAAGATGAGCAAGCGCGACCAGGGCGCGAGCGTCCAGCAATACATCGACGACGGCTACGTGCCCGAGGCCGTCGCCAACTATCTCTGCCTGCTCGGCTGGTCACCCAAGGATAACCGCGAAAAGATCGCGCTCGACGAAGTCGCCTCGCTCTTCGAGTTGGACAAGATCAACCGCCGCAACGCCGCCTTTGACCCGGACAAGTGTTTCTGGCTCAACGGCCAGTACATCCAGCAGATGCCGCTGGAACGCTTCCGCGCGCTCTGCCAGCCCGTCCTCGAACATGCGGGCCTCCCCATCGGCGGCTTCCCTAATGACTACCTCGACGGCGTCCTCGCCTCCGTCAAAGAGAAGATCAAACTCTTCAAGGACCTGCCCGCGTGGACGAGTTATTTCTTCACGGACGACTTCCCCTTCGACGAGGAAGCCGTTACGAAAACCCTCCGCGCTCCCGGTGCCCCCGAACGCCTGCAACAACTCGCCGCCCACCTGGAAACCCTCCCCGCCGAGGGCTGGAACCACGACGCCATCGAAGCCGCCTTCAAGGACCTCGCCGCCCAAGCGGGCGTCAAGACCGCCGCTTTCATTCACCCCGCGCGCGTCGCGGCGAGCGGCCGTAGCGTCGGCCCGAGCCTTTATCATCTGCTGGCGCTCCTCGGCCAGGAAAAGGTCCTCGCCCGTCTGCGGGCCGCCGCCAGCAAATAACCTGGCATTTATCACGGTCGCGCTGCCTCAGCACTGCTGTCATCCTGAGGCGAGTGCAACGAGATCGAAGGACCTTCCGTGCCTGACCGCGAAGTCCACACCCTCGCCCATCTGCGCGACTGGGCCACGGCCGCCGCCCGCCCGCCGCTGCGCCTCGCCGTCCTGGGCGATCCCATCGCGCATTCCGTCTCACCGCCGATGCAAAACGCCGCGCTCGCCGCCTGCGGCATCGACGCCCGCTACACGCGCCTGCACATCCTGCCTGCCGAACTCCCGGAGGCCCTGCGCCTCCTCGCGCCCGCCGGATTCCTCGGCGTCAACCTCACGCTCCCGCACAAAACCGCCGTCCTGCCGCTGCTCGATTCCCTCGATCCCCACGCCGCCATGCTCGGCGCGGTCAACACGGTCCGCGTCGAACCCGACGGCACCCTGCGCGGCTTCAACACCGACGGCCCCGGCTTCTCCCGCGCCGTTCGATCCGAATTCGATCTCCCTCTCCGTCACACCCGCATCCTCCTCTTCGGCGCGGGCGGCGGCGCGGGCCGCGCGCTGGCTACCCAGTGCGCCACGGAAGGCTGCGCGCGCCTCGTCCTGGTCAACCGCACCCACGAAAAAGCCCGGGCGCTCGCCGAACAACTCCGCACCCGAACCGGCACGAACACCGTGGCCATCCCGTGGGAACTCCCCTTGCTCCGCGAAATTCTTGAAAACACCGACCTCATCGTAAACACCTCGGTCCTGGGTCTCAAAGCGGACGACCCCTCGCCGCTCCCGGCGGAAGCGATTCCACCCCACGCGCGGATCTTCGATACGGTCTATCGGCGCGGCCCCATCCCGACGCCGTTGGTCACCGCCGCCCGGGCGGCGGGCGTCCTGGCGGTCGGCGGCCTCTCACTCCTGCTTCACCAGGGCGCGTTGGCGTTCGAGGTTTGGTTCAACCGCCCCGCCCCGCTGGATGCAATGCGTGCCGCCCTGCTGAAAGCCGGAAGTTAAAATGCAGAATGCAAAAGTCAGAAGCAGAGGCGTGGTG
>CAHJWO010000121.1 GCA_903642295.1 PVC group bacterium | reverse complement strand
ATCCCGGTTATCACCACGACGACCGCGGGCTCGAAACCACCCGCCTGGAAACGGATTTCATCATCGAAGCGCCGGGCGATCCAACGATTGCCCTGCCCACCGATCCCATCAACGCCCTGACGAAGTTCCGGGTGGTCGCCATCAAGAATGCGACGGCTCTGACCGCGCAGCTGAAAGCGACCGTCAGCATGGACGTGACCGCCCCGCCGCCCCCTACCGCGTCGCCCCGCGGAGGCGCGTGACCGGTCTGACCGCGCAAGTTCCGCCGTGCCATGCCGCCCCAAACCCACGTCATCCTGCGTGAGGTCGTGGAAGTCACGATCCGTGGCAGCCACCACGCGCAGGCCGTCCACGAGGCGGCGGCCCGGGTGGTGCGCGGCACGGTGCCGGGCCTGATCCAGCACCAGTGCGATGAGATGAGCCACCCGGAGACGATCCACCGGCTCGACGCGGTCGAGATCAATCTGGGCCGCGTGCCGCTCGCGGAATTTGAGGGAGCATTCGCCCGTGCGCTCGAAATCGCCCTGCCCGCGCGCCTGGGCGAGGCCATTCGCAGGGCGGAAAGCGCGACGGGCGGGCGGCGCGTCACGCGGGCGGCCTCGCACCTGGAGTTGATCGACCATTTCACGCGCACCGGGGCTTTGCCTTGGTGGACGGACCGCACCCGGAGCGAGAGCGTCGCCGAAAGCGTGCGCTTCCTCGGCCGCGAGGGGTCGCCCGGGCTGGCGGCGTCCCTGCGGCGCTGGGCGCAGAACGACGTTGCGTTGCGCCGGATCATCCGGGCCTGCGCGGACGACGATCTGCACGGCCTGCTTCTGGTCCTCCGGCCCGACATCGCCGGGACGTTCCGCGCGTTGCTCGCGGCCCTGCGCGATCTGGCCGAAGGGCCACCGTTTCCGCGCGGTTTGCGCCCGGAGCCGGTGCGCCAGCAGGCCTGGCAGGGTGCGTTGGGGGCCGCCGCGTCGCCCCTGGCGCCCCCGGCACGTGAGGCCTTGCTGTCCGAGATCGTCGAGCGGATCGGCGCGGCCTTCGATCTGCCGGCGCGAGCCCTGTTGGCGGCGCTCTCCCAACCGGCCGAGCGCGGCGTCGTTGGCCCAGGCTCGGAGCTAGCGCGGTTCCTCGGGTTTTCTCGCGTGGACCGTCTCCATGAATCCGAAGAGCCCGTGGCGGGGCTGTTCGCCGCCATTGAGCGCTCGCTGGCGAGTGATTCGGACAGCCGGCGGGCCGGTCTGCGCCACCTGCTGGCCAGGGTTGGGCCGGACGCGCCGTGGCCGGTGGACGATCTCCAGCGCTGGCTGCGCGGCGCACTGTCCACGGGCGTCCTGCCGCCGCAGCCGCTGCAGCGCTGGCTCACGCGCTTTGGCGCCGACCGCTCGCCGACCGCGCAGCCATTGGTCATGGCCGTGCGCACCGCGCTGGCCGCTTCCCCACCCCACGCCACTGGAGATGCAATCCCCTTGGAGGCCGCCGGGCCGTCTGCCACCATTTCTAGCGACACCGACGCGCGCTCCGTCGATGACGACAGTCTGGCGGGACCCTCGTCTCTCTCCCGGGACTTATCGACCCATCAACCTCTGGCGGGGCTGCTCGCCGCCGTCGAGTCGTCGCTGGCGAGTGGTCCGGGCGACCGGCGGGCCGATCTGCACGACCTGCGGGCGAAATTCGGGTCGGACGCGCCGTGGCCGGTGGACGATCTCCAGCATTGGCTGCGCAGCATGCTGTCCACGGGCGTCCTGCCGCCGCAGCCGCTGCAGCGCTGGCTCGCGCGCTTTGGTGCCGACCGCTCGCCGTCCGCACAGCCATTGGTCATGGCCGTGCGCACCGCCCTGGCCGCCTCCCCGTCCCGGTCCCCCGAAGACGCCGCCCCCCGGGATGCCGCCGCGCCATCCGCTCCTGATTTCAGCGATGCCGACGCGCTTTACTTGGACAACTCCGGGCTGGTGATCCTCTGGCCTTTCCTCCAAACCTTTTTTGCGCACCTGGGATTGCTCGCGGAAAAACGGTTCATCGACGACGCGGCCCAACATCGCGCCACCGCGCTGTTGCAGTTTCTCTTGACGGAAGACCGCCGGCCGCCGCCCGAATATCTGCTCCCGCTCAACAAGATCCTGTGCGGCCTCCTGCCCGAAATTCTCTTCGAGCCGGGCCCCCCCGTGACCGACGAGGAACAAGCGGAATGCGAGCAGTTCCTCGCCGCCGTCATCGAACAGGCGCCGATCCTCCACCAGATGTCGCTCCCGGGTTTTCGCGGCAGTTTCCTTGCGCGCCAGGGGCAATTGAGCACGCGCGACGGCACCTGGCTCCTGCGGGTCGAGCGGGAGACCTACGACGTGGTGCTCGACCGCTTTCCGTGGAATTTTCAGTGGGTGCGCCTGCCGTGGATGAGCGCGCCAATGATGGTGGAATGGTGAATCCCATGAATCCGCTCATCCCGCCAAACGCCCGCGACCTGGAGCTGGATATCGCCTGGTTCGCCCGCCTGCTCGATACCCGCTTCAAGCTCTACTTCGGCCATGAGACCCCGTGCGCCAACATTTTTGAAGTCACCCCGCCAGATCTCAGCGCTTCGACCTCGTCCTACGCGCGCTTTCTCCAGCATTACCAGGTTTCCTTTGCCGAGCGCGCCGCCCTGGTCCTCGGGCTGGTGCCGCATCTCCGGCCGCAACTGCTCGATGTTTTCCACACGAAAAACAGCGTCTATGACCGCGCCTTCTCCCAGTTTGGCGGCGTACGGGATGGCAACGGCGACTTCGTCCCCACCGGCGATACGCTGGCGTTCCTCCTCGCCGCGGACAACCTCGAACTCCGCCTGGCCGTCCAGGAACTCTTCGACCGCGACCATTATTTTGTCCGCCATAATCTCCTGCGCCTCGCGCCGGTGGGCGACGAGCCGCGGCTCAAGGCGCCGTTCCGGCTTTCGGCCGAGTGCCTGGCCAACCTGACCACCGGGCAGGCCCGCCGCCCCGATTTCGGGGCGGGCTTCGCCGCGCGCTTCATCGAAACCCGGCTTACCTGGGACGACCTCGTGCTCCATCCCGCCACCCTCCAGCAGATCCGCGAGATCGAATCGTGGCTGCGCCACGGCGAGACCCTTATGAACGATTGGGGCATGGCACCCAAGCTGCGCCCCGGCTACCGCGCGCTTTTCTACGGGCCGCCCGGCACCGGCAAAACCATGACCGCCTGTCTGCTGGGCAAGGCGGTCGGCCACGATGTCTATAAAGTCGATCTCTCGCTCGTGATTTCGAAGTACATCGGCGAGACCGAGAAGAACCTTTCCCGCATTTTCGATCAGGCCGAGCACCAGAACTGGATTCTCTTTTTCGACGAAGCCGACGCGCTCTTCGGCAAGCGCACCGAAACGCGCGATTCGCACGACCGCTACGCCAACCAGGAAGTGTCCTTCCTGCTCCAGCGCATTGAAACGTTCGACGGCATTGCGATCCTGGCCTCCAACCAGCGCGACAATCTCGACAACGCTTTCGCCCGCCGTTTCGAATCCATCATTTTCTTCCCGATGCCGCGCGCCGAAGAGCGTCAGCGCCTCTGGCGGCAGGGATTCCCGGCCAAGGCCCAAATGGATCCCGAGATTGATTTTCGCAAGCTCGCCCAGGAACACGAACTGGCCGGTGGCGCCATCATGAACGTGGTCCGGTTCGCCTCGCTGCGGGCCCTCGAAGCCGGGGATCACCGGATCACGCCCGCGCTGCTGCGGGAAGGAATTCGCCGCGAGTTGACCAAGGAAGGCAAGACCTGATCAGAGCAGCGTGCCGCCGCTGGGGGTTTTGCCATCGTGCCTGGAGGCCACGCTCCACCCGCCGCCTCTCTACCGCGCCGGACAGGCGAACTGGTAGCTACCACTGCCGAGGGTAAAGGTGATGTCGCCGTCCTTGGCGTCGGTCAATTTCGCTTCCCTGAGTTCGGCGAGCGGCTTGCCGTCGGCGGTGATCCCGCTGGCGTCGGTGGTGGGCAGAGTGACGGTCGCCGTGGTGTTGGCGGGGATCGTCAGGTCGTAGTTGAACTTGCCGTCGGCGACGATCCACGCGCTGCCGACCTGCCCGTGGATCGTGTGCAGACCCGCCTTGACGCTGGTCAACCCGCCGCCGGGCCGGGGATGGATGACGAGGTGTTTGTAACCGGGCGCGTCGGCGTCCCGGTCAATGCCCGCCACGGTGTCGTAGAGCCACTCGCCGCAACTGCCGAGTGAATAATGATTGAACGAGTTCATGCCCGGGTCCTGGAATCCTTTGTCGGGCGTCCAGCCGTCCCAACGTTCCCAGATGGTCGTCGCGCCCTGCTTCACCGAGAACAGCCACGAGGGAAATGTATCCTGATTCAGGAGTGTATAGGCCACGTCCAGCTTGCCGCCAGCGGTCAGCACTGGCAGGAGGTAGCTCACGCCGACGAAGCCGGTGGAGAGATGGTTGCCTCGGGCGGCGATGTCGTCGGCGAGGAATTGCACGGCTTGCCGCCGCCCCTCGTCGGCGGTGAGGAGATCGAATTTGAGCGCCATCGCGTAGACGCATTGCGTGTCGCCCTTGATCCGACCGTCCGCATCGACATACGCCTTGTGGAAGGCCGTGCGGATGTCCCGGAAGAGCGCCTCGTACTTATCGGCGTTTGCCGTGTCGCCGACCGCGCGGTAACTCCGCGCGAGCAGCCGCGTGCTGTCGGCAAAATACGCCGTGCCAATGACCTCCTTGGGCGTGGTCGCGGCGACCGAGAGCCAGTCGCCGTAGTCGCCGCCGCGGTCCTTGTCGCGCAGGAGGTTCGTGCTGTGCGCGCGGCACCATTCGACCCACCGGGTCATGGCGGGCAGGTGCCGCTCCAGCGTGCGCTGGTCGCCGTAGGCCTCGTAGATCGTCCACGGACAAATGACCCCGGCGTCGCCCCAGGCCGGGGTGCCCGCGCCGGTCCCGCGCTCGGGCGAAACATCGGTGAACGCGCCCTGCGGGCTCTGCGCGTCGTCCACGTCCACGAGCCATTTGTTGAAGAACGCCTGCACGTCGGCGATGTCGGTGGCCGTGCGCACGAACACCTGCGCGTCGCCCATCCAACCCAGGCGCTCGTCGCGCTGCGGGCAGTCCATGGGCACGGAAAGGTAGTTGCCGCGCTCGCCCCATTCGAGGTTGGAAACGAGTTGGTTGATCTTCGCGTCACTGCTGGTGAACGACCCGGCGGCGGGATTATCCGTGCCGATGACGATGCCCGTCACGGCGTCGGCGGGGGGCTTCTCCGGGACGCCGGTCAGTTCCACATAGCGGAAGCCGTGGAAGGTGAACTTCGGCTGCCAGACCTCCTCGCCGCCGCCCTTGCACACGTAGGTATCGGTGCTGGGGGCGCCGCGCAGATTGGTCGTGTAAATGGTGCCGTCGGGCTTGAGCATTTCGGCGTGGCGCAAGGTCAGGGTCGTCCCGGCAGGGGCGGTGATTTTCAGGCGCACGACGCCGACCATGTTCTGGCCGAGGTCGTACGTCCAGCGGCCCGGCGCGGGCTCGGCCAGGGCGATGGGGCGGCGCTCGGCGGTCTGGCGTACGGGGGGCATGACCTGGGCGTCGAGTTCACGCGATTTTTCGGTGCGCACCGTGGCGGCGGTCCAGTCGGGGGCGTCGAAGCCGGGGCGGTCCCAGCCGGGGATTTCCTGCCGGGCGTCGTAGGATTCGCCGAGCATGAAGTCGCTCGCCGTGACGGGGCTGGCGTGGGTTTTCCAGGCCTCGTCGGTGGGGATGGATTCCGTGCTGCCGTCCTCGCGGGTGATTTCCAGTTGCGCCAGCAGCGCGGGCACGCTGCCGTATTGTTGGAAGCCGCCGTTGCCGAGGTGTCCGGCGTACCAGCCGTTGGCGAGCAGCGCGCCGAGGACGTTGTCGCCCGGGTGGACGAGCGAGGTCACGTCGTAAGCCTGGTAGCGGACGCGCCGGTTGTAGTCGGTCCATTCGGGGGCGAGAATGTGGTCGCCCACGCGCTGGCCGTTGAGGGTGGCTTCGTAGAGACCCAGCGCGGTGACGTAGAGCGTGGCCTGCCGGATCGGGGCCGGTTCGGTGAAGACGCGGCGCAGGTAACGCGGGGCTTGCGGGAGGCTGCCGAAGTGCAGCTTGGAATTCTCCGGGAACGAGGCGTGGGCGGCCTCCCCGTTGATGACCAGATCGATGAGCAATTGCTTGGGTTGATTGAGCGCGGGGTCGCCGCCCATCGTGTCGTTGGTCACCTGCACGTCGGGCGCATTGGCCTGGGCGAGCTTGATGACGAGTTCGGTCACGTCCTTCGAGCCGCCGCCCTGGCTCATGGTGCCGTAGGTGGCGTGTTTGACGGTGACGGCGGGGGCGGCGGCGGGAGTCTCACCGGTGGGAACCGGGTGGGTGGCGTCGATCCATTTTGCCTGCCAATCTTCGGGCGCGAGCAGGCCCATCGTCCAGCGGGCGGGCTCGCTCCAGGCGGAGGGCTGGCCGTCGCGGTCCCAGACGCGGACCTTCCAATAGCAGGCGGCGCGGGACGCGAGGGGTTTGCCCGCGTAGGCGACGTTGATGCTGGCGTCGGATTCGACCCTGGCGCTGTCCCAGAGGCTGCCCTCGTTTTTATTGAGCGCGTCGGTGCTGTCGGCGACGAGGATCTGGTAGGCGGTCTGGCGCTCGGCGCGGCGGGCGGATTCGCCGATCCAGGAGAGTTGCGGGATGCGCTCTCCGATGCCGAGCGGGTCTTTCAGGGCTTCACACCGCAACTCTTTCGGGTGGAGCTGCCCGCCGTCCTGCGCCGCCGAGGCCGCACGGGGCAGGATCATTGCCAGAAATAGCAGGCAAAGATGGGTCGGGAGGACCAGGGAACTTACGCGCATGGCGCACCCTACAAGGAAGAAGGCAAAAGGAAAGGGAAAGGCGAATCGGGTGGTGGCCTCGTTTCCGGTCGGGTGGATGGCGACCTCCGGGCGCCGTCGAGCGTGGGAAACGGGAGGGTGCCGGCATTCATCCAGACGGTTCCAACGGCGCCCGGAGGTCGCCATCCACCTTGTGCAACCCGCGCGTTGCTCACCCAGGTACGATCCATCGGCTCATCCTCAGAAATCAGGAAGGAATTTTGGAACACTTTGCCGAGCGAAGCCCCAAGAAAACTCGCGCTTCGACCCGCCCGGACGTGGTATAAGGACCATGCCTCGTCATGCCCACGGATTCGCCTGCCCCCACTCCGCTGCCCGTCGTTGCCCGCCGGGCCGCCGGTGCGGCGGCGTACCCGGCGCTGGATTTGCTCGACGAGGCGTTCCACCGCCTGCGCCTCGCGCCCTTGGCGACCCTGGGGATCTATTACGCGGGCACTCTGCCTTTTGTGCTGCTGCTGCTCTACTTCTGGGCGGACCAGAGCCGCAACGCCGACGCCGGGGGGCGCGCCGTCGGCGGCACGCTCGCCGTGGCGGCGGCGTTCCTCGGGATGAAAATCTGCCACGCGATTTTTGCCGCCCGGCTCACGGCCCTGCTGCGCCGGGCGGAACCCGCGCCGTGGAGTTGGACCCGGTTGGGCCGTCTCGCCGCCGTGCAGACGATCCTCCAGCCTTCCGGGTTGTTTCTCGTGGCGCTGGCTTCCGTGCCGGTGCTGCCGCTGGGCTGGGTCTACGCTTTTTACCAGAACGTCACCGTCCTGGGCGACGGGGCCACGGGGTCCGCCGGGACGGTGCTGCGCCGGGCGGCGCGCGCCTCCCTGCGCTGGCCCCGGCAAAATCACGCGGCGCTGAGCATCTTGAGTCTGCTCGGATTGTTTGTGACGCTGAACATCGTCATCGCGCTGGTCGGAGTGCCCTACCTGCTGCGGATGTTCACCGGGGAGGAAAATTTGTTCACCCGCAGCGGCACGCATTTTTTCCTCAACACCACATTCTTTGCGGTCGTGGCGGGGTTGAGCTACCTCGTGTTCGATCCGTTGTCGAAGGCGTTCTACACGCTGCGCTGCTTCTACGAGGAATCCCTGCGCAGCGGCGAGGACCTCCTGAGCGATCTCGCCGCGCTGCCGCCGGTGGATGTTCCGATGGCGACGACTCCAAACGACGCCGGGACCTCCGGGCGACGCGCGCGTTCGCGTGCGCACGCCACGGGGGCGGCGGCAGTGATGCTACTGGCCGCCGGATGGTGCCTGCTGCCGCTGGGGGTGCTCCGGGCGGCTCCGGTCCCGACCCCGGCGGCACCGGCGGCAGCGGTCGGACCGGGGACGCCGGCGGTGAACGGGCCGGGGAGCGCTGGTGGTCGGTCGGTTTCGCCCCCGGAACTGGGCCGGTCCATCGGCGCGGTGCTCAATCACCGCAAGTTTGCGTGGCGCGTGCCGCGCGGGACCGAAAAAGTGAGCGAGGGTCCGATGGACTCTTTTTTCAAAGGGATCGGCGACTGGCTGCACGCCCGCTGGGAAACCTGCCGGAACTGGATCGAGACCGTCGGCAAATGGCTCAAGCAATGGTGGAAGCCGCGGGAACCCGTGGAGAATGATCCCGCACCCTCCGGCGGGGGGCTGTTCAGCCTCGGCGCGGGGGCCATGCGGGCGTTGCTGATCGGGCTGGCGGTCATTCTGGTCGGCGCGATTTTGTGGGCGGTGGGACAGCATTTCCGGCGGCGCACGCCCGTCGCGGCGGGACGGGCCGTTCCCACCGGAGCCGTGCCGGTGCCGGACCTGAGCGACGACACCGTGCTGGCCACGCAGTTGCCGGAAGACGAGTGGCTGCGGCTGGCGCAGTCGCTCCTGCAAAACGGCGAGCGGCGGCTGGCGTTGCGGGCGTTTTATCTGTCGGCACTCTCCAGCCTCGCCGCACGGGGATTGCTGGCGATTGCGCGGCACAAATCCAACCGGGATTACGTGCTGGAGTTGCGCCGCCGGGCGCGCGAACAGCCGGAGTTGCAGGGGGCGTTCACGCGCAACGTGGCGCGGTTCGAGCGCGTGTGGTACGGCGCGCACCCGGCGGACGATGGATTGCTGACGGACTTTCAGGCGGACGGGCGGCGGTTGGGGAAGGATGCAGGATGAAGGATGCAGGAGGCAGGAGGCAGGCGGAGGGGAGGATGCAGGAGGCAGGAGGCAGGAGGGTGAAGGAATGCAGTTGGGCCGGGAGCGCGGAGTTTCAGCGCGGAGAAAGAGGAGGTCCGCGGAGGGGAAAGATGGAGGGGGAGAGAGTTTGCCTGGGCCTTCTTGCAGCGGTCTGCCCCGGCTGAACTTGTTCCGGCCGCCGACCGTGCTATAATCCGCCCTATGTTAAACCCTTCGGTCTTCTCCCGCCGCGCCCCCGCCCGACTTGCGTCGCTCCTCCTCGTTCTGGTCCTCGGCGGCCTCTCGGCCGCCCACGCCCAGGCTCCCTATTCACAAATCATCGTCTTCGGCGACAGCCTCTCGGACACCGGCAACGACGCCGACGTTTCCCAAGGCAAATTCGGCGTCCGCGTGCCCGGCCAGGCCTTGTTTGGCCAGGTCAACTACACGGACGGCCGCTTCACCAGCGGCACGGACACCGACCCCGCCTCGACGCTGCACGCCGGAGTCTGGCACGAGCAGTTGGCCAAACTCTTTCTCGGCCTTCCCGCCGCCAAGGCCAGCCTGGACGGCGGCCTCGACTACGCTTACGGCGGCGCGACCACCGAGGACGCCACCCGGGAACTCGACTTCACGTCGAACATCGGCATCACCGTCAACAACATGGGCCAACAGGTGACCGACTACCTAGCCAAACACACGGCCGACCCCGCCGCGCTCTACATCGTGTGGGGCGGCGCGAACGATCTCTTCGTCAGCGACACCGACCCCGCCGCGCTGATCCTCACCGGCAAGAAAGCCGCCAAGCGCGAGGCCGCGCTGATCACCCGTCTCGCCCAGGCGGGCGCGACCCACTTCCTGGTGCCCAACCTGCCGCGCATCGGTAACACGCCCCGCTACAACGGCACCCCCAGCGACATCGACGCCTACAACAACGCCTGCGAGGCGTTCGGCACGCGGCTCAACAAGCAAATCACCAAGGTGACCGCCGCGCTCGCCACGCAGGGCATCACGGTCGATATCCATCTGCTCGACGTGTTCAATCTCTTCGGCCGCCTGCTCGTCAACCAGGAGTCCTACAACTTCTTCAACATCGTGGATTCCTCGCAGGGCGAGAGCGCCAAGGCGGACAAATATCTCTTCTGGGACGACGTTCACCCGACCACCTCCGGCCATTATCAACTCGCGGTGGAGGCCTACACGGTGCTGACGGGTCTGCCGGTGGTCCAGGTCGCGCCGAACTTTACCGCTGACGGGTTCTGGCTGACCCGCAGCGGCACGGATTACACCAGCAAGCTGGTCGTGCCGTACACGGTCGGCGGCACGGCGGTCGGAGGGACAGATTTTGCGACGCTCAAGGGTCACAAAAATATCAAGCCTGAGAATTTCACCGCGAAGATCAACGTCCCGGCCATCGACGGCAAAAACGCCGACGACAAGACGGTCATCCTCAACATCGCCACGGACCCCGCCGGCAATTTCGGGGTTGGCACGGTGACGACGGCCCAGATCGAGTACAACCACCCGATCACGAGCGCCGAGCCGATCAACGCCCAGCCTGCCAAACGCGATTTTGCCAAGGAGCACGCGATCATGCTGCCGGGCAGCGGCCGGTAAGCGGTCCGCCGTCGTGGGTTGACGATCCATTCAGGAAGGGAGGACCGGAGTGCGGTCCTCCCTTTTTTGTGCAAGGCGGGCGAGAGTCCGCCTCGTGGGTGGGGCGTGGGTGGTGGGTGAGCCACCGGAGGCGTTTACATTCTGCGGCCAACCTTTACTCTGTTGCCGATGCCACCTGCGCCGACCGCCCCCCTGCTGCCGCCGGCCACCCCGGGGGCAAGGCGTTCCCGGCTGCCGTGGATTGTGCTGGGGATGGCGGTGGCCTTCGCGCTGTTTGGCGCGGGGGTGGTGGAGTTGTTTCAGTTGCGCTTCGAGACGGGCGACATTTACCCGGCCTATTCCACGCTGCGCAACGATCCGCTCGGCGCGGCGGCGTTTTATGAAGCGTTGGAAAATCAGCCCGGCGTGCGGGTCACGCGCAGCCTGCGGCCCCTGGCCAAGCTGGACCAGGGACCGGCGGTGATCCTGGGCCAGGCGGCGGGCGGCGGCAGCACCCGGGGGGAAGAACCTCCGACGTGCTTCTACCTGGGCGCGGACCCCTACGAATGGCCGACGGAGATGGACAAAGCGGGCGTCGAGCGGCTGGAGGAAATCCTGCGCACGGGCGGACGGGTGGTGATGAGGTTCCTGCCCGGCGCGACGCCGCTGACCACCGAACGGCTGGAACACAGCCGGGAGGACGAGGCGTCGCCGCAGGCTTCGCCGGGGAAGAAGAAGCGGTCCGCGCGCGAGGAGCGGATGATCGAGGCCATGCGGTCACCGGATTTGATCCGGCGCTGGGGCGTCGATTTCCGGCGCGTGGAGAACCGCAAGGAAACGATAGCCGCGACGTTGTTGAAGAGGGTGGCGAAGCCATTCGCCCCGCCGAATCCGACCCCCGCGCCGACGCCCGCGAAAGAGTCGCTGGCGGTGGGGAAGACGGCGGTGCCCGTGCCCGGTGGAATGCTGTCCGACGCGGGCGCAGCCCCGTGGCACACGGCGCTGGATTTCGACGTGGAGACGCGCGAGGCAAAAGCGGCCGGGTGGCACGCGCTCTACCGGCGCGACGGCCAGCCGGTGATCGTGGCGCGGCCCTACGGAGTGCGCGGCGGCGAACTGGTGCTGGCGAGCGATTCGTATTTCCTGAGCAACGAGGCGTTGCGCGCCGAACCCTGCCCGGGGTTGCTGGCGGGATTGGTGGGAAAAGGGCGGCGGCTCCTCTTCGACGAGAGCCACTTCGGCGTGCAGGAAAACCCGGGGTTGATGACCCTGGCGCGGCGTTACGGCTTGCAGGGCGCGCTGGCGGCGACCGGGCTGCTGGTGGGATTGTTCATCTGGCGCAACGTGCTGAGCCTCGTGCCGCCGCCCCCGGCGTCGGCGGAGGCGCTGCTGGCGGGCTCCACGGTGACGGGCCGGGACAGCGCCGCCGGGTTCCTGAATCTGGTCAAGCGCGGGGTCCCGCCGCGCGATCTGATGGGCGTGTGTCTGGCCCAATGGCAGGGCGGCGCGGGAGGTCGCGCGCCGGAGGCGGCGGTCGTCGAACGCCTGCGCGCGGTAGCCGAGGAGGAAACGATGCGGCCCGCGCGGCAGCGTTCGCCCGCCGCAGCGTACCGGGCGATGTGCGCGGCGGTGCGCAACCGGCGGTGACTTCCGGGGAGCGCCGCGCTACCTGCGCGCGTGGAAAAGCACGTCCACCACGTTGCGCACGAGTTGTTCGTCGGTGAGATCCTCGGACAACTCCGCGGGCAGCGG
>CAHJWO010000120.1 GCA_903642295.1 PVC group bacterium | reverse complement strand
CCCCAGAGCCGACGGCGGGGCGCCGTCGGCAGCACGCGAGGCGCGTGCGCTCCCGAAAGCTGACCTGCTTGGGCCAAATTGAATGACCTTGTGCGGTTGGATCGACAAATCCCTCCGCGGACATTGATTCCGGGGATGAGGGAGGCCGGTCCCGGTGCTTTTTCCTTGTGCCGGAGCGAAGTCGCTTCTACAAACGTCTCGACTCCAGGCAAAAACCCATCCCCCTCAATGGCTTCCTCCACCGACGACTTTCCCCTCCCCAACCCGAACAAGCCCACGCTAGGGCAACGCCTGGCGGTTGAATTTCTCGGCACCTTCTGGCTGGTGCTCGGCGGTTGCGGCAGCGCTGTGCTCGCGGCAGGATTTCCCAAGGTCGGTATCGGCCTGGTGGGGGTGTCGCTGGCCTTCGGCCTGATGGTCCTGACGATGGCCTTTGCCTTCGGACACATCTCGGGCGGACATTTCAACCCGGCGGTCAGCGTGGGGTTATGGCTGGGTGGCCGCTTCAAGGGGCAGCTGCTGCCGGGGTACGTCGTGGCCCAGGTGCTCGGCGGCATCGCAGGGGCGGGCGTGCTCTACGTCATCGCAACGGGAACGGCGACCTACAGTCTGGCGGTCAACGGGCTGGCCGCGAACGGCTACGACGCGGGTTCGCCCGGCGGGTACAACCTGACCGCCGCCCTCGTGACGGAAGTGGTGATGACCATGCTGTTCCTCTTCATCATCCTCGGAGCAACGGACGGACGCGCGGCGAAGGGGTTCGGCCCGCTCGCCATCGGGCTGGGCCTGACGTTGATCCACCTGATCAGCATCCCGGTCACCAATACCTCGGTGAACCCGGCGCGTTCGACGGGGTCGGCGGTGTTCGTGGGCGGGTTGGCGCTGAAACAGTTGTGGCTGTTCTGGCTGGCCCCGATTGCCGGTGCGGCGCTGGCGGGTGTGAGTTATCGCTACCTGACGGGCAGCACGGGTGCGGAGACGCTGGCAGGCGAGGCGCAGTCCATCTCGCGGGCGACCACGACCATTGGCGAAGTGACCTCCCGCCGCCCGGCCAGCGAGCCCTGAGCCGACGCCGGTCGTGCCCCGGGTAGGGAGGGCTCTCCGAGCCCTGCCCTGACTTCTCGGGAGAAACGCGGCCCGTTTTGGAAGCGTCCGGTCGGAGACGAATGGGCAGGGCTCGGAGAGCCCTCCCTACCTGGGTTGGACGCTTCCGCCCGGGCTTTCCGGGCGCCGGCGACCTACTTCCCGGTCGGGACCGTCGTCACCGTGGTGGTCGTTTTCTTCGTGCGGGTCGTGGTGACGGGGATCGCCTTGCGGACCTGAATGGGATCGACCTGCTGGTCCAAATCGTGGCCGAGATAGGTCTTGCCTTCCTCGCGTTCGCGGAGATTCGCCATGAGCCCAGCCGTGTCCACCACCTCCGGTTCCATCAGGATGATCAGTTCGCTGCGGGTCGCGTCGCGGGTATGCGACTTGAAAAGGTTCCCGAGCACGGGGATGCGGCTCAGATAGGGAATGTTGCTGTCGGAGATGTTGTCGTCCTGAGTGATCAGGCCGCCCAGCACGATGGTCTCGCCGTTGCGCGCGGAAACCCAGTTGTGCAACTTGCGGATCGACAGGTTCTGGCTGCCCGCGCCGTTGAGCGACGTACTGGTGCCGAGCGGACTGTTGATTTCCTGGTCCACCTCCATGTAGACCTCCTTGTCGCTGTTGACCTGCGGGGTCACCGAGAGCTGGAGCAACGCCGCTTCCTGCGTCGTCTGATTGTAAACGCCCGTGGTGTTCCCGGAAGTCGCCAAACTGCCCACCGAGCCCGTGGAGACGGTGATCGTCTGGCCGCTGGCGATGGAGGCTTTCTTAAAGTTGGAGGTCACGATCATCGGGCGGCTGATGGTCTTGAACCGGGTGGTTGAGTCCAACGCGGCGAGGATCACGTCCAGCGATTTGCCGACCGCGATCACCCCGCCCACCCCGGAAAAACCGGTGCCCAAGCCGGTGGCAAGGTTACTGAGGGCAGCCAGCGCGGACGTGGACGTGGTCGTGGTCGTGGTCGAACCGGTGGCGGGCGTGGGGGCGGGGGTGGCGGACGCTCCGTTGCTGGTGAATAAATTGGCGTTGTTGGTCAGGCCGAGGCGCTTGGTCCGCAGCAGGTATTGAAAGCCAAGTTCGCGGTTGTTGCCCATGGACAACTCGCCGATCACCGTGTGGATGATTACCTGCGGACTCCGGCGATCCAGTTGGGTGATGATGGCGGCCACCTTGTCCCGGGCATCCGCGCCGCCCAGCAGGATGATGGCGCTGTTGCTGATGTCCGCGATCAGCCGGTTGTTGCCGACCGTGACCTCCAGCGGCGTGGTGTCGATCTCCTGCGTGTTGCCGCCCAGGTCGCCCAGCCCGCTCAGTCCGCCGACTCCACCGCTGTTCGAGCCGCCGAGGCTGCTGTTCAGACCGTTGAGGCCGTTGTTGGAATTGCTGTTGTTCGCATTGGCCTGGCCGTTCTTGTTGGGATTGGTGGCCCCGGGTGTGGCGCCGTTCTTTTCTTCCCCCGCTTCCTGCAGGGATTGCACGAGGATGGGCAGGAGCAGATCGGGACGCAGGAACTTGAGCGGGAAGCGGACGGGTGCGGCAAACGCCGTGTTGGCGTCGTAATCCGTGAGCAAACGCTCGACCACCTCCATGTTGCGGTGATTGGTGACGACGTGGACCCGGTTGGTGCGCACGTCGGCGGTCAGGATGATGCGTCCGACGATGAGCGTGTCGCCGTTGGGGCTGGTGCCGCCCGCGCCTTGGGCGGCGGCGGCGTCAACCGCCGCGCCATCCTCGCCGACGCGGCGGATGGGGCGGCGAACGGTGGCGGGAGACCCGGGGAGGGCGGCGGCGCCTGTGCCGCCGCCGCCGGGCGCGCCGCCGCCCTTGGTCTCGAAGACGCTGTTGAGAAATTCGACGGCCTTGGCGGCATCGGCGCGTTCCAGACGGATGAAGCGGTCCTCCACGGACAACGGCGACACGTCGATCTGCTGGATCAGCGCGTACAGGCGGCGCACGGAGCGGCCCGTGTCGGTGAGCAGCAGCGCGGCGGCCTTGGGCAGCGGGGTAAAGCCGATGGCGGAACCGGGCGGGATGTACTGGGTCAGCATTCCGCTGGTTTCCTGTGCTTCCAGATAGCTCAGGTGGACGAGCAGGGTGACCACCTGCTCGGTGTCGGGCACGTCATGGATATCCAGATAGATGGGCACGCCAGCGGGGCGCACGGGTTTGCCCAGGCCGAGGATTTTGACCACGTTGTCATCGGCCGGCACGATGGCGAACCCATTGAGGTTGAGCGCGGTCTCGATGATGCGGACGGCCTGGGTGCGCGTGATATTGCTGACGTTGAGGTTGATCTGTCCCTGGACGCTGTTGTCGTAGAGGACGTGCTTGCCGCTGAGCCCTTCATAGTAATGGAGGACATCGCCGACGGGGGAGTTAGTGAAATCCAGGCGGACATCGGCCCTCTCGGCGGGCGTGGGGGCGGGGTCGGGGTTGCCGTTGCCGCCGATGACGGGATTCGTCACGGGGCCGGGGGCGGTGGGCAGGGCGGGCGTGCCGTTCGGCAGAGGACGCGGGAGGGGGGAAATCTGGGCGCGCGCCGTCGCCGTAAGGGCGATCAGCAGCGCGGCGAGGAGCAAAGGAAAGCGGAGGAGCGGCACGACGATGTGGTAAAGAGGGATGTGAGTTACCCGCGAGTCAAGCAGGCGGGGCAGGGGGAGGGAAGCTTCAAGCTTCGCGCTTCAACTTCAAACGGGTTGCAAGGAACCACAACCAAGCCACAAGGACGGTGCGGCGACGGGAAAAGTTCAAAATGAGATGAGAGATTTTTGGAGGTGGGGGATATGGGGGGCGGGGCGGCGGAATCGGCGATGCAAAATATGGCGGGGGCGAACAGACACGTCTCTTTACGGACCATCATGCGCCCTGGATTTCCCTGCCTTCCCGCGTCCCCAAACTCCCGTTTGGGAACGCCCCTATCCTGGAAGCTCCTGCTTCCGCCTTCTTCCCCCCGCCCTCTTCTTCTCTGCGAGTTTCCTCCCTCTCTGCGCCTCCGCGTTGAATCTCCACCCCCCAAACGCCACCGTCTCTGTATCGCACACTCACCTTCCCACCTCCTTGCGTGCATCCCCCGGCGGCGTTACATTCGCGCCATGACGCGGCCCCGTTCTCCCCACGGCTTCACGCTGCTGGAGCTTTGCGTGGTGCTGGCCATCGCCGTCCTCCTGATGGGTCTGGCCGTCCCGAGCCTGACCGGCCAGATGGCCCGGCGGCGCTTGCAGGAATCCTTCGACCACCTCAATGTGCTCGTGTCGCAGGCGCGTGAGCACGCCATGAAGGAGTCCAAGCCCTACCTGCTCGCCTGGGACAACCACGGGGCCGTGCGCCTGTATCCGGCGGATTTCAACAACGAGGCCCGGCGCAAACTGGGGGCCACGGCGGAGCTTCTCCCCGCCGCCGCGTCCGGCGAGAAATACGCGCTGTTCCGGCCCTCGGCCCTGACGGCGCAACCCTCGGCGGAATGGACGTTCTGGCCCTCGGGAACCTGCGAGCCGGTGATCGTCAAATACGAGGGATCGAGCGGCGTCTGGGAGGCCGGTTACAACCCGCTTTCCGGCCGCGGTAATTTGTCCCGCTTTGTTGCCCAATGAACCCGCTTTTTCGCTTGCGCCGCCCCCGCCGCCAGGGTGGTTTTCTGCTGCTGGAGATCATCCTGGCGACCATGATTTTCGCCCTCGGCGTGCTTTCGCTCGGACACTGCCTGACGGCGTGTCTGACCGCGCAGCAGGTCCGGGGGCAGGAGGAGCGCGCGCGGATGGCGCTGGAAAACGCGATGGTCCTGATCCAGGCCAGACCGGCGTTGCCGGACGAAACGAGCCGCGAACAGCTCAAAGGCATGTTCGCGGGAATGACTTTGATTGAACGCCGCCGCGCGTTGGACCTCAAAAACGAAAACAACGTCGTCCTCAGCGACCTGCACGAGATCACCCTGACCGTCGAATGGACCGGCCCCGGGGGCGAGCGGCAGACGAAGATGATCGCGTTCGATCTGCTGCGAGGCCGCGGGTAGGCGGAAGGACGCAGGATGCAAGAAGCAAGAAGCAGGATGCCGGATGAACCAAAGAACAATGCGATGCGTAAAACGACGGATACCCGTTTCGGTTCGCAGAACTCTCTGATCCGCCTGCATCCTGCATCCGGCATCTTGCATCCTGCGTCGCAGCGCGGCTTCACGCTGATCGAGATGATGCTGGCGGTGGCAATCCTCGTGGTGATCACCGTCACCGTTTATCAATTCACGGCGATTACCTTGCGGGCGACCGACATCTCTTTCCAGGCGGGCGAACAGGGAATGCAATGCGGTGGGTTCCGCCGGCTGTTGGAGACCCAGCTCGCTTCCCTGCCGACCGGCCAGACGGGCTCGCTCGTGGGCATGACCGTCAAGAACAAGGGCGGCGGCGCGCGCCGCGACGTGTTGCAGATGATTTGCCCGGCGGGCAACGCGGTCCTGACGCCGGACGCGAAAGGGTTCTACCAGATTTCGCTGGATTTGCGGGAGATCCCGCGCAACAGCGGGCATTTCGCCCTCGGCCTGGAGCGGCAGCCGTGGACGGACGACGATGACGACGATGACGATGACGACAACCAGACCACCGCCGCCAAGCTGGCGGCGACGGTGGCGGGTGCGGGTGCGGGTGCGGCACGTTCGCAGTTGCCCTCGGATTGGGTGCTGCTGATGGACAACGTCAAGGGGCTGGAAATCGCTTATTTCGACGCGCGGCTCAACGGCTGGGTGGACAAGTGGACGGACCAGTCGATCTTGCCCAACCTCGTACGGGTGCGCCTGTCGATCCTCGGCGAGTCCGCGCCGTACGAGATTGTAGAACGGGTGCCCGGCGGCGGTCTGGCCAAGGTGAACCCGGGCATCGTCCAGCCCTTCCACTGATGGATCGGCATTTCAACCGAGGAGGAGCCGGGTCGGTGCGCGGGGTGGCGCTGGTCATGGTGCTGTGCGCGCTGTTTTTGTTGAGTCTGGTGATCTTCGGACTGGCCCAGCGGGTGCGCGACGAGACGTTTGTCTCCGGGCGGGATGACCGCTCGCTCGACGCGCGGGCGCTGGCGTACACCGGCACGGAGATCGCCCTGCACCCGTTAAGTACCGTCAAGACTGCCGCGTTGCGGCGTCCGCTCGACAAAGGGCACGGTTACGAGGCTCGGTTGACCGGGGAGGGCGGCAAGCTCAACCTCAACTGGCTGCTCGCGGGCAACGTCGAGAACAAGCTCACGCTTTTGAAGACCTACCTGGAAAACAAGGGTTTGAGCTACCAGGAGCGGGAGATTTTCGTGGACAGCCTGCTCGACTGGATCACCCCGGGCGGTGTGCAGCACATCAACGGCAGCAAAATCGCGCTGGACGGCCAACCGGTGCCGGGGCGGCCTTTCCAGGATCTCGCGGAGGTGACGCGGGTCGTCGGGAGCCGGCCCCTGACGCACCTCGCCGGGTGGGACCGGGATTTTACCCTGTTCAGCCAGGGCCCCATCGACCTGCAATGGGCGGGCGAGGACGTGGTGGGCGCGCTGCCGGGGGTGGGGCTCTCGCGGGCGCGCCAATTCGTCA
Source organism: PVC group bacterium (assembly GCA_903642295.1). GTDB lineage: Bacteria > Verrucomicrobiota > Verrucomicrobiia > Chthoniobacterales > SZAS-18 > CAHJWO01. The sequence goes on along the minus strand of CAHJWO010000120.1, from coordinate 5,707 downwards.
AACAACGGCGCGGGCCGGACGGCCGGGACGGCACGCCGGACGACGTGCAGTTCAGCCAAGGCGACCCGAACATCCTGATTCCGCAGCTTTTGGGGTTGAGTCCCGCCGTTTACACGAACATGGTCAGCAACCTGATCATTTTGAACGATCCCACCGTGCGGATCGTCAGTGTGGGACAGGCTTTCGACGTGACCCGCACGATTGAGGTCGTCGCCCGCAAGCAAGGTGTCCAGCCCCAGATTCTGTCGTGGAAGGAATATTAGAGAGTCTTCGCCGTGCGACCCGTCGCGCCGTCCCGGTCGTGCCGGGCCTGGCCGCGCCTGTCGGCGTGGCGTTGCTGATGCCCGGGCGCGACCCCGGCGAATGGCTCCTCTGCCGCCGGACGCCCGCCGCCGCGCTGTCCGACACGTCGGCTGGTTCCACCACCCGGCAGACCTTCCCCAGCCTCGAAGCGGCGGCGGCGAACCTGTCGCCGCTGGAAACCTTCGTGGTGACGCTGCCGATCGAGCTGGGCCTGGTGCAGCGGATGGCGCTGCCGACGGCGGAACCGTCCGAGTTGGACGAGATGGTGCGCATCCAGTTAGAAAAGATTTTGCCGTACCCGGCGGAGTCCGTGGATATGGCGACGCAGGAGATCAGCCGCACCGCGACCGACGTGACGCTGGCGGTCGAAAGCGTCCACCAGGACCGGTTGGTCGAGCTTTGCCAGCCGTTGATCGCGCGGGATTGCTGGCCGCAAAAAGTGGCGTTCCATGCGCTGCTGCTGGCGGGCAGCGCCCCGGCGGACGAAACCACGGCGTTCATCCACCGGGAGGCCGGGAAGTACGTGCTGGGCATCTCCGAGGGTGGCCGCTTGAGCTTCGCCCAGTCCTTGAGCGGGCGGACGGCGGAAGAGCTGGCCACGGAACTGCCCGCCGTGCTGCTCGGCGCGGAACTCGAAGGGGTGCCGACGACGTTTGTCAGCGTGCGGCTGGACGAGCACGCGGCGGAATGGAAAGACACGCTCGCCGCCGCGCTGGGCGTGCCGGTCGTGTTTTTCGACGCTGAAGGGGCCGCGCTGCTCACGGCGCCCCGGCCCGACGGCGACCTCTCGCCCGCCTCCTGGCACGCCGAGCGGGAGCGGGGCGAACGCCGCGCGCGGCTGCGCCAGCGGCTGCGGCTGGCGGCGGCGATCTACGGCGGGCTGTTGGTGTTCGGATTCCTGTTGCTGGGGGTGCGCAAGATCCAGGTGATGCACCTGGATTCGCGGCTGGCCGCGACGCGGCCGTCGGCGGCGTACTCGCGGGAAGCCAACGAGCGCTGGCGGGTGCTGAGCCCGGCGGTCGAGCCGGGGGCCGCGCTCGTCGAAGTCATGAAGAACGTCGTTGACTGCCTGCCCCCGGGCGATGCCACCCTGTTGACCAGCTTCGACTTCAACGAGCGGGGGCTTTCCGTACAGGGAGAAGCGCCCTCGTCCACGGCGGCGGTGGAATACACGGAAAAGCTCAAGGCGCTCCCGCAGTTGCGGACCTTCCATCTGGAAGCGGAGCAGCCCACGCTCCAGGCGAACGGCGGTCGGTGGCGGTTCCGGGTGTTCACGTCAGTCCCGACGACCTGATTTTCCCATGCCCATCCGCCTGCCATTTCCGTTGCCGACCTTCGCCTTCTACCAGCGGCTGACCGCCCGGGAGCGCGTGCTGCTGCTGATCGTCGGCGGGTCGTTGGTGGTGATCGTCAACCTCATTTTGCTGAGCGTGTTGATCCGTTCCTGGCGCGACCTGAGCCTCCAGTACACGGAGAAGTCCCAGGAATTGTACCGCGAGACGGCCTTCGCCGATCAGAAGGCCTCGCTGTGGCAGCCGCGTAACGAATGGCTCAAGAAAACGCAGCCGCCGCTGGCCAACCGGAGCCTCGCGGGACCGCAATTGCAGGAGGCGATCAAGGGCATCGCGCAGGGCAACCAGGTCATCGTCACCAACCAGAAGTTTGTCACGGCGACGACGGCGGCGGCCTACCAGCCGGTGACGGTGGGGATCAGCACGCAGAGCGACTGGAAAAGCGTGGTCAAATTCATGGCGACGCTGCAAAGGCCGGACGCCTTCCTGGTTTTCAACACCGCGAGTCTGCACACCGAGCAGTCCGACCCGGCCCAGGTCAAGGGCGAGTTCGTCATCTCCAAGTGGTATGCGCCCGCCGCAAAGTGAAGTAGAGTTGACGTGATGAAACCAGCGATTCGTTCCCTCGTGTTCCCGCGCCGGGTGCTGATCGCGGCGGCAGGTTATTGCGCGTTCGGGTGGGCGGTCTGCGGGCGGGCGGATAATCCGATCCCCACGGCTTTCCCGCCCGACCGCTACGCCAGGATGGCGGCGCATTCGCCGTTCACGCCGCCCACCGCGCCGGTCCAGGCGGCTCCGACGGCGCCGCCGCCGCCGAAAACCTCGTTCGCGGACAAATTGACCGCGACCAACATGACGGAGGTGAACTCCGTGTACGAGGTCACGGTGGTGGACCCGGATAGCACGCGCCACATTTACGTCCGGTCGGACGGGGAAGACCCGGAAACCCACCTGCGGATTGCCAGCGTGAAGTGGCCGCAGATCAACCGCGACGAGCCGGGGGCGCGGGAAACGCCGATCATTACGATTACCAAGGGCACGGAGTCTGCGCAGTTGCGTTACGAACCGGGCGGTGGCGGCGGGGGGGCGGGGATGTCGGGAGCAATGCCGATGAACGGGGCGGGTGCGCAGCCGCGACCGTTCATCCCGGGCAACGCGGGAGTGCGCCCGCCCGGCGCGCCCGCGATTCCCGGGAACACGACCGGCAACGTCGCTGTGGCACCCCCGCCGGGGGTACCGCCGGGCGGGCCGCGCCGGGCGATGCCCATCCGTGCTTTCCCACCGGCTTCCGCGCCGGCGGCGCAAAATCCCGTTCTGCCGGGCGGCAACGCCACCACGCAGCCGCTGCGCCGGGGGGTGGTCACGAAGCCGGACGATGACGACGACGATGATTAGACCGCCGGGGCGGAAGATCCAAGGATTCAACTTTGAATTCTTGATTCCTTGGTTCCTTGGTTCTTCCTTGTCCTGCGGCTGAACGTGGCGGAAGGTCGTACCACATCTCATGAACAGGATCGTTGGCATCGAGACGGAGTACGGTTGTCTGGTAACGGATGACAAATCCACGGGCGGCTCCGACGCCTGGCCGACGCGCATCAAGAATCATCTGTTCAAGAAGGCGAACGTCGGGACGATTGACCTGCACTACCGCGACTACGAGGAACCGCCCGGCAACGGCGGGTTCCTGCTCAACGGCGGCCGGCTCTACCTCGATATGGGGCACCTGGAATACTCGTCGCCCGAGTGCCTGACCATCGACGACATGGTCGGTTATGACCTCGCGGGCGACGCGCTGCTGCAATCGGGGTTGGAGGCGCTGGGGGTGTCGGAACAGGTGTCGTTCCTCAAGAACAACATCGACCATTGCACGGGGGCGACCTTCGGCTGCCACGAGAACTACCTGATGAAGCGGGAGGCGCAGTTCACCCCGCAGAGCCTGGGGTCGCTGCTGTCGTTCCTGGCGACGCGGCAGATCTTCACCGGCGCGGGGCGTGTCGGGCAGGCGAACCCGCTGGCGTTCGACTTCGAGCCGCCCCGCGCGGAGGCCGTGGTCGATTACCAACTCAGCCAGCGGGCGGACCACATCGTCAACGACATCTACCAGTGGGTGCAGTTCAACCGGGCGATCATCAACGCGCGCGACGAACCGCTGGCGGACTACCGGAAGTACCGGCGGCTGCATTTGCTGATCGGCGATTCCAACATGAGCCCGTTCGCCACTGCGCTGAAGGTCGGTACGACGGCGTGCGTGTTGACGATGCTCGAAGAGGGGCTGATGCCGTTCGACGTGATCCTGCACGACGCGGTGCAGAGCACCCGGGACATCTCGCGCGACCAGTCGCAACGGTGGGTGGTCCGGTTGGAGAACGGGAAAACGTGCGACGCGCTGGACGTGCAATATGCGTTCCTGAAACTCGCGCAAAAGCACCTCGCCGGGACCGACGAGGAAACGGATTGGCTGATCGAGCGGTGGGGATTCACGTTGGACGCGATCCGCTCCAAGCCGGAGGCGCTGATCGGCGGGGTGGACTGGATTTCCAAGAAGTGGCTGCTGGATGCGTTCCGGGAGGAGGAGAATCTTTCCTGGCAGGACCCCTGGCTGCAAAGCCTCGACCTCGAATATCACAACATCAACCCGGCCAAGGGATTGTTTTTTGCGTTGACCCCGGCGAAGGCCATCGGGGAGTACAACGACCGGGTGCGGAACGCGCACGCTCTCTTGCATCCGCCAAGCAACACGCGGGCGCGGGGCCGGGGGGCGGCGGTGGCTCACTTCCAGAAGAGCAAGCAGTCCTACGTCATCAACTGGGACTCGATTTCCTGCGAGAACCAGAGCCATTTTCCGATGAGCGACCCCTTCGAGGATTACGAAAAGCCGATCCAGAAGTTCTTGCAGCGGCTGTGAGGGGGCACGGTCAACCGAAAGCACGATGACCGGTTATTTTTCTGCGCATTCCACGGTGGCCAAGGGGCTGGCTTTGGCGGGCGTCCTGACGGGTCTGCTGGCGGTCAGCGCGGTGCGCGGACACGATTTCTGGCTGGAGGTGGACCCCGCCGCCGGCACCCCGGCGAAGCCGGAGGAAAGGGTACTGCACCTGCGCATGGGAGAAGGATTCGTGATGGAGGAGGAACGGCCGCTGTTGAAAGATGTGGTGAGCCGGTTCGACTTTTACGCGGATCGCAAGGGGCGGCGGGATCTGCTCGCGGCGGGTCAGGAAGGGCAGACGCCGGTGGCGAAACTGCCGACGGAGCCGGGCTCGTGCCTCGTCGTGATGGACCGGCGGGAGCGGCAGATCACCCTGGATCACGACAAGTTCAACCGGTATCTGGCGGACGAGGGGCAGGATGCCGTGCTGGCACAGAGAACCCGGCTCGGACAAAGCGACGCGGAGGGGCACGAGGTTTACACCCGGTATCTCAAGGCGCTCGTGCCGGGGGCCGACCCTTTGAGCACGCTGCCGAACACGCTGTACAAGCGGCGGATGGGGCAGCGGCTGGAAATCCTGCTGCAAAACAATCCCGGGCGTTTGCCCGCGAACCGCAAACTGACCGTCAAAGTGCTGTTCGACGGCGAACCGCTGGTGGGAGCCAAGGTGTTTGCCTACCGGCATCCGGCCACCGGGACAGGTGCGACCACGCCACCGGTGGCGGGAGCGACCCTGACGGCGGTCACATCGGGGCAGGGACTGGCGGATTTCAAGCTCGACCAGCCCGGGGTCTGGCTGGTGCGGTTGTCGCACATGCGCGCCGGCCCTGATCGGAAGACGAATCCGAACGGGGCATGGGAGAGTTTCTGGGGGGCATACAGTTTCGTGGCCAGAGATGCACCGGCAGGTGGAACGGTCGCCACCCCTCCGCCGAAGACGGGGGTGGCGGGGAGCGGGGAGGAAAAATAGACTTCCGGCAAAAATCGGAAATCGTCCGCAGATTTCGCAGATTTCCGCAGATGGGAGAGACGAAAAGACAATCCAAGCGGTCCCTCTGCTGGTCATCGGCGAAAATCTGCGGAATCTGCGGACTTTTGCCGGAGGCCTCATACCATTTCCCGCAGTTGACCCATCATGGTTACCGGGCGAGGGAGGGAGATGCCCCGCCAGCGTCTGGCGCTGGTT
>CAHJWO010000119.1 GCA_903642295.1 PVC group bacterium | reverse complement strand
GCGATGGCCCGCCGCCTCGCCAAGGAGGAAGGCATCCTCGCCGGAATCAGTTCCGGAGCAAACGTCCACGCGGCCATCGAGGTGGCCAAGCGCCCCGAAAACAAGGGCAAGCTGATTGTGACCATCGCCTGCTCGACCGGCGAACGTTATCTGAGCACCGCGCTCGCCGCCGAAGCCCGCGCCGAGGTCGGCGGCTGAAGTGAAGGCGGAGGTGGGAAGTCGGAACGCGGAAGTGAAGAGGGCAAGAACAACCGCTTGCCTCGGTCCACTTTTCGCGTTCTCATTCTGAACTTTCGCGTTCTGACTTTTCCCTGCCGCCTTCCGACTTCCGACTTCCGACTTTTCCGACCCCGTGAGTAAAGATTCCCCCTTCCCACCCTCCCCGAACCGTATCGTTCCCGTCGCGCGGGCATCCGACGAACCCGTCCTGGCCGGGCCGGACTTGCTGCTGGATAACAACCTTTTCTGGGACAAATACAAACTGCCGGTGGTCGCGCTGTTGACCCTGGTGATCGTGGCCGTCGTCGCCGCGGAGATTTACCAGAACAGCCGCCACCGCGCCGCCGTGGAGGCCAGCGCGCAGTTGCTCGCCGCGAGGACCCCGGCGGAATTTCAGAAGGTGATCGACGACCACCCCGGCACTGCGGCCTCCGCGAATGCATCCCTGTTGTTGGGCCGGGCGAAGCTCGACGCCAAGGATTACGCGGGCGCGGCGGAGGTGTGGAAGGGTTTCGTGGACAAGTATCCGCAGAGCGTTCTTGCCCCCAGCGCGTTGGTCGGCATGGCCGGCGCGTTGGAATTTCAGGGCAAGTACGACGAGGCGCGCGCCGCGTACCAGAAAGCCGCCACGAGCTATCCCAAAAGTTACGTTGCACCGCTGGCGCGGATCGACGAGGGAACGCTTCTCAAATCGCAACGCAAGATCGAAGAGGCGCGTCGCGTGTACGAAAACATCGTGGCAACCTATCCGCAAAGCGACGTGCTGGTGCAGGCGCAGGCGGAATTGGCCACGTTGAAAGCGTTGCCTCCCCTTTCGGGCAATGTCCCGGCGGTGCTGACCACCACGCCTGCCGCGTCGGTTTTGCCGACCGTTTCGCCAGAGGCGGTGAATCCACCGCCGCCGACTTCGCCCGGGGTCGGCGTGTCACCGGTCACCGCACCACCGGCCGCCACGGCACCCGTGCCGAGCGCAACCCCGATGCCATCGACCGCAACGGATGCGGCTACCGCGTTAGGTGCGCCCACACCGGTCGTCCCGGCCGTCGCGTCGCCTGCGGCGAGCCCCGCTCCGACCCCCTGAAAAGCGTCCTCGTCCAGAGGCCCAGAAAGCAGCCGCGATCAACCGTGAGCCGGGGACTGTTCGCCGCCCAACAGCGATGAGTGGGGAGGATGTTCCACCCGTCCGACAGGCGGCGGAACGGCGGCAGCAAACGTCTGCGAAGGCGCTTGCTTGGGGGTGATCGTCAATTCCCCCTGGTAGATGCCTCCCTTCTCCACGGTGAAACCGGTGGCGGTGACATCCCCATCGAGGGAGCCATGTTTGGAGATAAAAATGTGGCTCTCCGATGCCACATGGCCGGTCATTTTGCCGTGGACTTCCAGGCTCGCTACCTTCAGGGGCCGGGAAAACTGCACGTCCGAGCCCTTTTCGACAATCAAGGCTCCGGCCTCGATGGTGCCGAAGAGTTTCCCCTGCACCCGGATTGTGACCGGCCCGTCGCAATGCAGGTTTCCGCGCATCTTGCCGTGGAGCGTGGCCTCGCTGCAAACGATCTTGCTGCTGCTCAAGTCACCCTTTGAACCGAGGTACACCGATCCTCGGGTCTTGATGTTCCGGCTGAAGCTGCTGGCGATCTTGTAATCCTGGAGGTCGATGTACGCGCCGCACGCCTTGCAAGTTGTCGAAGTGGCGCTGCTACTCACCTCGTGCGCGGATGCACACTCGAAACACGCGGCGATGCGCTGTTTCGGCTTCGAGCCGATCAGTTCGCCCAGGCGTTGCTTGAACCCGCTGGCGTCCGTCCTCTCTGGCAGCTCGCGGCTGGCGGACGCGAGATAAACGGGCCGCGGCTGCTCGGCGGCTTTCGCGGGTTCCGGCGATGAGCCGCCCACCCGGGCACCGTGGGTGATCGCAAAATACTGGCTGCACCGCCGGCAGAACGTGGACTTGGCCAGTTCCGGCTCCATTTGTTCGGCTCCGCAATGCGGACACCGAACGGTGATCTTGGCAATGGGTTTGGACACGAAAAAGAATCGCCGCTCTTCCGGAGAAGCGCAAGCGACAGGCCAGTGGCTGGCGGCGTCCTACTGGCAAGGAAACCACCAACCGGGGAGGACACGGTGACTTTGCGCGCAGGGTTACCCTGGAGGACCCCGGTACCCGCGGCGAAACGCCAGTTCTTTCGTCGCGCCTACGGCTTGGAAGCACCTTCCGCCACCGGGGTTGCCGGAGTGGGGGTACCGCCTTTGCCGGGCAGGCTTCCCTTGTTCAAGGTCACCTCGGACTTGCCGACAAACGTCGCCCCTTCCTCGATGACGAGGCGGGCCGCCTTCAGGTCGCCGACGAGATGAGCACGGGCCTTCAACTCGCAACGCTCGGTCACCGTAATGTTGCCGTTGACCTTGCCGAGAACCGTGACGCTCTTGGTCTTGATCTCGCCCCGAATGTCCGCGTTCTCGCCGACCGTCAGGACGCCGTCGCTGCTAATTTCACCCTCGATTTTACCGTCGATGATCAGTTCGTTGGTGAACTTGATGTTTCCTTTGATTTCGACGTCTTTGGAAAGGATGTTTTTGTTCGGGTTCTCGGGCATAACAGGCGCTTTTTCGGGTACTTTGGGTTTGTCTTGAAAAAAGGAGGCGGCGCGCTCGCGCACGCTCTGGGAAGCGGGCGGCGGGGGCGTGCTCAACATCGAGGCGCGAGGGGACAGGGGCACCGGCTCGGCTTCGGCGGGAGCTTCGTCCACATACTCGCCCTCGGGAGCGATTTCGGGCTGGGGGTCAAAATCGGCCGCGGCGACTGGCTCCGTCTCGTATTCGGGAGCCAGGGCCTCGGGGTGTTCGGTCTCGGCGAGCGGTTCCGGTTCCGGCACGGGTGTCGCGGAAGGCTGGGGCCGCTGAGCGGGTGTTTTTTGGGGAAAGAATTTCAACACGTGGGATTATTCAGTGCTTCACAAGTAGCTGTCAACGCTTTCACACATTTTTTGACGGGGCATTTGCGAGGCAATCGCGCACACCAGGCACCCGCCTCAAATTTTCGCGGCGATTTCCTCGGCGGGATAGGTCCAGATTTCGCTGAGCGTCGGGTGGTAGTGAGGGACGGCGGCGAGGTCGGCGGCGGTGGAGTGAAAGTGCATGGCCACCACGATCTCGTGGATGATTTCGCCAACCTCCGGCCCGACCGCCGCCGCCCCGACGATCTCCCCGGTGGCGCGATCCACGATCAACTTGACCATGCCGTCGGTTTCTCCGCGCACCATCGCCTTGCCGTGATCGGCGAACGCGTAGTTTGCCGCGATGACTGCCCTCCCCTGCTCGGCGGCCTCTTTCTCGGTGATACCGACATGAGCCATCTGCGGATCGGTGAACAGCACGAACAACTTGAGGCGGTAGTCGATTGATTCGGGCGAGGTCTGGAGCTTGCCGACGTGGCGGGCGGCGTTGCGCGCGGCGAGTTCCGCCTGTTGGATGGCGAGGTGGACGATCTCGTAGGGTCCGGTCACGTCGCCGGCGGCAAAGATGTGGCGGCTCGTGGTCCGCTGGTCGGGCGTGACCTTCACGCCGCCACGCTTGCCAGTTTCCACACCCGCGCGGTGCACCTCCAGACGATGGGTGCAGGGGGTGCGGCCCAGGGCGAAGAAAATCTCTTGCGCCGCCACGGAGTGCTCGCTGCCTCCGCTTTCGAACCAGACCCGCTTCCGGCCATCCGCCGGGTCCAGGTCCGCGCGGAGCAGATGCGCGCAGCAATGGAAGCGGACGCCCTGCCGCGTCAGCGCCTGCTGCAGCGAACCGGCCATGTCGAGATCGGCGTCGCGCATGATGTGGTCGCCGCGTTGGATCACCGTCACCTCCGTGCCCAGACCGGCGAACTGGTGACACGCCTCCAACCCGATGGCCCCCGCCCCCAGGATGATCAGCGACGACGGGTAATCGTCCAGCTCCAGCGCCTCGTCGCTGGTAATGTAGCCGATTTCCTGCAACCCCGGGACCGGCACGTCCGACACCTGCGAGCCGGTGGCGATGAGAAACGTTTGCGACCGGACCACCTGCGGCCCCGCCTGGGCGTCGCCGCCGTCCGGCGGATGAATGTGGAGGGTATGTTCGTCCTCGAAGCGGGCCAGACCCCGGATGTAGTCGAAGTTTCCGTGTTCCAACTGCCCACGCCGGTAATCCGCAAACTCGCCGATGAGCCGTTTCTTGCGCGCCTGGATTTCCGGTCCGACGACCCGGATGTTCTCCGCGCGCAGGCCGAATTCGGGGGCGCGGCGCAGGGTCACGAAACGGTTGGCCGATTCGATCATCGTCTTGCTGGGCATACAGCCGCGCAGGATGCAAAGTCCGCCCACCTCCTGGCCGCCTTCGACGAGGGCGGTTTTCAGACCCAGGCCGCTCGCCGTGCGCGCGGCGGCATAACCGGCGCTGCCGCCCCCGATCACGACGAAATCATAGGAGGCGGGCGCGGCGGTTGGGGAATCACTCATGTGGGAGGGAATTTACCTGCACTTCGTAAATCTTAAAATATTGATTCACGAAGACGAGATGCAGGTAGCGCGGCGCGACCTCGGGCCGTTGATAAAGCGCCAGATCCATGAAGCGGGCGGGCGGCGGGTCCAGGCCGAGCAGCGAGGCCGACGTGCCTTGCACGCGGGCGGGATCATAAGCCACCACCCAGCGTACGCGGCGGCGGCGCAAAATCCCCGCCGCCAGCCGGGCATCTGTCGCCATGAAGAACCGCGCCGTATCCACGGTCCCCGGCAGAGCCTCGTGGGAACTTCCCGCCAGGGCGGGCTGGCCCGACCAGTACGCCAGCGGCGGCGAGAGCCACCACGGCGCGAGGACGCCGGCGGCGGGCGGGTCGTCGGTGGATGGACGTTGCGCCGCCGCTTGCCCGATGAAGACCGCTGCATCGCGCAAAAGGGCCGCGTCGGTGCGCTGTTCGGCCAGGTTTTCCAGTCGCTCGGACGATGGATGCAGGCGAGCCGACCATTCCCGGGCCATCGGCGTCAGACCCACGACAATGATCAGGCCAAACGGCAGCCGCCAGCGCGTCGGCAGCGCGCTGAATTGCCACGGCAGGCTCAGCGCATAAACCAGCGGCAGGAAATACCCCCACCGCACCTGCCAGCAAGTCAGCAGGAACACCGCGACGAGCAACAGGAGATTCGCGCGGGCGACGCCCCGGTCTTCGCCCCGGCGGAGGACTAGCAGTCCCGGAGCGACCAGCAACGCCAGGCCGCTCCAGCCGTAAAGCGTCGCCGACCACGGCGGGACACTGGCCAACTCGCCGATCTGCCGGGTCCACGCCGCAAAAAATTCCGCGCCGACGCCTTCCCCGAAACCGGGTGCCGAGTCGATGCGCCATCCCTCCACCAACAGCGCAAACAGCAAAATGCCGCCCCCGATGACCACGCCCGGCAGGCGAGCGCACTCCCGGAAGGCAGCCCGGTGCCAAATCGCCCCGGCGATGATGATCAGTACGAGCAGGATCACGGGTTCATAGAGCGAGGTCCACAACCCCACGGCCCACGCGACGCCGCTGACGATCCCCCACCCGCGCGTCGGATGACGCCAGAGCTGCCACTCCGCCGCCAAAGCCAGCGCCATGCAAAGCAGGACGAGCGATTGATGATCAGGCCGCCCGAGTTCAAATCCGTGCGCCAGAATCGGGCTGGCCGCGAGCACCAACAGCGCAAGCTGGCGTCCCGGCAGGCGGCCCTGCTCGGACCAATGCCAGATGGCCACGATGGTCAGAAATCCGAAGAGCGGACTGATCCAGGCCCCGGCCAGATCGAGCGCGCGTTCGCCGTAAAAAGGCCTGAGTGCCAGCCGGAGCCAGGCGGTGGCATCGTCCAGCGGCACGGTGGTATGGGGCCGGGTGCCGAACGGGGAATTCTCAAAGTCGTGATGCTTGAGCACCAGCCCGGGCTGGCCGCACACGGAGCGCACCCGGGTCATGCGGGCGTAGCAATCCGCATCCACAAAGTAAACCTTGCCGGGCGTCGAAAACACCTGCTGAAAATTCGCGCACATCGCGCCCAGGGCGAGCAGGGAGGCAGCGCCCAGCGTGACCCAACGAACAAAGGGGGAAAATCTGCGGAGCGCCGGGTTCAACGGAGAGGGGTGAAATACGTCCACGGGTGAAGTCCGACACAAGAATGGGCCCGCAGGGATTCGAACCCTGAACCAAGGGATTATGAGTCCCCTGCTCTAACCGTTGAGCTACAGGCCCTTTTACTTTAATTTGAGGAGCTTACGAATGGAGCGTAACGAAAATCTTGACTCGTTTCACGGTTTGATTCACGGCTAGCACGCAATTTCGGAGTAGCTGCATGAAAACCTGGCCGAAAACCAGAGCGCAGAATTTGTTGAGGCATCGGAATGGCTTGTATTATGCCCGCTTCTACCGAAGTGGCAAAGAGGATTGGATTCCTTTGAAAACCGAGTTCCTCGAGGTGGCCACCCTTCCCCTCTCCCGGTATCATACCACGGAAGTATGACAGATTTATTACCTCACCACCCGGTAACGCGTCGCCCTGCCTTCACCGATCCGTGCCAGCTTCTGCATTGCCACTAACTTCTTGATGGTGGATTCGACCGTCCGGGCCGGGTAGTTCAACGCTTCCATCGCCGCCTTCCGGCCAAACTCCGGTTCGGGCAAGCTCTGCGCCCACTGCCAAAGCCCCGTTCGTTTACTGGAGAGCAATGCCTCCGCGCTGTCGGATTCCAGCAAGCCAAGCGCCTGCTCCGCCTGTGCTTGCTGCACCCGCGGAAGCATCCGGTATAGCCGCCGCTGTAAGCTGTAAAGTCGCGGCAACCAACTGGACGCCTTCCCGCGCCGCGAAAGGAACGGCCGTCATCGGTGGTCAGCATACGCGCACTGCGCAAAAAAACTTAACTCATCAATGTCCCGATCTGTAATTTTACGCGGTGGGCTTCGGAGAAACCGGGTTCGGCATGGGAGCCGGTCCACCCCAGTCCGGCGGGGGGCTGTCGGTAAGCGAAATGCCGACGTGCTTTTTCAGCCAGGCATTGATTTTGTCCAACTCCGCTTCGATCACCGCATCGATGGGTTTGAAAGGCGTGCCATCGAAGTAACGCGGGGTCGAGGGCTGCCCATCGGGCGAGCCATGGCCGGTGTCGATCGAGTGGCGCCAGAAGGCGGCGTGCTCCGCCCACGCCTCCCGATCGACGAGCGTCGGCGCGTCGAACCACACGTTCCAGGTCAGGACATTGCCCTCCTTGAGCACGTTGCCTCCCCCCAAGTTGAAGATGTCCATGATCATCGCATTGAAGTCATCAATGACCGGGTTGCCACACGTCACGACCGAGCCGATTTCCACGGCCACGTTGGCAACACCCCACGCCTCGTCGAGGTGCAGGGCGAAGTTGGGATTGCTGTAATCGCCGTTGAGGCCCGAGCGAACGGGGAGGATCTTCGTCTTCGGATCGCCGCCCACTTTGAAGAGGTTGACCTGGATCGCGTTGGCTTTGTCCAAGGGGAAAGGGAGGCCCTTTAACTCACACAAAAGCTTGAGCAGGTTGTAAGCGAAGGTGTCTCTCGCACTGGGGGCGAACCAGACCTGACCCTTAACGGTAATATCAGCAGCGAGCAGGTTGTAGTCGCGGATCTCGACGGTCTCGTCGATCCAGCCGCGCTGGCCGGTGACGGTCACCTCAATGTTCAGGCTGCCGAACGACGGCGAGTAAATGCCCTGTTGCGGGCAGATGATCGACCAGAACTGGCCGCGATCGTCATAGCCGCCGCGGGAAATGTCAGGGGCGAACATCTGGTAACAGCGCGAGTTCGGGTCGCCCGGGACCGTTTCCCAGCTAAATTCCGGCCACAGCACGTCGACGTAGCGCGTGAGCTTGTTAATATTGGCCATATTGTCCGTCAGCTCGATGCAAGATAGATCAGGATCGGGGTAAGCGAACTTGGGATCGGAAGTCGAAAAGCCGCCCTTCCAGCCAGGAGCGGGTGTGTCGTTGATCAGGATTTTTGCGTCAGGGATAATGGGTGTTTCGGGTGAGGGCATATACATTACTATGACTGGTCGTTGATGTCAGTGCTTCAGGCCTTCGGAGGGCGTGGGATGAAGGGAAGCGGGGCAATTAAGAGAAACAACCTTTAACTCTGGGGTGGCAATAGAAATCTTGCTGATGTAGTTAATTTCATCACGACCCACATTTGGCAGAAGCTCAATTTTTAGCTACTTCCGTCAGCACCTTCTGCATATCCCCGCCGCTGGCTCGGAAAGCACGCACAAACGCCACGTTCTGCGGTGAGCCCGCCACGCCGATGCCAAGATAGTAGCGCATGAGGTTCTGTGAGGTGCGCTGCCACCGCTGGCGCACCTGCACCACCTACGCTGGGGTAGTTACACCCGTGTCATTGCTCTCGCCTTCCGACAGTTGGCGGGCCACGGCTTTGACGCTGACGGCCACCTCGGGCACAGGGTCGGCCATACATTGAAGCCGCCCGGGTTCGCCTTGACCTGCTGCTGCGTCGCGGCCTGATCCACTGCCTCCCCCCATGTCTATCCAGCTCGACCTCGCCACCGCTGAAATGTCCCGTTTCGAACCTTTGCTGAACGAAAAATTCTTTGCCCGACCCTGGGAAGGAGCGATCGACTTGGCCTCCGTCGAGCTGGAACTGGTGCGCGCCATTGATTATCCTTTCATGGGCCAGGAAGGTCGACGCACGCCATTTTCCCTCTTCCTTTGACGCGCCTACCGGGCTGGCCCTCGGGCAGGGGCTCTATTCCGTCTTGCACCCACAAATGGACGAGATGCTGCTCTTTCTCGTGCCTATAACCCACGAGGGGAGAAGCATCCAATTGCAGGCGGTGATGAATTGAGGGGATGCAGCTGAAGGAAGTCGGAAAAAACGAGCGACGCTGCTGCTATTCATTCTTCATCAGACCTCTTTCGTGATCACTTCTTGTCACGCGGCCCCACCAAAAATTCTGTCATCCTGAGCGAGTATAGCGAGCCGAAGGACCTTCCGCCATCGTGGTTCCAGCCCACGCCGTCACAGGGTGGACACGGGTTGCTCCCTCTTACAAAAGAGGTCCATCCTTCCCCCCTGTCGGCCGTTCCAGGCGCAGGTAAAATCCTTCCCGCCCGGTTTCCTGGAAACCCAGCCGCCGGTAGAGCCGTTGCGCGCGGTTGTTCTCGGCCACGTGCAGGCGGACCGGCACCCTGCGCCCATCCGCCTCGGCGATGACCTTTCTAAGCAAGACGGTCCCCCAGCCACGCTCCCGGCTCGCCGCCCTCAGCGTGATGTCCACTACCACCACCGCGTCCGGCAGCCGTGCCACGTACAACCGCCCCACGGGCTTGCCCGCAACGACCACCACGTTGAACGACGCGTCCGGGTACCGCTGGCGGTAACTGCGGTGCTGGGCGTCGAATTGACCTTGGAGGAATGACGCCTGGAACGCCTCCGGCCAGCCGGTCATGGCCATCTCCCGTGCGCGGGTCTCCGCATGCAGGGCGCGCAGGAACGGATCATCCTCCGGCGTGGCGGGACGGAGAGTCAGAACCGGGTTTTGGGCATGGGCCATGCTACTTCAAAGCGTCCTGATCTATGGAGCCGCGTATCACTTTTTGCAACGTACCTTTGGCGTAATCCCACGGCGGACGAGGCCTGACCCGTAGATAGCAACCGTGAACGGTCGAGGATGGAAAAATAGGTTGACTACTCCGGCTCACCGCTGATAACGCTGGACCACAGTCAAGTATCAGCGCTCCGAATTTTGCCCATTCATCAGCATACTCCCAAAGGAGTATAGACAGACCGGTCCGTTTTTGTTTTCATCGCTCCAGACCCAAAGGCACTTTTCAGTTTACTTAATTTCCATATGGCTAACTCTGCTTACATTGGCGAAGTCCGCAATTTCGCTTTTACGTACGCCCCCAAGAACTGGGCTCAGTGCAACGGGCAATTGCTGTCCGTCAACCAGAATCAAGCGCTCTTCGCCATCCTGGGCACCACTTACGGCGGCAACGGCAGCACCACCTTCGCGCTACCCAACTTCCAGGGCCGCGTCCCGGTCCACGCTGGCACCAGCGCCGGGACTGGTTACGCGCTTGGCCAGCAGGGTGGCAGCGCAACGGTGGGACTCTCCGGCAGTCAGGTCGCCGCACACAATCACATTGCCAACGGTTCTACCTTGGCACCCAATACCAACGCTCCAGGCAATGGAGTGCTGCCGGGTACCTTGTCGAGCGGCACCGGGTATTTCACCACGGACGGCAGTCAGCCTTCCACCATGTCGCCGAACGCCCTCGCCAACGCGGGCGCCGGTCAATCGCACGAAAACCGCCAGCCCTATCTGGTGGTCAACGCCTGCATCTGCATCGCGGGCCTTTTCCCATCGCGCAACTAGACTTCATCAGACTCTCTCTCTCCTCCCGACTCCTAATTTTCTATGGGCACTCCTTTTATCGGCGAAATTCGCATGAACGGCTACAATTTCGCCCCGGTGGGCTATCTGAACTGTGACGGTTCGTTGCAGCAAATCAGCAACTACGAAGCTCTCTATACCCTGATCGGCACCACCTACGGCGGCGACGGCCAGAGCACCTTCGGCTTGCCCGACCTGCGCGGGCGAGTGCCCATCCACCTAGGCAACGACGGCAGCGGCAACACTTACACCCTTGGCCAGCAGGGCGGCGCGGCGGTGGTGACGCTCACCTCGCTCCAACTGGGCGCGCACAACCATTCGGTTCGGGGTTCCGGCGGCAATCCCGCCGGCACCGGACCAGCCGGCGGTTACCCGGCCCACGTTGGCGGTGGTTTCTACTCGACGGACACCACTCCCGGCAGCTTCGTGCAGTTGTCGCCCAACAGCACGAGCGTGGCAGGCGGCAACCAGCCGCACAACAATCTCATGCCTTACCTGTGCGTCCGATTCGTTATCGCCACGGATGGCGTGTACCCGCCGCATCCCTGAACTCGTTCCACCGGACCCGCTTCGCTCGCTTCCCACTCTTCAACCTCTTTTTTATGGCAGAACCTTACCTTGGTGAGATCCACATGTTCGCCGGGACCTTTGCTCCCCGGGGCTACGCTCTTTGCAACGGCCAGTTGGTACCCGTCTCGCAGAACGCCGCCCTGTTCTCCCTGCTGGGCACTCAATTCGGCGGCGACGGACGCTCCACTTTTGCCCTGCCGAACCTGCAGGGAAATGTGCCGCTCAGTCAGGGTCAGCCCCCCGGCGGAAACTCGTACGCAGTGGGACAAGTGGGCGGGGAGGCCAGCCACACCCTCAGCATTCAGGAACTGCCGTACCACACGCACAATTTCAACGCGGACACGGTGAACGCCACCGTGACCGATGCCAGCGGCAACCTGCTGGGCAAGCTGTCGGGCCGTCAATCGACTTATTACGCCCCCGCCAACCCTGCCAACTTGGCCCCCATGGCCTCCAACGCCGTGGGCGCGGGTGGCGGCAGTCAGCCCCATCCCAACCAACAGCCTTTTCTGGTGGTCAATTTCTGCATCGCGATGCAGGGCGCATTCCCTCTGCGCCCGTAGTCCCGCTTGCTCCCTGTTTGCGTCGCCATTTCTACCTCGGGCCTCCGGGCCCGCCAAAGTCCTCATTCCCATGCCCACCCGTCCTCTCCTGATTCTTGGAACCGCCTTGTTCCTGCTGACCGGCGGCGTCCCCTCGGTCCTCGCCGCTCCCGACCGTAGTCAGCCTGCTGCTACGGCGGCGGCCGCATCGACTGGCGCCGCTTCTGGCCCAGTGGCCTTCCCCGCCGCCGCTGGCATCAAGCCCACCGTCCTTCCGGTCGGTCCTGCCTTGCTCCCGCCCACGACGGATGGCGTCGGCACCGCCCTCTTCGCCAACGACATTGTCGCGTTCGACATCACCTACACCGGTTCGCAGGGCGCTATCACCGACGCCGGCGGAGCCATCTTCAACCTGGCCGTACGCAACAACAACACGGCAGGCACCGAGTCGGTCCTGGCTTCCGCTTCCGTGGGCTCGGGCACCACCTATTTCAACCAGAGCACCAATCCGACCAATCGCCCTTACGACAACGAGGTCGCCATCTCGCCCGCCGGGCTGGTTTACTACGTTAATCAGCGCGTTGTGGGGACGAATCCCTACGAGGACATCATCGAGATCACCCCGCTCACCGGGGTGCGTCGGCTCGTTTCGAGCGGCAGCGACAACTCACTGGGCACCATCCCGGGTGACATCATCAGCATTTGCTACGATTATTCGACCGCCTCGCTGCTCTACTCGACCGGCTCGATCGGCACGAGCCCCGGCATCTACCGCG
>CAHJWO010000118.1 GCA_903642295.1 PVC group bacterium | reverse complement strand
TGAGGCTTAACCAATCGGGATGCGCTCTAATCAACCACTGAACGACGGTAGTTCAGGGCCGACTAATTCGAGTAGCAGGCGGTTTCTTGGCGCATAGAATGCCGGTGATTTCAAGAGACCTCCGGCAAAAGTCCACCGAGTTCGCAGATGACCAGCAGAGGGACCGCCTGGGTTGGCTTTTCCTCCCTCCCCTCTGCGGAAATCTGCGAAATCTGCGGACGATTTCCGATGTTTGCCGGAAGTCTATTCAAGGCGAGGCGACCGCCCGGTAGAAGCGCGTGGCCGGTTGCGGCTGGGTCGAGTCCGTGTAAGTAAAACGTCCGGTGCCGTCGGCCGTCAGGAGCGGTCCGCTGTTCGTCCAGGGGCTCCCGACGAGCGTACTGGCGAACTGCGGTTGATAGGTCGCACCCGGGGTTCCGCTGTAAACAACCGTGGCTGCCGTCGCCGTGCGGGTGATCGACAGGGCGGTGAGCTTGGGAAAAATCAACTCGTAGATCGAACCCTGGTCGCCCCCGGAGCCACCGGCCGTCGTGCCGTAGAAGTTGCCGTCGCTGCCTTTGAGCAGCGTCGCCAGTGGGCGCAGGCTGTCGCCGGTCGGGCCGGTGAAGAGGTGGAGCGTCGTCAGGGTTTTGCCGTCACCGGAGAGCCGATAGACGGTGCCGTAGCCGCCCGTGCCGCCGCGCAGGGTCGTGCCGTAGAAGTTGCCGTCGCCGCCCTGGAGCAGAGCCCCGTAAGGATTGGCACCCTCGGCGGTGCCGCCGGTGAAACTGTGCAGGATTGCGAAGTTTGTCCCGTCCAACGCGACCCGGAAAACCGTGCCGTTGCCGGTCGTCCCGGCCCCGACGCTCGTGCCGTAGAGAGCGCCATCGCTGCCCTGGATCAGCGCGGCGGCCAGAGTAGCGTAATTGTTCGCGCCGGTGAAATCGTGCAGGATCGTGAACGTCTTCCCATCCGCCGAGAGCCGGAAGACCAGGGCGTTGTCCGGCGCGTCGCTTTCCCCTTCGGTGGTGCCGTAGAAGGCACCGTCGCTGCCCTGAAGCAGAGCCGCTTCCGGGATGTCGCCCGTGCCGTTGGCACCGGAGAAGCTGTACAGGGTCGTGAAGGTCTTCCCGTCGGCCGAGAGCCGGAAGATCGTGCCGACGCCGCTCGTCCCGGCCCCGGCGCTCGTGCCGTAGAAAGCGCCGTCCTTGGCCTGGATCAGCGTGTTGGGAACGGCACCCAACTGTGACGTGCCGGGGAAGCTGTAAAGCGTGGTCAATGTTTTCCCGTCCGCCGAGAGCCGATAGAGCGTGCCGGCCCCGTTCGTCCCGCCCCCGGAGGTGCCGCCATAGAAGGCGCCGTCGCTGCCCTGGAGCAGGGCCGCTTGAGGATTCGAGCCTTCGCCGCCGGTACCGGTGAAGCTGTGCAGGGTCGTCAACGTTTTGCCATCGGTCGAGAGCTGAAAGATCGTGCCCTTGCTGCTCGTACCGCCCGCCGCGGTGGTGCCGTAGAAGGTGCCGTCGCTGCCCTGGATCAGGGCGGCTTGCGGGTTGGCGCCCCCGCCGTTGGTGCCGGTGAAGCGGTACAGGGTCGTGAACGTCGGTGCGGTTTGGCCGTCCACGGTTGGAGCAAGGGCCAGACAGCCCAGACCCACGAGGGAAAAGAGAAACGAGAATTTGGATTTCATGCGGACAGGCCGAGCGGGTAACTGCTCGGGGGCGACGATACTCGCAACGTTCTTTGGAACAAGGACTGGACTTCCGACAAAAGTCGGAAAGTGTCCGCAGATTTTCGCAGATTGAGGAGAAGTGGAGCGACCGCCTGTCTCCTTTTCTCTCCCATCTGCGAAAATCTGCGGAATCTGCGGACACTTTTCTCTCTTGGGAGCACTTTTGTCGGAGATCTACTGACCGCGAGGCCGGTACAGGTCACCCGGGCGACCGGGCCCCGTCCCGTGGTCGGACTTTTGGGCTCACCGGCTTGGTCTCGTGTCGCGGGCAACCGGCCCCGGGCTCTGCTCTCAGAGCGGCGCGGGTGGCCCCCTGGCTTGGACGGCTGGACGGCGAACACCGCAAAGCCCACGGCGGCAATGACTCCGGTGCCCTGGCTCGGTTAGACGAGCCCCCCCAACGGCATGTCAGGAGCGAGCCCCCGCGATTCCAAACGGGCGGCCGACATCACGCACCCGCCCACCGAGGGGACGGTGGGCGGCCTTTGCCGGGGCTCATTTGAGCATTCTTGCCGCCATCCAATAGGCGCGGGCCGGGCTGGCTTGGTTGAGCAGCATGGATTCCTTGAGCGATCCGTCGGAGCGCCGGTCCCAACGCTGCGGATAACGCCCGTCCTGTCCAAGGAGATTATCGTGGACGTAGACCAGGGTACGCTGCACAACGTCGGCCCAGTGAGGATCGTTGTCTCGCTCGTGGACGGCCAGGAATGCTTCCAGAAGCAAATGGGCGAACTTGCCGCTGTCGGCGACCGCGCCGTCTCCGCGAACCCAATACTTTTCGGCGGCTTGCGCCACCCGCTTGGCTTCATCCAGGTAGCGGGCCTCGCCGGTGATTTTGTGGAACAGGCAGTTTGCCCGGATCATCAGCGCCGAATTGTAGGAGAATTTCTGGCGGCTAATCCGGCCGTCGAGCCGAATGTTGTCCCAATAAAGGCCATCGTCGTCCTGCAGGTGCGAGTTGATCCAGGCGTACAAACGCTTCGCGGTTTCCAGATACTTGTCTTCTCCGGTGAGTTGATAGAGACGAAGCGCGCCGACGATGGCCGGCCCGTTGGTGCAGGTATGCTTCGACGAGAGGAACTTTTCCCTCCAGTAAAGGCCGCCGCCGAGTTTGTCGTCCTCGCAACTCGTGACAAAGCGGAAAGTCGCCGCCGAACGATCCAGGTATTTTCGGTCCTTGGTTGCTTCGAACACCTCGGCCAGGGCGAGAACGAGCCACGCATTATCGTCATAGTAGCGATCCGTGTCTTGCGTTCCGGGTAGCGCATCGAAACCTTCCTGCCCATCGTGATCCATCCAGTAAACCTGGATGGCATCCGCGTATCCGCGCGTCTCGGCGAGATATTTCTCCGGCTGGACCACCGAGGCGGCGGCCAACGCGGTCAGTTGGATGCCCACCCCCCACATGAACGACGGATGCGCCGGAACGCCGTGTTCGTCCGGTGCTTGTTCGGCGTAGAGACCGAGTGTCGGCAGCCAGAGGTCCTTGTGGATCGCCGCGAGGTTTTCGGTGCCCCATTGCTCGTAAGGCGGGGCGTCGGCGCCGTGGGCGGACGAAAGGATACCAAGCAAAAGGATGAGGATGAGAGCGCCGATATTTTTTTGCATCGCAGGTGAGGTCAGAAAGCCTTCTCCGACCTGCCTTCTTGGATGTCAAGGTCTTCGTGCAGTCCGCCAGCACGTCGAAATTACCAAGTACCCCTAAAACATGCCCGGCGACCCGACCCTGCCCCCCCCTTCTGCGTTGCAACCCTCACATCTCGTGCTGCGAACGTCTCTCCCTCGTCTCCAGCGGCGTCAAGCCGCCTGGGTTACTCCGGGCGGTGTTGCCTTTAGTGCGTTGCCCGTTGATTGGACGGTTCGACAGCGTCGTGCTCGCTGCCGCCCGCCGTGGCGGCCGGTTCGTTCTCGGCGCGCAGCTTGCCGCCCGGGTCGAGTGCCTCGACGGTGCGTTCGTCCTCGTTGGCGCCCACATGGGCTTTGCGTAGTTCCTGGTACGCTTCCTCACTGTGATGAATCTTCTCGGAGGATTCGGCGATCTCGTGCCGGGTGTGCAGATTGGTGCGTCCGAGTTGGACCACGCACACGACCGCCAGCACGATGGAAAGCAGCCAGGCCGAGCGGCTGCCAAGCAGCACCCCCAACGACGCAAGCACGATGCCGATCTCGGCGATGAGCTGCGCGTGCTCGTAGCCCTCGGCTCCCTCGAAGTGGGCCTGGACCAACGGACTGTAACTATCGGCCCATTCCTTGGAGTATTTGCGCTCCTTGGAGTAATCGGTGTAGAGGCGCAGCAGCCGGCGGAGCACCGGGCGATCTCCCCCGTCGGGCGAATTGACCGCCGGCACGCCCCGCTGCTTTTCGAGGTCCAGCATGATGAGCCGGAACTTGGTGCTCGCCGAACTGTAGTCGGAATGAGCCTGGGTTTGTTCGATCATGGTGCGCGTCAATTCGTTGCGCTCCGCTCCGACCAGCGCGGCGCAAAAGGCGATCAGCACGCCGATCAGGGCCATGGTCAGGCCGATGAGCTTGCCCGGGCCATGCGCTTTGCTGCCGGAGGTTTCCTGGCCGTGACCCCCGGCGTGGGCGGCGTGTTCGGCATGTTCGAGGGCTTCGTGTGCTCCAGACATAATTCGGGTTGATAAGCTACCGCGGGAGAAGAAAGGGCGTTGGCCGGTTTCGGCCTGTGCGAGGAAGAGGGGCGAAAAGGGAGGGGTGATAACAAACTGCGGACAAGCTCGGGAAACTTGGGGGTGCCAGCGTTTCTCAGCGTGATCGAAGCAGGTGTCAAGTCAAGGATGCCCACGAGATGTCTTCCCTGCCGCCGTCCCGAAGGTTGGTCAGATCACGTCGGCGAAGGCCGGTTTGACGCTCATAAAGAGTTTGTAGCCCACGCTCATGACCACCACGCCCGCGAGCGTCACCCAGCCGTAAGTCTGCCAGTTCATCGGCGTGCCCCAGACCACCAGGTTGCGGCTCTGCTCGCAGAGGTAGGCCAGCGGGTTGTACTGGATCAGCGTGCGGACCGGAGCGGGCACGTTCGGATTCACGGTCAACGCGGCCAGCGAGTAGAACACCGCGCTGGCGTACATGAGGATTTGCGTCAACGCGAGCATGACCTCGTTGAGGTCGCGCAGGAAGGCTCCCAGAGCCGAAACCAACCAGGTGATGGCCAGCGCCCAGGCCGAGATCGGCACCAGCAACAGCGGCCAGAACGCCACGGTGGCGTGCAGGTGGCCGCCGCGCGTGACCAGCACTGCCAGGCACAGCGGCACGAAGCTGATCAATAAATGCACCAGGCTGCCCAGCACCACGGTCAGCGGCAGGAGTTCCAGCGGGAAGACCACCTTGGTGACGTAGTTGGCGTTGAGCAGGATCAGGTTCGGCGCGCGGCTCAGACACTCGGCGAAGAGGTTGAAGATGATGAGGGCGGCAAAGAGGAACAGCGCGTAATCCGCCCAGCCTTCGTCGGGATGTCCCGGCACCATCTTGGCGTTGAAGATGTATTTGAAGACGAACGTGTAGATGCACAGCAGGAGCACCGGATTGACGAACGACCAGAAAATGCCGAGGTGAGACCCCCGGTAACGCCCGATCACCTCGCGCCGGGTGAGTTGGGCGATGAGGAACCGGTGTCGGCGCAGGGTGGTCAGCAGGCCGGTGGGGCGCGCGGGCGCGTGGGGATGGGGCGCACCCGGAATGGGGCGCGCGGGCAAAACGGGAACGGGCATGGACGCTAATTACGGGCGGGCGGGCCCCTTCCACAAGGACACTTTTGCCCGGGGCTCCCGTGCGAATCCGCGGCGGTCCGGGCGAGACTCACCGGAGCATGGCATCCTCCCAGTCCACGGATGCCGGAACGCCATTTTCCTCAGACGAGCAGATAGCCGTTGACGAGGAGAACGGTGATCAACGACATCATCGCCACGGAAAACACCAGCACCGTCCGGTCCAGCATCTGCGAGCGGTCCGCCAACTGGGCCAGCACGATGTAGGCGGGCGCGAGGGTGCTCAGGTAGCGCGTGATGGCGTTGCCGGGCGTACCCGAAATGTACAGGACGCACAGCGTCAGGACCAGCGCGGCATAGGCCACCCGTTTCAGACTGAAGAGACTGATCAAAGCCAGACCCACCATGATGGCCAGCAGGGGCATGGACAGGGCCACCAGATAGCGGTCGGTGTGTACCCATTGCTGCACCAGCGCGGTCCAGGGCGGCTGGGGTCCCTGGCCGCCGCTCCACCCGGCCGCCATCGTTTTTTGCTGCGCGCGCCAGTCGCCGAAGCGGATCTGGAGAAAGGCCAGGTAAGACGCATGGCCGAGCACGGGACCGGCCACGCCGGCCGCCACCCGGGCCAGCCAGGGCCATTCGGAGATTTTCCACCACCGGGCGGACCGGACCGGGGGTCGGTCGGCGGCGGACGCATCGGCGGGGCGGCGGCGGCGCTCCCACCATTGCTGCGCGCCTTCCAGGAAAAGGAAGCCGGCCAGCAGCAGTCCCGGGGTCCGGGTCAGGGCGCACGCCATCCCCCAGAGGCCCGCAGCGATCCATTGCCCCCGGCGGGCGCAAAGCAGGCAGCCGATCAGCGTGAGCAGGAACAGCGATTCCGTGTAAACCATGCCGAACCAGACCGCGCCCGGGCAAAAGAGCAGAAACAACACCGCGCGGTCCGCCACGCTCGCCGAACGGGTCTCCAGCGCCGCCAGTTTCCAGAGCAGCAAACACGCCCCCAACAGTGCGGCGTGCGAGATGGCATAACCGGCGAGCACGATGTCGATTCCGAGGTGGCTCGCTCCCCGGAGGAGGAGCGGCAGCAAGGGGTAAAAACCCACGCTCGATTGGGCGTCGGCCCGGTAGGAGTAGCCGTAAACGGCGGTGTTGTAGTACCAGGCGGAATCCCAGACGAAAAACCGCTCGATCCACGTATGCACGGGCCGCGCATACGGGCCCGGCACCACCACCAGATGCGAAAGCGCCGCGACGGCCAGCACCAGCAACCGGGACAGAAAGAACAACCCGCAAAGGGACGTGACGGTCCGGGCATCCAGCCGGGGAACGGGCGCGGGGACAGGCGTGGATGCGGCGGCGGGGGCGGAGGGCATGGCGATCAGTCCAGTCTCAAATCGAGTCGCAGGAAAATCCCACCCCCCAGGGGGCGGGGGTCTGCGCTGACAATCTCCAGCCCGGCATGGTTGTAGCGGGTAAAACCGAAGCTGATCTTGTTCTGGCCCGGCTGCAGGGTCAGCGGATAGGTCCGTGCGATCAGCCCCGGCGGCTGATGGGAGAACTGCTCCAGCACGGTGTCGTTGCAGCGGATGGTGAGATCATGGTCCGGCACGAAGTTGTAGAATTCGACCCGCACCCACGCGTGGGGATGGTAGGTCGTGAGCAGAATCGTGCTGGCCGGGCCGAGTGCCTGCCGGAAGCGGGGCCCGTCCCATCTTTCCGACGGCCCGAAATTCTCCAGCAGCGCGAAGGTATCCGCCGTGCGGTAAAGCTCGTCCAGCACCATCCGCGTGGACGCCTCGGGGTCCACGAAGACGAATTGCGGCAGGTCCCGGCCACGGTGGGCGCGGTAGGTCCGCACGTCCAGCCAGCCGGCCCCCAGCAGCGCGAGCCCCAGCAACACCACGACCACGGCGTCCCATCCGGTGTGGCGCTCGCGGTGGGCGGCGGCTGGCTCGACCTGGCTCATGCAAGAAAACGTGCACGCTGGCGCACGCCGGACACGGCGGCAAGTTCTTTCGCGTCCCGGCCTTTCCGGCGATCCGGCGGCGGCGGCCTCCCGGTGCTCGTTGACCAATCCCCGCCGCTACGGGCCGAAAATCTTGACCTTGACCTTGCCGGTGGTGCCCACGGTGTAGCCGTCACCCGGCGCCAGCACCAGGGTCACCACCCGCTTGGCCGCCCCGCCCAAATCCCCGAGCGGCCGGATCTTGAGGGGCTTGCTCGTCTTGCCCGCCTTGATCTTCCTGGTGGCTTTGAGCAGCACGTAATCCGTGCCGTTGCCGGCACTGCCCTTGATGGTCAGATTGACGAACACGTCGTGGTCCTGCGGGGCGGACAGGCTCAAGATGAATTCACCAAAGTGGTCGGTGCCTGCCGTGACGCTGGGAATGGCGGCCGTCAAGGTCACGACCGGCAGGGGGGGCGGGGCAACCGTGAGGCTGAGCGCGCCCGTGCCGGTGCCGTTGGCGTTGGTCGCGGAGAGGCTGACGGGGAACGTGCCCGCCTGGGTGGGCGCACCCGTGATGAGGCCGGTCGTCGGGTCAACGCTCAGGCCGCTGGGCAATCCGGTGACATCGTAGCGCGTCGGCGCATTGGTGGCCGCAATCTGGTAGCTGAAAGCCTGGCCAACCTGCCCCGAAGTGGCCGCGCTGGCGACGGCCGGAACGGCGAGAACCAGATCGAACCGGTAAAACACGCCGTCGTTGTTCGCTCCGCCGCTGGCCATCGTGCCATAGAGGTTGCCGTCGTTGCCCTGGATCAACGCGGTGGGGACGGAACCTTCGGTCGCCGCCACGAAGTCGTGAAGAACGTTGAACCCACCTGCCGGGGTGACCCGGAACAGGTTGCCATCGTTATTCGCGCCACCGCCGGAAGAGGTGCCGTAAAAATTGCCGTCGCTGCCCTGGGTCAACCCGGAGTGTCCCGAGCCATCCGTGGCGGCGGGGCCGAAGTTGTAGAGGGTCGTCAGCACTCCCGCCGTCGTGAGTTGAAACACCGTGCCGGTGCCGTTGGCGCCGCCGCTGGCGGTCGTGCCGTACAGGTTGCCGTCCGTGCCCTGGAGCAGCCGCGAAGGGACCCCTGCGTTCGTGGTATTGTCGAAGGTGAAGATTTTCCTGGCTGCGCCAGATGGCGGGTACTGAAACACGTCATAATAGGAGGTCGTATAAATATTGACGTAGTAATAGAGATTGCCGTCGTTGCCCTGGACGATTTCGGTGGGGCCGGGCGTGAAGGAAGTGGCGTTCGGCGTCGGCCCGCCGACAGCTCTGGTCGCGTGGGAAATGCCATTCGCGCCGGCCGGGTCCATGGCCGCAGTCAACAGCGGGACCTGGAACAAATAGCCGTAGCTGACGCCGCTTGGCGTACCGCTGTAAATAGCGCTGCCGTAGAGGATGTTTCCCACTGCGATCAACTCGCTGGGGAAGGTGTAGGTATAGCCAAGCTTGAGGGGGTCGGGAAAGGTGTAAAAAGTTGTCGTTGTTCCGGTCGGGGTCGTCTTGAACACCGTGTTTAATTGGGGGATGCCGTAGAAGTTGCCGTCCGGGGCCTCGACCAGATGGCTGGGTCCGGTGCCGTCCATCGTACCGCCAAAGCTGTGGAGAGTGGTCAGTTCGCCCGTCGGCGTGAGCCGGAACACGGTGCCGCCATCGTTGGTGCCTCCCTTCGTGGTGGTGCCGTAAAAGCTGCCGTCCGTGGCTTGGAGCAAAGCGTTGGGATCGGTGCCCTCGGGAGCGCCGCTGAAGCGATGGAGCACGGTGACATTCCCCCTTTGCGCATCCGCCGAGAGCACGGGCAGGACGGCAGCGACCACGCACACCGAGGCGGCAACGAGAAGTTGCGCGGTGCGCTGGCACCCAACGAAAAGGAAGCGTCTGGAAATCATGGAGTAATCCGGTAAATCAGCATCAGGATCGCAGACAGGCGTCCGGCTCCCTTGATCGTGAGCCGATTCTATCTTAGCGTTTACCACCGAAGCCGACCAGGAAAATCATCCTTTGCGGGGCATTTGCCAGGGGGTGGCCAGTCCGCGGTCTGTCGGGGCAAACGCCTGTTTTGGTGTCTTGACGGGTCCCTGCCCCGCCGGTATAGGTTCCGGCCTCACTTTTTGCCGGTGCGACCCGCCGGGATCGATGGACTTTGATGAGTTCGCCCAGCCTCGCCGCACTTCCCCTCCCTCCCCCTGACCCGCAGCCCGCGGACGACGTGGTTTTATCCGTCCGCCACGTCAGCAAGCATTACAAGCTCTGGACCTCGCCGAGCGAGCGGCTGCACTACTCCGTGCTCAGCCAGCTGCACCGGACCCTGCGCACGGTGCTGCCGAAGGAATCCGCCCCGCTGGCGGCCCTGCGGCGGCGGCGCGATTCGCTGCACCAGGATTTCACCGCCCTGCACGACGTGTCGTTCGAGGTCCGGCGCGGCGAGAGCATGGGCATCCTCGGCCGCAACGGCGCGGGCAAGAGCACGCTGTTGCAGATCATCGCCGGGACGCTCCAGCCCAGCACCGGGAGCGCCAGCGTGTACGGCCGCGTCGCGGCCCTCCTCGAACTCGGCAGCGGCTTCAACGTGGAATTCACCGGGCGCGAAAATGTCTATCTCAACGCCTCCCTGCTCGGGTTCTCCAAGGCCGAGGTGGACGCCAAATTCGACGACATTGCCGCCTTCGCCGACATCGGCGAATTCCTGGAGCAGCCGGTGAAAACGTACTCCAGCGGCATGTCGCTCCGGCTGGCGTTTGCCGTCCAGATGGCCGTCGAGCCGGAACTGTTCATCATCGACGAGGCGCTCTCGGTCGGGGACATCTATTTCCAGAGCAAGTGCAACAAGCTGATCAAGGAGAAGCTGGCGAACGGCATGACGCTGCTTCTGGTCAGTCATGATCCCGGATCGGTGCGGACGCTCTGCACGCGGGCGTTGGTTCTCGACCACGGCCGGGCGGCCTTCCTCGGGCCGAGCGACGAGGCGACCAGCGTCTATCACGCCATCAGTTCCGGCGCGCTCGCCGGCCCGAGCCTTGCCGGTGCCCTCGCCGCGCGGGCCGCCGAGGCGGTCCCGCCGCCGGGTGATGACGCCGGGACGGGGTTGCCGGTCACGGAAATCGGCCCGGAGGGAGCGGCGTCTCCCGAGGTGACCCTGCAACGCGCCGCCGGGGCCATCCCGCAGGGAATCGAGCGTTTCCAGGACGAGATCGGCGACGGCACGCTCACGTTGACCGGCTGCACGCTTTTCGATCTGGAAGGACATCCCACCCGGAACTTCGCGGCGGGTGAATCCATCCGGGTCGGCGTGACCTTCGTGCCCCGACAGGACTTTGCGGCGGCGGAGGTGCTGGCGGGCTTTCAGATCCGCGACCGGTTCAACAACGTCGTGGCGGCGGGCACGTCCTTGAACAGCGGGGTCGAAATACCCGCGCTCCGGGCCGGTCAGCGCCACGTGGTGCTGTTGTCGTTTCGGGGGCGTTTGGGCTCGGGGAAATACCTGATGGACTTCGGCTTGGGGCGCGACCCGGACCACGCGGATTCCGCCCGGCATTATTTTCACCGCATCGGCGGGATCGCCGCCTTCCAGGTGGAATGGTTTGGACGCAAGGTCACCTTTCAGGGGATTTGCGATCTGGACGCCCGGTTCAGCCCGGTGCAGGTGGCGAAATCTCCTTGATCCATCTGGCGCACGCCCGCGCTCCCGCGTAGATTGACTTGCCAGACGTCCGTCGGGTCGGTTTCCATGAATACTCTTTCTTCCTCACCAGCCGTCGAGCGCCAGGTCCGCTGTTGGTGCGGCCACGCGCGGCTGGAAGATTTTTCGCCTGATTACCTGCGCTGCCCGGAGTGCCAGACCCTGGTTTTACGCGAGATGCGCGGGGAGGAGATCATCCATGTGCGCGAGGACGAGCACGGCTTGTACGGCAAAGACTATTACCTGCGCCACCTCCAGGAAGACTACGGCTATCCCGATCTGGAAACCAGGCTGCGCGCGGACCTGCCGGAGCGCTGCCTCCACTGGCTGCGCACCTTGCTGAAGTACGTGCCCGGCCCCGGCGCTCACACCCTGGAACTGGGCTGCGGACACGGCGGCTTTGTGGCGATGCAGCGTTGGGCGGGGCTGGATGCCATTGGCCTGGAACTGAGCCCCTGGCTGGTGCGCCAGGCGCGCGCCTGGTTCGGGGTGCCCGTGCTCGAAGGCCCGCTGGAGGACCAGGATCTCCCGGCCGCCGCGTGGGACGCCGTGATTCTGATGGACGTGCTGGAGCATCTGCCCGACCCCCGGGCAACGCTGGGCCGCGCCGTCTCCCTCCTCCGGGGTCCGGGCAGTTTTCTGTTGATCCAGACGCCCAGTTATCCGGCGGGCTGGAGCTACGAGGCGCTGTGCGCCCAACATCATCCCTTCCTGCGACAGCTCAAACCCCAGGAACATCTCTATCTCTTCAGCGAACAGGCGGTGCAGCGCCTGTGTGCGGAACTCGGGGTCGGGCAGGTGCGTTTCGAGCTGGCGATTTATGCCCATTACGACCTTTTCGCGGTGGCCAGTGCGGGTCCGTTGCAGGAACGCCCGCCGTCGGAGAGGCCGCAAATGCTGCTGGCCGCCTCCCCGCCCGCCCGGTGGACGCTGGCGATGCTCGACCTCGACGAAATCCGCGACGATCTCTCCGCCCGGCTGGCGGCCGCCGCCGCCGAAAGCGCGGACCTGCGCGGGAAGGCGGCCACCCAGAACGA
Source organism: PVC group bacterium (assembly GCA_903642295.1). Taxonomy (GTDB): domain Bacteria; phylum Verrucomicrobiota; class Verrucomicrobiia; order Chthoniobacterales; family SZAS-18; genus CAHJWO01. Next base: position 613 of record CAHJWO010000118.1, on the reverse strand, counting down.
GGAGATCACCCGGCTGCACGGGGTGACCGGCGAGCTTTTTCCCAAACTCGACACGGCGGAAAACGCGCGCAATCTCACGGCGGCGCAACTCGTCGATCTGCAACGGAACTTCGAGAGCGTGGAAGCCGACCGCGCCGCGCGCCTGCAAGTCATCGAGCGGCAGGGCGCGGAAATCAGCCGCCTGCACGCCGGGGTCGATCACCACCTCAAGAGCGCCGCCGAATTCTGGCCCCGGCTGGATGCCGCAGTGAACGAGCGCAACCTCCTGGCCGCGCAGTTGGAGGATTTGCGCGGGCACTTCGCGCAGAGCGAAGCGGACCGCGCGTCGCGCCTGCAAGTCATCGAGCGCCAGGGCGCGGAAATCAGCCGCCTGCACGCCGAGGTCGATCACCACCTCAAGAGCGCCGCCGAATTCTGGCCCCGGCTGGACGCTGCGGTGAACGAGCGCAACCTCCTGGCCGCGCAACTGGAGGATTTGCGCGGACACTTCGCGCAGAGCGAAGCGGACCGCGCGTCGCGCCTGCAAGTCATCGAGCGCCAGGGCGCGGAAATCAGCCGCCTGCACGCCGAGGTCGATCACCGGCTGCACGAGGTCCGTGACTTGCAGCCCAGG
>CAHJWO010000117.1 GCA_903642295.1 PVC group bacterium | reverse complement strand
GTCAGTTTGGGGAGCGCACGCGCCTCGCGTGCTGCCGACGGCGCCCCGCCGTCGGCTCTGGGGAACGCCCCCGCGCTTTGGCGAGGCGCCAGAGCGGGCACGCGAGGCGCGTGCGCTCCCCGACATCCTCCGCAAATTGAAAGACCTTGTCCAACCGCACCTGCCGCTACCCGTCCCGGGGCACCGGTGTTATATTACCGCCGACGCCCCTTCGCCGCCGCCCGCTCCCTTCCGGCTCCCCTTTCATCCTTCATCCTTCATCCTTTCCGCATGTCCCCCAATCTCCGCCAGTCCCTCGTCACCGCCCTGCTCGCCGCCGGTGCCCCCACCGAAGAAGAGGCCGGTCAACTGGCCGACCTCAAGGAACCCGGCCACAGTTGGATCAATTCCGTCCTCAACAGCGGCAAGGTGGACGAGGGCAAACTCCTCACCAACCTCGGTGAAAAATTCCGCACGCCCTACGAGTCGAAATTCGATTCCTCGCGCATCGACCGCAACACCCTCGGCTTGTTCCCCAGTCGTTTCGTCTTCCAGCACCACATCGTCCCGCTGGAGAACACGGACGCCGGGATCACCCTCGCCACCTACGACCTCTTCAACACCGCCGGCCGCCAGCTCGCGGGCCAGCTCGCGGGCGGCAAACCCGTCCGGTGGGTTCTCGCCAGCCGCGCGCAGATCCTCCGCACCATCAAGACCCTCTACGGCGTCGGCGCGGAAACCTTCGACGAACTCCTCAAGGCGCGCGGCACCGGCGAGGACCTCTTCACCGACCGCGAACTCGTCTCCGACCTCAACGCCAACGACCCCGAGGCCAGCGTCGTCAAGTTCGTCAACCAGATCATCCGCGAGGCCATCACCGAGCGCGCCACGGATATCCATGTCGAACCGCTCGAAAACGACCTGCGCATCCGCTACCGCATCGACGGCATCCTCCACGAGGCCGCCGTTCCGCCACAACTCCGCGTCCTGCAAAACGCCATCATCTCGCGCTTGAAGGTCATGGCTCGCATGGACATCGCGGAAAAGCGTCTCCCGCAGGACGGCCGCATCAATCTCTCCGCCGGGACCAGCAGCATCGACGTGCGCGTCTCGACCATTCCGACGGTCAACGGCGAGAGCATCTCCCTCCGCCTCCTCAGCGCGCGCGACCGCGAGAGCTTCGGCTTCGAAAAACTCGACCTGGAGGAAAGCCAGGCCAAGATCGTCCGCTCGCTCCTCTCGATGCCCAACGGCATCATCATGGTCACCGGCCCGACCGGCTCCGGCAAATCGACCACGCTCTACAGTTTCCTGAGCAGCATCAACTCGGTTCAGCGGCGCATCATCACCATCGAGGAGCCCGTCGAGTACCGCCTGCCCGGCGTGTCGCAGATCGACGTGAAACCCGAAATCGGCCTCTCCTTTGCCCAGGGCCTGCGCCACATCCTGCGCCAGGACCCGAATGTCATCATGGTCGGCGAGATTCGGGACGGCGAGACGGCGGACATCGCCATCCGCGCCGCGCTGACGGGCCATTTGGTGTTCAGCACGCTGCACACGAACGACGCCGTCGGCGGCATCACGCGCCTGATCGACATGAACATCGAGCCGTTCCTGCTTTCGAGCACGGTGCGCGCCTTCCTGGCCCAACGGCTCATCCGCACGATCTGCCCCCACTGCAAGGTCCCCTCCACCTACTCGCCGACGCACCTGCGCGAGATCAACTTTCCCATCGAACTCGGCGTGACTTTTTCCCGCGGCTATGGCTGCGAACATTGCCGCCACACCGGTTACCAGGGCCGCATGGCCATCCACGAGATTTGCGTTATCAGCGAGCGGATGCGCAAGTTGATCGTCAACAAGGCGGGCGGCAACACGCTCAAGCACGCCGCGACGCTCGGGGGCATGAAAACGCTGCGGCAGGACGGCTGGCGCCGCGTGGCGGAAGGTCGCACCACCATCGAGGAGGTCCTGCGCGTCACCCAGGAAGACGAGGCCCAGACCGAGGGAGAATAAGCGCGCCGGAGGGAAGAGGTTCAAGAAATCAGGGAACCAGGCAAGGTCTTTCCGTTTGCGGAGGATCCCGGGGAGCGCACACGCCTCGCGTGCTGCGGACGGCGCCCCGCCGTTGGCTCCGGTAGGTGCCCTCCGCTCTTTGGCGAGGCGCCAAAGAGAGCCCGCGAGGCGCGTGCGCTCCCCAAAACTGACCTGCTGGTGCCAAATTAGACCGCCGGCAAAAGTCCGCAGATTTCACAGATTTTCGCAGATGACCGGTCGAGGGACTGCTCGGGTGGTCTTTTCCTCCCCCCATCTGCGGAAATCTGCGAAATCTGCGGACGGTTCCCGGTTTTTGCCGGAAGTCTATTGAATGACCTTGGGGAACCAGGAATTCAGGGCAGGCTCAGGTTTCAAGGAAGCCGCGAGCACCGGGGCGCTTTCGCCGGGGGGCGACAAGTCTGCTACCGATTTGTATGGGGAACACACCCTACGGTTGCCAAATAATCGGCCCGCAAGGCATCCAAAGGGGCATCTTCAACGGATTCCTGTACAAACTTCGCAGCTTTGACCCCGGTTTCATTCCGCAGGGATGAGGCGTGCCGGTTGTGTTTGACCCTTGCCCTTCGCAAATAAATTCAATGAAAGCTGATAAAGAACTCACGCAGGAATTTCTCGCCGTCTCCAGCCGCCGCTCGTTCATGCGCCGCGCCAGCCTCGCCGGCATGGCCGGTGCGTTGCTGCCCAGCGCCGCTTCGTTGTTCGCGCCCTCGACCGCCGAGGCCGCCCCGACTCCCAGCCTTGCCCTCGACGTGGCGATCCTGAACTTTGCCCTCAACCTGGAATACCTCGAAGCCCAGTATTACCTCTACGCCGTGACGGGTGCCGGGCTGAACGGCAATGGGGTGGAGACCACCGGCGGCGACGGCACGGCTTCCGGCACGGTGATTGTGAAACCGAACTTCGCCAAGGTGCCTTTCAGCAGCGCTGTGGTTGCCGACTACGCCAATGAGATCGCGACGGACGAAAAGAACCACGTCGCCTTCCTGCGCAGTGCCCTGAGTCAGGCGGGCGGCCTGGAGGTGGCCCAGCCGGACATCGATCTTTACAACAGCTTCAACACCTTGGGCAACCTGGCCGGGCTGGGCGATTTCGATCCTTTCGCCAACGACCTGGATTTCCTCCTCGGCGCGTTCATCTTCGAGGACGTGGGCGTGACGGCCTACCACGGCGCGGCCCCGCTCGTGTTCACCAAGGCTTACCTCGCCGCCGCCGCGGGCATCCTCGCGGTCGAGGCATACCATGCGTCGGAAGTGCGCACGCTGCTTTACAGCATGAGCCATCAAACCTTTGCCGCCCCGACCACGGACATCGTCGCGCTGGTGCAAGCAATTTCCGACGCCCGCGATTCCGTGGACACGATCAACTCCGCCAAGATGAAGGACCAGGGCATTGAGGATGCCACTGGTGCCGCGAACATCGTGCCCACCGATGCCAATTCCATCGTGTTCTCACGCACCACCAGCCAAGTGCTGCGCATCGTGTACGGCTCCACGGCGAAAAAGCCGGCGCCCGGCTTGTTCTTCCCGAGCGGCATGAACGGCGCGATCAAGTAAGGAACTGGCTGCCATCTCGTCCTCTTGCCCCCGTGCCGCAGTCCGGCGCGGGGGCTTTTTTTTATCCTGATCGAACCGTTGGCAGACGGATTGGACCAGAAAGGAGCCGCCAAGCGGCTGTGCCGCAACGGGTGTCGCCAGCGCCCCCGAAGGTCACGATCCACCTCCCCGAGCCCGGCTGCTCCATCGTTCCGAAAACCGCGGTCAGGGTGGATGGCGCGCTCCGCCGCTTTCCTGGTTTCCGGCGTGGCACCACCTGATCTGCGCCGCTCCGTGCAATGGAACCGACCGCTCACCCTCTTCCGCCGTCCATCCTCCCGAGGTTTCCCCAGTCGATACGTTTTTTCAGCCGACGCGAAGATTTGAACATCCAAGGTCGTCCCAGTTTACGGATATTTTCTAGTCCCGGATGGCCTTCCGCTTGCCGATGCTTTGCCTGGTCGGCGCGCGGAAGTCCATCGGTCAACCGAAACCATCGTTTCAGAAGCGTTCTCTATGTCCTCCGATCAATCCCTGCTCACCGACGCACTCGCCGTCTCCAATCGCCGTTCTTTCCTCCGCCGGGCCGGTCTGGCCAGCGTGGCGGGAGCGGTGGCCCCGGCCCTGGCCCCGCTTTTCGCTCCGTCCACTGCCCAGGCAGCTCAGACGCCCAGCGCCAGCCTCGACCTCGCCATCCTCAACTTCGCGTTGAACCTCGAATACCTCGAAGCCCAGTACTACACGTACGCCGTCACCGGTGGCAGTCTGGAGCAGGCGGGCATCGCTACGGCCGGCGGCGACGGCACCGCGGCTGGCACCGTGGCCATCAAGGCCAACCCCCAGGTTCCCTTCGCCGATGAATTCATCGCGCAATACGCGGCGGAGATTGCGACGGACGAACAGAACCACGTCAAATTCCTGCGCCAAACGCTCGGCGCCAATGCCGTGGCCCAACCGAACCTGGATCTCCTCAACAGCTTCAACGGCCTGGCCCAACTCGCGGGTCTCGGCGACTCGTTCGATCCGTTTGCCAGCGACCTGAATTTCCTGCTCGGCGCGTTCGTCTTCGAGGACGTGGGCGTGACGGCGTATCGCGGGGCAGCCCCGTTGATTTACAACACGGCGGCCTACATTCCCGCCGCATCGGGTATCCTGGCGGTGGAGGCGATCCACGCCGGGACGATTCGCGCGATCCTCTATAACATGGGCCAGGAGCAGATCCTCACGACCAACGTCGTCAATCCGAATCCGCCGCCGGTGATTATCCCGGACATTGTCACGATGGTGCAGGCGATCTCCGATGCCCGCGACGGCGTGGACAACGTGAAGAAAGACAAGGACCAGGGGATCGCGGACGACGCTGGCAACGCCAACATCGCGCCGACCGACAAGAACGGGCTCGCCTTCGCACGCTCCACCAACCAGGTCTTGCGCGTCGTGTACGGGATGACTTCGGCATCGGCCACGACGCCGTCCGCCGGCACCTTCTTCCCCAACCGGATGAACGGCGTGATTCGCTGAGCCAGCGCCACCCGGTTCACTTCCATTCAGCCAAGGGAGGACCTTTCAAGGTCCTCCCTTTCTTTTTTGGCCGTCGTTTACAGCTTCAAGAAATTCTCCAGCAGCCGCTTTCCCTCCAGCGTCAGGATGCTCTCGGGATGGAACTGGACCCCGTGGATGGGATGCTCCCGGTGTCGCAATCCCATGATTTCGCCCTCGGGCGTCCAGGCGTTGACCTCCAGGCACGCCGGGACGCTTTCCGGCTTGACCACCAGCGAGTGGTAGCGCGTCGCCTCGAACGGGTTCGGTAGTCCGGCGAACACGCCCCCGCCTCCGTGCAGGATGGGCGAGGTCTTGCCGTGCATCAGCCGTCCGGCGCGGACCACTTCGCCACCGAACACCTCCCCGATGGCCTGGTGCCCCAGGCACACGCCCAGCACGGGCACGGTCGGCCCGAGCACGCGGATGATTTCCTCGCTGATCCCGGCGTCCTTCGGTTCACCCGGTCCCGGCGAGATGCAGATGCGGGTAGGCCGCAGGGCTGCCAATTCCGCGACGGTGATCTCATCGTTGCGACGCACGACCGGTTCCGCGCCCAGTTCCCCGAAATATTGGACGAGGTTGTAAGTAAAAGAATCGTAGTTATCGAGGATGAAGAGCATGGCCAAGCAAGGCAGAAGGCAGAAGGCAGAAGGCAGAAGGCAGAAGGTAGAAGGCAGAGTGATCAGAAACAAGCCGATGGTGGGTGCCGCCATCCATCAGCAACATTTCGACTCTCACAACCCACATCCTTCATCCTTCTGCCTTCTGCCTTCATCCTTCTGCCTTCTGCCTTCTGCCTTCTGCCTTCTGCCTTCATCCTTTCCCGATCCCCCGCGCCAGTTCGATGGCCCGCATCATCCCCATCGCCTTGTTGACGGTTTCCTCGTATTCCGACGCCGGGACGGAATCCGCCACCACTCCCGCCCCGGCCTGCACGTAGGCCCGTCCCTCCTTAAGCACCACCGAACGCAAGGTGATGCAACTGTCCAGGTTGCCGTCGAAACCGAAGTACGCCACCGCGCCCGCGTAAAATCCCCGCTTGCTCCGCTCCACCTCGTTGATGATCTGCATGGCCCGCACCTTGGGCGACCCGCTGACCGTCCCCGCCGGGAACGTCGCCCGCATCACGTCGAAAGCGTTCCGGTCCCCCCGCAGCCGCCCGGTGACGTTGGAGACGATGTGCATGACGTGGCTGTAGCGTTCGACGGACATGAAATCGGTCACGCGCACGCTGCCGTACTCGGCGATGCGGCCCACGTCGTTGCGCGCGAGGTCCACGAGCATCAGGTGCTCCGCGCGTTCCTTCGGGTCGGCCAGCAGACCCTCCGCCAGCGTGCGGTCTTCTTCCGGCGTCTTGCCCCGGGGCCGCGTTCCGGCGATGGGCCGGATCTCCACGTGGCCGTTCAGTGCCCGCACGTGGACCTCCGGCGAACTGCCCACCACCGAGAACCGGTTTCCGAACCGGATCAGGAACATGTACGGCGACGGATTGATGAACCGCAACGCCCGGTAAAGCGACAGGGCGTCGCCGTCGTACTTCGCCTCGAACCGTTGCGAGGGCACAAACTGAAAAATGTCGCCCGCCCGGATGTATTCCTGGCCTTTCTCCACCGCCGCCTCGTACTGGGCACGGGTAGTGTTCCCGGCCGGCGCGGCGACCGGCGGCAGTTCGCGGTAAACCAGTCCCGGCTGCAACTGGCTGGGCGTGCGCAACCTGCGCACCAGACGATCCAGTTTCCCGCGCGCCTCGTCGTAGGCTGTGCCCGGGTCCCGCCCCTCCGTGAATACGTTGACCAACACCCGCAGCCGCCGAAAGCGATGGTCAAAAGTGAGCAGGGTATCGGTGATGAGAAACAGGATTTCGGGTAGGCCGAGTTCATCCTTCGGCGCGGGCGGCACGGTGGTCTCGAAGAACCGCACGGCATCGTAGCCGACGTATCCCACCGCTCCGCCCGCGAAGGGCAGCGCGGCGGTGTCCGGGCGCGGCGGCGCGGGCCGGTAGCGCCCCATGAACCGCTGAAGCTCCGCGAAGGGATCGCCCTCCGCCGTGAACTCCCGCCGCCGGCCATCCTGCTCGGTAATGGTGACCGTTTGGCCCCGGCTCTCGAAAATCGCCGCCGGACGGTTACCCAGGAAGGAATACCGCCCGATTTGTTCGCTGTTCTCGGCGGATTCGAGCAGGAAGGAATACCCCCCGCCCTCCGGATCTTCGTCCAGCAATTTCTGGAAAGCGGCGACGGGCGTGTCGCAATCGGCCATCAACTCGGTCGAGACCGGGAAAAGGTTCGCATCGCCGCGTGCCGCGAGGGCAAGGAACTCGTCGCGCGACGGGCGCAGGGGAAGCTCGGTCATGGGCGATGGAAAAGGATCCTGTCCCGGTTATGCTCCTGAAGGTGACGGCGACTCCATTCGGACAATTTCGTTGTTCGCGCGGTCGTTGGTCCAAAGATGGGACCCGTCAAAGGCCAGCGAACGACACCCGAACGGCACCTGAGCCAGATCCTCGACGCGAGGAGTTTCCTCGTCCAAGTCGAGCCGCGCCAGGTGCCAATTTTCGCCGTCCTGTTCGGTCCCGCGCAACACGTAAAGCTGGGAGTTGACGATGAAGTGGCCGCTGATTTCCGCGCCGATGTCGATGATCCGGCTGATGCTCCCGTCGGGAGCGAGTCGAAGCACGCGGTGTTTATACCATTGGCTCAGGTAGAAGCTCTCGCCGTCGTGGCTCAGGTACGAGCCGGTAAGTTCGGGCAGGGCCACGCGGAAGGAATCGTCGAAGCCGCGCCCGGGCAGGTATCGACGCAGGTAGCGGTCGTCCTCGGCCCCCTCCCCGACCGTCAGGTAAAGCGCATCCCCGACCGCCACCGCCGCCCACCCGATGCCCGCCGTCGGAGTTTCTTCGTGCACGGCTTCCGTCTCCGGGTTAAAACTGACGAGGCGGCGTTCGTCGCGGGAACTCACCCACAAGGCATCTCCCAGCCAAGCCAGGGCCTGTGGAGTAGTCACCGGGGAGGACCTGCGGACTTCAGCGATGGGCGGTAGTTTTGATTTCATGGGGGGTTTAATGGTCCGCACCGATCATTCACCCGCGCCAGCCTGGCGGCGAACGGGGCGCATGACTCCCGGTTCAGGTCTTCGCGTAAACCGCTTTCGCATCGAACAGCGGTTCTTCCTCCACGGGCGTCGGACTGCCGTCGCGATTGAGCTTCTGGAAGAAACAGCTCTCGTAGCCGGTGTGACAGGCCCCGCCGGTCTGACGCACGGTGAAGAGCAGCGTGTCGCCGTCGCAGTCCCGGTACCAATCGACGACCTCCTGCCGGTGGCCGCTGGACTCGCCCTTGAACCACTGCTTCTGGCGCGACCGGCTCCAATAGTGCATGAACCCCGTGGCCAGCGTGGCCTCCAGCGCGGTGCGGTTGAGCCAGGCCATCATCAACACGCGCCCGGTGGGTTTCCCATCGTCTCGCGCGCGGTCCGCGTCCTGGATGATGGCGGGAATCAGGCCGTCGCCGTTGAAGCGCAAGCTGCTCAGATCGGGGGGCGTTGACATGGCGGGCAAAGCGGAGAGCGGGATTCTCACGTAGCGCGCTTTGGTCCATCCTTCAAGAGTCGAAGCACGCCTTCCGCGCGCGGCTTTTCGTTCTTCGTCCGTCCGAACCCGGTATTTTGGCACGTGCAAAAGTCCGGGCACGCTTCTAGCTAAATTCTCTTTCCACGTGATGGACGCCAAGCTGACCAGCGAAGAATACGCCCAGATCCTTCAAACCATCGAGATGTTTGAAGTGATCAGCCAGGCGGAGCCCGGCGATTGTCAGAGCTACGACATCCTCAAGGAAGCCTACCTCAAGATCGGCCAGATCGAGGCCGCCCTCCAGGTCTCCCGCAAGCTCGCGGAGGCCTATCTGAACATGGGCCTGTACTCCTCGGCCCTGCTGGAGTGCGAAGGCATCCTCCAGCTCCAGCCCAATTCGCCGGACATCGTCGCTCTCATGGGCGAGATCGAGAGCCGCACCGCCCCCGCCGCAGGCCGCGGCGGCAGCAACGGCCACGGCAGCCACCCCTCGGATTTCGGCCTCATCGGCGACATCACGGAACAGGGCGCGTCGCTCATTGCCCTGCCCGCCACGCGCAACAAGCAGCCCGGCGGCAACCGAAACGGCGCCTCCCATCTGGGGACCCGGGATGGCGCGGCCACCTTCGACGCTTCCACCGAAGACGGCAACGAACACTTCGCCAAGTTTCTGACGTTCCACCGCATCGCCGGCGAACCGGACGTGGCCGCCGCGCTGGACCGCACGCGGACGATCAACCAGCGTCTCGACGGCCAGGGCCTCGCCGCCTCGCTGCTCGACGAACTCACCAAGTCCGGCCAGGACATCGACCTGCTGCTCTCCGGTCTGATCGACGCCACAAAATTCGGTTACGTCCCGTTGGAATATTATGACATCGACCGCTCGGTGGTCCGCATGTTGCCGGAAACCCTGACCCTGGGCCATCTCATCGTCCCCTTCGACATCGTCAGCCGCACGATGATGGTCGCGCTTTGCAACCCTTTCGACGCCGCCGGCAAGCAGGCCGTCCAGAGTTCGCTCGACTACCATATCCAATGGTACCTGGCCAAACCCGCCGCCCTGAGCCGCGTGCTGCGCGACGTGTACCGCCTCGACACCAGAGACTGACAGAAAAGGAGGAAGGATGAAGGATGAAAGCAGAATCCCTGAACCGACTATGACCGGCAAACTGCCCCATTCGATCCGCCACTTCCTCTTCTCCGCCTTCATCCTTCGTCCTTCATCCCCCATCCTTTCTTTCCTATGAGCGCAAAATCCTTCGGCGAACGCATCGCGGACATCCTGATCGAAGACGGCCTGCTCCTCCCCAGCCAGTTGGAGGAAGCGCAGGAACTCCAAAAGAAGCAGGGCGGCCGCCTGCTCAAGCTGTTGACCGACAACCAGTTCGTCACCGAGCAGGACATGGTCATTTCCATGGGGCGCTGCCTGGACAAGCCGCCGCTCAACCTCGCCAAGGTCCGGGTGCCCGAGCCCGTCATGAACCTCGTGCCCAAGGACATGGCCAAGAGCTACAAGCTCGTGCCCGTCGCCGTGTTGGGCAACAAGCTCTTCGTGGCGATGGCCGACCCCATGAACGTGCTCGCGCTGGACGATCTGCGCACCCGCACGAAGATGGACATCGTGCCGATGATCGCCACCGAGCGCAGCGTCAACGAGGCGCTCAGCGGCGTCCACAGCGCGACCGGGGCCATCGACGAAGTGATGAAAAGGGCCGCCGCCGAGGCCGCCGCCGCCGAGGCCGAGGGCGATTCGGTCGAGGTCGCGTCCCGCCAGCGCGAGGACATCGACCTCGACAAGCTCGCCGCCGACAGCGAGGACGGCCCCGTCATCCGCATCGTCAACCTGATCCTCGTCCAGGCCCTCAAGGACCGCGCGAGCGACATCCACATCGAACCCGCCGAAAAGAGCGTCCGCCTGCGCTACCGCCTGGACGGCAACCTCATCGAGGCCAGCGGCCCGCCCAAGAGCCTGCAACTCGCCATCGCCTCGCGCATCAAGATTCTCGCGGGCCTCAACATCGCCGAGCGCCGGGTCCCGCAGGACGGCCGCTTCCGCATCCGCGTCTCGGGCAAGGAGGTCGATCTCCGGATCAGCTTCCTGCCGACGGTGTACGGCGAGAAGATCGTCATCCGTATCCTCGACAAGGGCGCGCTCACCGGCTCCGTCGATAACCTCGGCCTGGACGAAACGACGCTCGTCACCTTCAAGCGCGCCATCGACGCCCCGCACGGCATGATCCTCGTCACCGGCCCGACCGGCTCCGGCAAGACGACCACGCTGTACTCCGTCCTCAGCGAACTCAACAAGCCGGAGTACAACATCGTCACGGTCGAGGATCCGGTGGAATACCAGCTTCCCGGCATCAACCAGGTGGCCGTCAAGGCCGACGTGGGACTGGACTTCTCCAGCGCGTTGCGTTCCATCCTGCGCCAGGACCCGGACATCGTGATGATCGGGGAAATCCGCGATAACGAGACCGCCGACATCGCCGTCAAGGCCGCGCTCACGGGCCATCAGGTGCTCTCCACGCTGCACACCAACGATGCCGCCGGGGCCATCACCCGGTTGGACGATATGGGCATCGAGCCGTTCCTGATCGCCAGTTCCGTGCTGTTGACCTGCGCGCAACGCCTCGTGCGCCGCGTCTGCCCGAACTGCAAGGAAGAGTTCAACCCCGAGCCGGAAATCTTCAGCAAGCTCAACATGGAAATCCCCGAGGGCGACCTGTTCTACCAGGGGGCGGGCTGCGACCGTTGCAAGCAGCGCGGCTACCTGGGCCGGGCGGCCATCATGGAGGTGTTGCCCGTGTCCGAATCCATCCGCCGGTTGATCATCAAACGCGCCAGCAGCGCCGTCCTGAAGAACCAGGCGCTCTCCGAAGGAATGAAAACTTTACGTCTCGCCGGAATTGACAAAGCCCACGAAGGCGTGACAACCTTAGAAGAGGTTTGGAGGCTGACCGCAGAGGACGTTTAACGTGCTCCCGGTCAGAACTTTATAGGCATTCGCTTTCCGATTCCATCCTTTATGGCATTCTCACTTTCCAGTTGGTTCAAAGGCAAGCCCAACACGGGCGAATCCGAAGACGCTCCGGCCACCACCGCCCCGGGCGGACAAACTGCCCGCGGGCCGAGCGTTCCACCCCCCGCCCCGAACGGGGTGCCGCCCGGGGCCGTGCGGACCGTCCTGCCCACCAGCACGCCGCAGGCCCAGCCTCCCGTCAGCCTGCGCACCCCCGGTGCCCCCACGGCGCCCACCGCCCGGCCCCCGGTGACCCGCAACGTGTCCGTGCGTCCCCCCGCCCGCAAGGTCTCCTTCCCCGTCCCGTCCGCCGCGAAGCCGGTCCCTGCTCCCGCCACCCGGCCCGCGCCGGTCTCCGTGGCCCCCCCGCCCCCGCTGCCCGATGCGCCCAACGCCAGCGTGAGCCTGGAAGTGGGAGATTTCATCGACCGGCTGCCGCCCGGCTATCTCGCACCCGGCGGCTTCGACCGCAGCCGCGTCGTGGAATTCCGCGCCACCGAGCTTTACTCCGACCTGGCCAAGGGCCGCGCCAGCGTGCCCGCCTCCACCATCTACGCGAAGTGCCCGGAAATCTTCGCGCGCCCGGTGACGGATACCGAAGACGTGGAGGTGCAACTGCCGCTCCAGAAGCTCGTCGAGCAACTGAGCGCCGCCTTTCGCACCCGGACCGATCAACTGGCCGAGGAAAGCGTGGGCGAGATCGAAACGCCCTTCCTTCAAGTGGCGATGGAAGACAATGCCCGCCTGCCCACCGCCGCCGGCACCAGCGCCGGGGCCATCCGCGCGGCGGGGGGGGACGGTCCCGTTCCGTCCGTTCCCGCCGACGACAACGGCCTGCCGCTGCGCCCCCCGCACCGCACGGGCCAGATCAGCACCCTCAGCATCAAACCGGTCGCCGAGTCCGCGCCCGCGCCCACCCTGGTCCCGCCTTCCGCCCCACCGATCAACCCCGGCAAGCGTCCGCCCTCGACCGTGCGCGCCTCCGTGGCCGGAGGCAAGATCCGCCTCAGCGGCCCCGCCGCCGTCGCGCGGATGATCGCCGCCCCCACCTCCCCCACCGTCCCG
>CAHJWO010000116.1 GCA_903642295.1 PVC group bacterium | reverse complement strand
GCGAACGGCGGGGCGCCGTCCGCAGCACGCGAGGCGCGTGCGCTCCCCGGGATCCTCCGCAAACTGAAAGACCTTGGATGCAAGGGATGAAGTCTTGCCTCGACCGTCGTCAGGACATAAACTTTCCGCCCCATGAGCATCGCCGTTGCGCTGGCCGAACTGGAACGCTCGCCTGAGTTGTACGACCATCTAGCGCACCTGCAAGCGTTCATCGCGGACGAGCAGCAACGGCGCGAACAATTTCATCGGGAATACGAGGGCAGGCGGGGCGAGTTCATTAACGGACAGATTTGTGTGTCCCCATCCGCGACGCTACGCGAGATGGAAGCTGCCGGCTGCATCATGAGGCTGCTCCACACTTTTGCCGGGAAGCACGGGATCGGGGAAGCACTGGGCGGCAAGTGCCTCGTGCATTGCCAACGCAATGACTATGAACCGGACGTTTGTTTTTTCTCCGCGACCAAGGCCGCTGTATTCACCGACGATATGTTCCTGTTTCCGCCTCCTGACTTGGCCGTCGAGGTGCTTTCCGCTTCGACCGTGGACAACGACCGCAAACTGAAGTGGCGGGATTATGCCCGGCACGGGGTCGGCGAATACTGGATCGTCGATTCCGATGATCGGATCGTGGAGCAATATGTCCTGCCGCCGGGCGCGGCAACTTATCAACTGAAGGCGCGTCTGCCCGAGGGGGCGCGGCTGACGAGCGCGGTGCTGACGGGATTTAGCGTGCCGGTGGCCGCCTTCTTCGAGCAGGAGGAACATCTCCGGCTGATGCAAAGTTTCCTTGCGTCACCCGAAGATTGACCCCGGAGAATCCGGCGTCTTACAGCAGCTTGTCCAGCGTCACCGGCAGACTGCGGACGCGCTTGCCCGTCGCGTGCCAGACGGCGTTGGTCACTGCCGCCGCTACGCCGACAATGCCGATCTCGCCCAGCCCTTTTGCGCCGAGCGGATTGACCACGTCGTCATGTTCGGGCACGAAGATGACCTCGATGTCGTGAATGTCCGCGTTCACCGGCACATGGTACTCGGCGTAATTATGGTTCATGAACCGGCCGAACTGGTGATCCAACATACTTTCCTCCTCCAGGGCCATGCTGATGCCCCACACAATGGCCCCCATGATCTGGCTGCGCGCCGTCTTGGGATTGAGGATGCGCCCACCCGCAATCGCGCTGACCACCCGCGTGACGTGAATCGTCCCCAGGTCCTCGTCCACGGCGACCTCCACGAACACCGCCGAATGGCTGTATACCCCGTGCGTCATTTGCTTGACCAACTGCGGCAACTCCGTGGTGTCGAGTTCCAGTTTGTCGAGCCCGTTCGCCTGTAACGCTTCCGCATACGTGACGTTCCTGACCGGATTCTTCGTGACCCGCATCTCCCCCTGGTCAAAAGTCACGTCCTCCACCTTCGCGTCGCCCAGCGGCGCGCCGTCCATTTTGCCCGCGAGCTTGAACAACCGCGCTTTTAATTCCTCGCACACGGTCTTTACCGCCGAACCCACGGACGACACCGTCCACGAGCCGCCTTCCACCGGCGAATAAACCATCGAAGAGTCACCCAATTCAAAGCTCACGTTTTCAATCGGGACGCCGGAAAACTCGGCGGCGATCATGGTCATCACGGTGTAGGTGCCCGTACCGATGTCGCTCGTGGCGCTGGAGACGACCAACTTGCCGTCGGGCGTCAACACGGCCTTCGCCGCCGCCTTGCCCTGCATGGCTTCCCAACAGCCGGTCGCCATGCCCCAGCCGATCAGGTCGCTGCCGCGCCTGGTGGAGCGCGGGTCCAGCGGACGCTGGTCCCAGCCGAACTTTTCCGATGCCTGCCGGTAGGCCTCGCGCAATTCCTTGCTGGAATACAGCTTGTCGAGATTTTGGTCCTTTTCCGAGTAATTCTTCAACCGGAAAGCCAACGGGTCCAGCTTCGCTTGGTAGGCCAGTTCATCGATGGCGCACTCGAACCCGTACAGGCCCGTGACCGCGCCCGGGGCGCGCATGTCGGCGGGCGACGCGAGATCCAAATAAACCAGTTGGTGGTCCAGCCGGACGTTCGGGCAGGTGTACACCAGTCCCGACCAGTTCACGACCGTTTCCAAAAATTCCTCGTAGCGGGAACTCTCCTGGATGGCAGTGTGCGTGACGCTGTCCAGCAAACCGTCCGGCGTAGCCGCCAGCTTGAAGTCCTGGATGGTCTCGGGCCGATGGGAAAAGCTGAACATCTGCTGGCGGGTCATGGACACACGTACCGACCGCTTCAACGCCGTCGCCGCCAGCACCGAAAGGTAAAGTTCGTGCGTCGGACGCAGCCCCGCGCCGAAGCCACCGCCCATGAAAGGCGAGATCACTTGCACCTCATCCTTCGATAGACCGAACACGCTGCAAATGTATTCCTGGCAGTTCTGCACGCCCTGGGTCTTCTGGTAGATCGTCAGTTTGCCGTCCTCGCCATAAACGCAGGTGGAGGCAAAGTTCTCCATCGGGTTGTGGTGCTCGGCGGGCTGGTAGTACTCCGCTTCCACCTTGAACGGGGCCTTTTCAAAAGCCTCTTCCGGCGTGCCACGCGGCTTCTTGGGCGGGGGGACGTAACCGGTGCGGCTGTCCTTCGGCGGATGCGCCTTGGCACGGCTGCCGTGCAGGTCGGTCTCGTGCGGCGCGATCTCGTATTCCACCTGGACGAGTGAAGCCGCGTAACGCGCTGCTTCAAACGTCTCGGCGACCACCAGCGCCACGGGTTGGAGACTGTGCTGCAATTCCGCCTGATACAGCGGGCGGAACGGCGAGCCATGCGTGGACGCGAGTTGGTCGCGGTGGCTGCGGTCCAGGGATGCAGTCTTCGGCGCGTTCTCGTGGGTAAGAACTTTCAGGACGCCGGGAATCTTTTCCACCTCGGCGGCGTTGATGCTCTTGATCGTCCCACGCGTGACCCCGCTGGAGACGATGTAACCGTAGGCGAGATTGGGAACGTTGAACTCGGCGGCGTATTTCGCCTCGCCGGTGACCTTGGCCGGGCCGTCCACGCGGCTCGTCGGCTTGCCCAAATATTCAGTGGTAGTCATAAAAGGTAGGGACCGCTCTCCGAGCGGTCCGTTGTTGTCTGGATAAACGTTGCTCTCGAAAATCGGCCTTCAGGCTACCGATTCAGCGGCGGCCACCTGGCCGTTCACGCCCCGGACCGCCGCGGTCCCCTTGGCCGCCAGTTGCAAGGCGCGCACCACGGCGCGCTTGCCCAGCTCAATTTTGAAAGTGTTGTGGCCGTAACCCGTCGCGCCTTTCATCAGCGCCTCGGCCACGGGCAGAAAATTCTCCTTCGTCGCGGTCTTGCCAACCAGCCGCGCCTCGGCCTCCGGCAGACGCCAGGGTTTGTGCGCCACGCCGCCCAGCGCCAGCCGCGCGCTTTTGATCGTGTCGCCGTCCAGTTCGAGCAGCGCCGCCACGCTCACCAATGCGAACGCATAAGATGCCCGGTCGCGCACCTTGGTATAAACCGAATGCTCCGCGTAAGGATTTTTCGGCAGGTCGATGGCGGTGATGATCTCGTCCGCCGCGAGGGTCGTTTCGAGGTGCGGCGTGCTGCCGGGCAGGCGGTGAAAATCCGCGATGGGGATGGTCCGTTCGCCGTTGGGTCCACTGACACGGATCACGGCTTCCAACGCCGCCAGGGCCACGCACATGTCGCTCGGATGCGTGGCGATGCAGGCTTCGCTCGTGCCCAGCACGCCGCACACGCGGTTCTGGCCGTCGATGGCCGGGCATCCGCTGCCGGGGACGCGCTTGTTGCAAGGCAGCGCGACATCATAGAAATAATAGCAGCGCGTCCGTTGCAGCAGGTTGCCCCCGTTGGTCGCCATGTTGCGCAACTGCGGCGACGCCCCGGCCAGAATGGCCCGCGCCAGCGCCGGGTAACGTTTCTGCACCTCCGGGTGGTAAGCGGTGTCCGCGTTGGACACCAGCGCGCCCAGGCGCAACCCGCCGTTCGGTCCTTCCTCGACGGTCGTCAGCGGCAGCCGCGTGATGTCGATGATTCGAGTCGGCCGCTCGACGTTCTCCTTGAGCAGGTCCACGAGATTCGTGCCGCCCGCAATGAACCGGCCCGCGCCGTTCGCCTTGGATTTTTCGCGGACGGCTTCCGCGACGCCGCCCGCCCGGGTGTAAGAAAAATTGATCATGGATCGAAGGAAGGAAAAGGGTCAGGCGGCGTGCTTCGCCTGGGTCGCCGCGTAGGCTTGTTTCACCGCCGCGAGAATGTTCGGGTACGCGCCGCAACGGCAAAGGTTGCCGCTCATCAGTTCGCGGATTTCGTCGTCGGTCTGCGCATGGCCTTCCGTGATCATGCCCACCGCCGAGCAAATCTGCCCCGGTGTGCAATAACCGCACTGGAACGCGTCGCAGTCCACGAACGCCTGCTGCATCGGGTGGAGCGTGGGGCCGTCGGCAAGCCCTTCGATGGTCGTGACCCCCGCGCCGTCCTTCATGATGGCCAGCGTCAGGCAGGAGTTCACCCGCTTGCCGTCGAGCAGGACGGTGCACGCACCGCACTGCCCGTGGTCGCAGCCCTTCTTGGTGCCGGTCAGGTCCAGGGATTCGCGCAGGAGGTCGAGCAAGGTAGTCCAGGGGGCAACTTCCAGGCGGCGCTCGACGCCGTTGATCGTCAAGGTAATGGCAGATTTCTCCGGCGGCGCGGAGGCGGGGCGGTCCGCCGGCGAGGTGTGCGCGACGGGAGGAAGATCGAGAACGGTACTCATGGAACAGGAGGAGGAAAACTTAGCGGTCCGTTGCGGGGCTAACGGTTGGTTGCACCTTCTTTTACCGCTTGGACACCGGAAAGCGGACGCCTTTTTCTTCGGCGCGAATCACAAAATCGGCGCGATATATTTCGCTGTTTATATCGAACGCGGACAACGTCTTCGGTCGAAGGCTGGAGGAAGGGACACGCAGCAAATCGCTTACGGGATCGCCACACATGCAGATCGAAAAACTCTGTCATCCTGAGCGAAGCGCGTAGCGCGAGTCGAAGGATGACAGAGTTTTTAGTAGATTTAACCCAAAGGAGAGAACCCGCGCCCCGCAGTTGCCAGTTCCTCGCGCACGGCGATTGTCAAGATTTCCTTCTGCCCTCTATGCGTGTCCTGGTCGTCGAAGATGACGTAAAAATTGCCTCGTTCGTGGTCAACGGACTCAAGCAAAACGGGTTTGCCGTCGATCTGGCGCGCGACGGCGAGGCGGGCCTCGACCTCGCACTGGAAGTGACCTACGACGCCGCCGTGCTGGACCTCAACCTGCCCAAACTCGACGGCCTTTCGCTCCTGCGCCAACTCCGGACAAAAAAAGTCGCCACGCCCGTGCTGATCCTCAGCGCCCGCGCGACCATCGACGACCGCGTGCTCGGTCTGCAAAGCGGTGGCGACGATTACCTGACGAAGCCTTTTGCGTTCTCCGAACTGCTGGCGCGCGTGCAGGCGCTCATCCGCCGCGCCACCCGCGCCAATGACACGCCCACCCACCTCGCCGTGGCGGACCTGAAGCTCGACCTTTTCTCCCGCGAGGCCACCCGCGCCGGACAGACGCTCGACCTCCAGCCGCGCGAGTTTTCGCTTTTGGAGCTGCTCCTGCGCCACGCCGGTCGGCCCGTGACGAAAACGATGATCCTCGAACACATCTGGGACTTTGGCTTCGACCCGCAGACCAACCTCGTGGACGTGCTCGTTCACCGCCTGCGCGGGAAGGTGGACCGGGATCAGCCCGTGAAACTCATCCACACCGTGCGCGGCGTCGGCTATGTCCTCAAATCCGCCGCCTAACACGTTTTGGGGCAGTTTCGCCGTGCGCCTGAGCGTCTGGTACGCCGGGGTGTTCACGCTGAGCGCGGCGGTCCTTTTCGGGCTGTTGTACCTGCTGGTGGTGCGCTTTTTCGAGCAGAGCGAGCAGACGGTCCTCACCACCCGGCTCCAGAGCTGCGCCGCCCTGTACGAGCGCGGCGGGCTGTCCGCCCTCAACGCGCTCATCCAGCGCGAACAGGCCAACGGGGACGGCGGCGGTTTCTTCGTGCTGGTGACGCGCGGCGGCCAGGGCGTCCTGTTTTCCAGTTCGCCGTTCGACCTGGCGCGCCTGGCCGAACGCGCCGCCACCGCCGGCCTGACCGTGCCCGGCCCGCGGCAAATCCTGCGCATCCCGCTGGATACGAACAGCGACCTGGCCCTCGTTTCGACCCCCTTGCGTGACGGCGCGACGCTGCTGGTCGGACGTATCACCAGCCGTCACGCCGCGTTTTTGCGGCCGTTCGAGATCGCGTTCGCGGTGGTCATCGGACCCACCCTGCTGCTGGGCCTGATCGGCGGCGCGGCGCTCTCGCATCGCGCACTGGCACCCGTGCGTGGGATGCTGGCGACGGCCCGGCGGGTCATCTCCACCGGCAATCTCGCCGAGCGCGTGCCGGAGGATCAGTCCGCAGGCGAATTGGCGGAACTCGCCCGGCAGTTCAACCGCGTGCTGGAAAAAAACGGCGCGCTGCTCCGGGCCACCCGCGAGGCGCTCGACAACGTCGCACACGACCTCCGCACCCCGTTGACCCGCCTGCGCGCCGCCGCCGAAACCGCCCTGACCGACGACGCCCCGCCCTCCCCCGCCCGCGCCGCCCTGGCCGAGTGCGCGGAGGAATCCGAGCGCGTGCTGACGATGCTCAACGTCCTGCTGGATGTCACCGAGGCCGAGCAGGGCATGATGACCCTGCGTCGGGTGCCAACGAGCGTGCCCGCGTTGCTGCGCGAGGTCGTGGAACTGTACGAGTTCGTCGCCGACGAACGGCACCTCACGGTGCATCCGCAGTTCGCCGAACCCTGCGAGGCCGACATCGACCCGGCCCGGATGCGGCAGGCGTTCGCCAACCTGCTGGACAACGCGCTCAAATACACGCCCGAGGGCGGCGAGGTCTGGGTTTCCTGCGAACGCAACGCGGCCGACGGCACGGTGCGCGTGGTCGTGCGGGACAACGGACCCGGCATCCCAACGAACGAACAATCACGGGTCTGGGACCGCCTCTACCGGGGCGACCAGAGCCGCACCCAGCGTGGCCTCGGTCTGGGCCTGAGTCTGGTCAAAGCCGTCGTGGAAGCCCACGGGGGGCACGTCGAAGTACATAGCCGCGCCGGGCAAGGGGCGGCGTTCACGGTGACGTTGCCTAAATTTTCTCTGTCATCCTGAGCGGAGTGAGGAACGAACGCCGTCGAAGGACCTTCCGGCCCGCGGCAGCGAAACGCGCCCTGCCCATCGCCCGCTGCTTTGCCAATCCACGATTGCCTCCGGCGGCGGAAGGTCCTTCGGCTCCGCTCGCAGACTCGCCTCGCTCAGGATGACAGAAATTTTCCGCCACGCCTCTTTCACGGCACGCTCACCCGCCCCTCGTACCGCTCCACCAACCCCGCCGCCACCGCATCCGCATACTCGCGGAAAATGCTTCGCTTCGGCACGCCGCCGAACTCCTGTGTGCCTTCGTAATCCCCGGCCTGCACGCGGGCAAATACCTCCGGGCTGTTCATCACGTAAGGCTCCACGTACACCACTGGACACTCGTAAACCCGGTTCGCCAAAAGGTTGCGCGCCCAGACAAACGGGTTGCTGCCCACCCGCACCGCATTCTGCCCGGTGTACTGGTACGGCGGCAGCCCCGTCGCGGCAGCCAGCGCGGCGGCGACCGGTTCCGCCGCCGCCAATTCCTCCGCGCCGGACCCGTTGAGCAATTTGAGCAGCAGTTCGAAACGCACGTCGTCCTTCGCTACCTCGTCCGGCCCGTAGCATCCGTTGACCAATACGTGCAGGTGGTTCTTTTCGACCAACGCCGGGTGGGCGGGGTCGCCCCACGCTTCGGCATTGAAATGCAGGCACACGGCGACATCCGGCTTGAGCACGTCGTTGACCCGCCGACCCCGCGCCCGGATGTCGGCGCGGGTAAAGAGCATGTCGCTCGTCCAGGGCACGGAAAACTGGCGCTCGGGGTCCGCCGCGCCGCCGGAAGTTTCGCGCGGATGCTCCACGCCCTGTTCCGCCAACTGGCGGCGCGCGGCGTCCATCAGGTCCGCCGGACGCAACGGCGTGGACGGCTCGTCACCCTCCCGCACCAGCTCCGCCGTCGCGCCGAGCGCCCGCAACCGGTCGGCGAGCACCTGGGCCACGCGCAACGTCATCTCGCCCTCCTCGACCGGCGGAGCGTCGCCGATGCGGAACCAGCGTTCCTCCAACTGCGCCCAGCGTCCGCCGAGGTGCCCGGGATCGAGCGCCACGCGCAACCCTGCCAGCGGTTTGTCGGTGGCGGACGCATCCGTCGGCGGCAGCGCGGCGCGGGGTCGCCAATAGACAGGCGGCAGCGGTTTCTTTTCCGCCTCGGACGCGGCGAAACGCAGGGTGTACAGATCGTCCAGTGGCACGCTCGTTTTGCGGATCACGGCGGCGTCCGGGTCGATGCGGATGAACGCCTGCCAGCCGCCGTGCGGGGCATAGAGCGCTTCCAGCCGCCGGGTAAATTCCTCGCGGGTGATCGTCCCCTGCCAGGCATCGAACCGCCGGTAATCGGGCAGTTCCGCCAAGGGACTGAGGTTTTGGGCCCGGGCCGTACCGACAAACAGGAGCAGGGCGGCGAAAACGGACAAAACGCGAAAAAATCTCATGAGCAAATCAACCCAGGCCAAACCCGGCCGGAGCATGTCAGAGGAAGTCGGAAATGGGAAGGGGGAAGGGTAGTGTCCTGAATTTCGGCGGGTGGATGGCGGCCTCCGGGCGCCGTAGTACCCTTGGTTAAAGGGGTGGCCGCCCCGAATACCAACGGTCCTGACGGCGCCCGGAGGTCGCCATCTCCCTTGTCTCACCAGCGTGGCGCACTCCAAATCGAGATGCTGCTGACGGAATTGGAGTTTGTGCTTTCCCGCCTTCTGCCTTCCCACTTCCCACTTCCCACTTCCGCATTCCGACTTCCGACTTCCGACTTTCCGCCCACCGGCTTTGCGGCTAGGTTCGCCGATGGCGACGTTTAACATCCTCTTCCTGGGCGACATCGTCGGCGAACCGGGCCGCCGCGCGGTTATCGACCTGCTGCCGGTCATCCGCGAGCGTGAAGCCATCGACTTCGTCATCGTCAACGGCGAGAACAGCGCCAATGGCCGGGGCATCACGCCGAAAATTTCCATCGACCTGCTGCGCGCCGGGGCGGCGGTCATCACCACGGGCGACCACGTCTGGGACCAGAAGGAAATCTTCGGCTACATTGACACCGAGCCGCGTTTGCTGCGGCCGCTCAACTATCCGCCCGGCACGCCGGGACAAGGGAGCGTGGTCCTGGAAACCGCCAAGGGCAAGGTGGGCGTCATCAACGCGCAAGGCCGCACCTTCACCCAACCCAGCCTGGAAAACCCCTTCCGCGCGATGGACGAGGAGGTCACTCGGCTGCGCGAGGAAACGCCGATCATCTTCGTGGACATCCACGCCGAAACGACCAGCGAAAAGGTGGCGATGGGCCGTTTTCTCGACGGGCGGGTCAGCGCCGTGGTGGGCACGCACACCCACGTCCAGACCGCCGACGAGCAGGTGTTCCCCGGCGGCACGGCCTTCCTGTGCGACGCCGGCTTCTGCGGGCCGTCGGAATCCTGCCTGGGACGGGATTACCACGCGATCATCCACCGCTTCATGACGAGTCTGCCCGTACCGTTCCCTATCGCGCGGGGCGAGATCCGGCTGCACGGGGCCATCGTGGAGGTCGATCCCGAAACCGGCAGGGCGCGGTCCATCCGGCGGCTGGTGGAGCGTTACGGGCCGTCCCTCGCCGCCGAACCCGCCCCGGCTGCTGTCCGGTCGGCGACCCCCGCCGGAACCCCGGATGCCGCCGTGAGTCTCCCGGTGGGTCAGGGGGCGTGAACGGGGGTAGATCGCAGCGAATGATCACCGCCGCAGGTGGTTCGATCAAGGTAGGGAGGTCTCTCCGAGGCCCTCCCTGACAACAAGCGACGGATTTCGAGTAAGCTTCCCGCCATGAGCGCTGATTTCGCCGAACTCGACTACCGCCAAACGCCCTTGGGCGAACTGACCCTGCGCCGTCGGCGCATCCGCGCCCTGGATGGCCTGGAGGTCTTCGAAGTAAAGCTCGGCGACGCTTTTCTTATGTCGAGCCTCTTCCACGCGGTCGAGGTGGCCCTGGCCGATCTGGGGCTGGCGGCGGCGGCGGCACCGGCGCTGGACGTGGTCGTCGGCGGCCTCGGGCTGGGCTACACGGCGCAAGCCGCCCTGCGGCACCCGGCGGTGCGGTCGCTGATCGTCGTCGAGGCGTTGGAGGCCGTCGTCGAATGGCACGAGCGCGGGCTGGTTCCGCTCGGCGCGGAACTGACGGGTGACCCGCGCTGCCGCTTCGTCCGGGGCGATTTTTTCGCCCTCGCTGCGGCATCCGGGTCCGGGTTCGATCCGGCGTCCCCGGGCCGGAAGTTCCACGCGGTGCTGCTCGACATCGACCATTCGCCGCGCCACCTGCTGCACGAACGACACGCGGCGTTTTACGAACCCGCCGGGTTGCGTGCTCTCGCAGAGCACCTCCACCCGCAGGGTGTCTTCGCCCTGTGGTCGGACGATCCACCGGACGCGCCGTTCCTGGCCGCGTTGCGCGCGGTCTTCGCCCGGGCGGAGGCGCACGTCGTTTCCTTTTACAACCCGCTGCTTGAACGCGACTCCGCGAGCACCGTGTACGTCGCTGGCAAAGCCTGACCCCCCGGCCCGACCCACGTCAGGATTTCCGTGTGTAGGCGATTTCCATCGTCTTCACATCCTTGCCCCCGCGATTTTCGTACCACTCGAAGACATGATGGTTATTGTCGATGACCTTGATGGTCTCGCGCACCTTCATCTTCAGGCCCGGCAGCACCTCCATCTCCGAAAAGTAGGTGAACGTCTTGGTGGCCGGATCGTAGGTGCCTTCCGACATCAGGATGCCCGTGCCCATGTTATCGGTCCATGTGGACACAAATTTTTGCTTGGCGTTGTCGTAGCCTTCGATGGACATACCCTTGAATTCCATGTCCTGCAGTTTCCCATCCGGGCCGGGCATCTGCATCTTGCCCGTGGTCTCCGCGACAAAATAACGCCCGTCCATCATCGGCTTGCGGACCGCCGTGCCGCTCCATTCCCCCGGCGCCTCGCTGGGATTCGTCCACATCTTCACCTGGTAGTCCCACGAACCGGCCAAACCGGCGAGCAGCTTGTGATTTTCCCCCGGCTGGGCCAGGGCCGACATGGCCGTGATTTCGGCTTCGCTCGGCCCGGCGCTGGCGGCCGCCTTGACGCCGCCCGGCGAGGGCGCGGGCGTTTGCGCGAAAGTGGAGGCTGACAGGCCCGCTCCGGCCAGGGCGAGGACGACGGCCGCAAAGACAAATTTATTCGTTTTCACGCCGCGATTGTTTCTGCGCTGCTGCCAAGCGTCAAGCCTCTACGAGAACGGCTCACCACGATTTTGATTCGCCCGTTTGCCGGGCCGTCGCCACCGGAACACCCGGCGAAAATTGCGGCCGGGACCCCGGACGGGACGAGCCATCCATGGCCGGCATTCTCCCTGCATTGCAGGCAGGCAATGGTTGTGAATCGCGTTTTCCATCCTGTCGTGTAAGATGTCGCTCGATGTATTCGGAAACGTTCCTGTTGCCCCTCGCCAACGGGCTGCTGCCCCGGGGGGATTTCGTGGGATTCACCTTCCTGCTCGGCACCCTGGCGATGTTCGCCGCCGGGTTCTTCTTCCTGTTCGAGCGGTCGGCGGTGCCGGGCCGGTGGCAGACCTCGCTGCTGGTGGCGTCGCTGGTGACGGTCATCGCCGGCACGAACTACGTGTTCATGAGCAGCCTGTGGCTGACGGCGCGGGTGTCGCCCGCCGAATTCCGCTACCTCGACTGGTTCCTGACGGTGCCGCTCATCTGCCTGCAATTCTATCTGCTGCTCGAAGCGAGCGGCGCAAAACCCGGCCGGGGGATGGTCTGGCGGCTGGTGCTGGCGTCGCTGTGGATGCTGGCGGCGGGCTACGTGGGGCAGGTGGTGCAGCCGGAGCAAAGCGTGTTGTGGGGGGCGGTGTCGTCGGTGGGCTACGCCGTGGTGTTGTTCGAGATTTCGTTCGGCGAGGCGGCGCTGCTCAGCGGCATCGGCGACGATCCGAAGACCAAGGGAACGTTTGACCTGTTGTTCTGGTTCCTGCTGCTGGGTTGGGGGATTTATCCGCTGGGCTACATGACGAACCCGGGCAATCTGCTGGCCGGCTGGCGCGACACGCTGAATTTGGACGTGATCTACAACCTGGGCGACGCGGTGAACAAGATCGGTTTCGGATTGGTGGTGTGGAACCTCGCCAAACAGGCGCTGCCGGACCGGGAGGAACGGGTGGAGCGAGGGGAAATGCCGGTCGGAGCGGCGGCGGGAGGGATGGCGAAGCGGACGGGTGGGATAACGTAGAAGCACCCGATGAGCGGGGGCAGCGGCGAGCAATTGCTGGAGGCAGACTCGACCTCCTCACTCTTTTTTGACACGTTTTAACAGGGCATCTCTCCCCACGCCGCCGAGCCGTATTAGGCGAGCAAAGCTCGCCTTTTTCTGCGACTTTCGTTCGTATATTACCAGTTAGTCCCGGGAGATCGTGCTTGACCTTTTGGCTCTTTTTTGACACGTTTTTTCGTGTTTTGCCCCACCAAACTCGCAAACCGGATTAGACGAACAACACTCGTCTTTTCCTGCGACTTTCGTTCGTCTACTACTAGTTAGGCCCGGCGTCTTTTGCCTGTTGGTGTCTCCGAGTTCCGTGCGTGTTCTCCTGCGCCCCGTGGCCACGTTCTT
>CAHJWO010000115.1 GCA_903642295.1 PVC group bacterium | reverse complement strand
AAATACGATAAATGGCAGGAAAAATCAGTGAACGACCCTCCGGCGGATGCCGCGATGTACACGTTTGCCAAAGCATCGACCTGGCCGGACGAGTTGCGAAAGAGCGGCAGCCCCTATGAGCACGACGCCTGGCATTACATCGACTACCCGCTGACGCCGCCGGACTACCCGTTCGTAGCGGGGCTCTATCCGGAGGACAATATTCTGTTCGGACTCGACCAGAGCGAAAAAACGTTGCGGGATCCTGTGGCGACACCCGAGCAGCGCGCGGCGGCATTGAGCTGGGTCATTCACCTCGTCGGGGATTTGCACCAGCCGCTCCACAATGCGGAACTGGTGACCCCCCTTTATCCCCCGCCGGAGGGGGACCGGGGCGGAAACAAATTCTTTGTTTCGGTGGGTGGAAACGCCATCAATCTCCACGCGTTTTGGGACCGGCTGCCGGGGCAGGCGTTCAGCCCGCCGTTTGCCGCCAATATCGCCGCGCGCCTGGAGCGGGAATTTCCGCCGGATAAGTTGCCCGAACTCGCCCGGCCAAGCGACGCCGTTGCCTGGAGTCTCGAAGGCCGGACGCTCGCCATTGAAAAAGTTTACCTGCGCGGGAAGCTCATCGGCAGCGCGGACCCCAAGATTTTGCCGCCGCCGCTGCCGCCTGATTATCTGCGGGAGAGCAAAGAGATTGCTGACCGTCGATTGGCTTTGGCCGGATACCGTCTGGCGTTGGTGTTGAAGCAGATCATCCCCGGAGTCCCGGCGACGGAGCCGCCGTCGGCCACGGTGCCAGCGACGGCCGGGGCACCTTCACCTGCTGTGCCGTAAGCAGGTTTCCGCTCGCAAAAGTGCTCCCAAGAGAGAAAAGTGTCCGCAGATTGCGCAGATTTACGCAGATGGGAGAGCAAAGGGGACAGGCGGTCGCTGCACTTCTCCTTAATCTGCGAAAATCTGCGCAATCTGCGGACACTTTCCGACTTTTGTCAGAAGTCCAGTCATTCTGAGCGAGTGGAACGAGCCGAAGGACCTTCCACCTTCGAGGACACCTCAGGCTGATCCAAGGACGATGATCCCGAGGCTGATTCAAACGGGATGCGCTCTAGTTACCCACGTTTACCCGAGCGTTTTGAGGATGGCCATGATGCTGGAATTAAACAGCGAACTTCACGAGCGTGAAAAAAAATCGCTT
Organism: PVC group bacterium; assembly: GCA_903642295.1. Classification (GTDB taxonomy): domain Bacteria; phylum Verrucomicrobiota; class Verrucomicrobiia; order Chthoniobacterales; family SZAS-18; genus CAHJWO01. The sequence continues at coordinate 11,901 of CAHJWO010000115.1, read as the reverse complement.
GCATGAAGATGCCTGATATGATAAGGTGATCGATGCGTGATTCAAGCAGGAGAGGCGGTTGACTGTATGACTGAAAAGCTTCAGTCTCACAGCGATAAAGTCCGATTTGACCCAGCCGGTGCGTATGAAAACTAATGGTCACGATCCCGACCCCCTGCGCGGCTCATTCGATCCGCTGCTTTTGAACGGCAACGACTCGGACCCGCGCCATCCCCTGCCTGCGGATGGGTTGTTGGCTGCGGATACCATCCCTCCCGCCGACGAGGCGGCTCCCGGTGCCATGCTGCCGCCGGATGGTCCGACCGGATCGCTGCACGCGCCGCCGCCCGACGATGTGCCGTTCCGGGCGTTGATGGACCGCAACTTCATGTCCTACGCGAGCTACGTGATCCGTGACCGCGCGATTCCGGCGTTGGAGGATGGTTTGAAGCCGGTGCAACGGCGGATTCTCCACTCGCTGCACAAGAATGACGACGGCAAGTTTATCAAGGTGGCCAACATCGTGGGCTACACAATGCAGTTCCACCCGCACGGGGATGTTTCCATCGCGGACGCGCTCGTCGTGTTGCAGCAGAAACGCTACCTGATCGAAGGCCAGGGGAACTTCGGCAACATTTACACGGGCGACCCCGCCGCTGCTTCGCGCTACATCGAGTGCCGTTTGACCGACCTCGCGCGCAACGAGATTTTCAACGATAAGCTCACCCAGACGATCCCCTCCTACGATGGGCGCAATCAGGAACCGGTCACGCTGCCGTCCAAGCTGCCTTTATTGCTGATGCTGGGCGCGGAAGGCATCGCGGTCGGCCTGAGCACGCGGGTGCTGCCGCACAACTTCTGCGAGCTGATCGAGGGACAGATTGCGATTTTGCAGGGCAAACCGTTCGAGTTGCTGCCGGATTTCCCGCAGGGCGGCGTGATGGACGCGAGCGGCTACGCCAAGGGCAGCGGCAAGGTGAAACTGCGCGCCGCGATCGAACCCAAGGCGCATCTGGCCGGGACGCTCGTGATCCGGGAATTGCCCGCCGGCACGACGACGGACTCGCTCATTGCCTCCATTGAAGACGCGGCGCGTAAAAAGAAAATCAAGATTAAGAGCATCGACGATTTCACCGCCGAGCACGTCGAGATCGAAATCAAACTCACACCCGGCGAGGACCCGAAGAAGGCCATCGCGGCGCTGTACCTGTTCACGGAGTGCGAGTTATCCGTCTCGGCGCGTCCGATCCTCATCAAGGGAGACCGGCCGGTCGAGATGGACGTGGAGGAGATTCTGCGGGCGAACACGGTGCAATTGCTCGCCCTGCTGAAGGCCGAATTGGAACTCCGGCGGGCGGAACTGCTGGACATGATCCACGCGCGGACGCTGGCGCAAATCTTCATCGAAAACCGCCTCTATAAGAGCATCGAGAAATGTGAAACCTACGAAGCCGTACAGAAGGCGGTGTTCGGCGGCGTCAACCGGTTCCGGGACCAATTGCGGCGCGATGTAACGCCGGAGGACGTGGAAAGTCTGCTCGGATTGCGGATCAAGCGCATTTCCTTGTTCGATATCGAGCAAAACCGCCGCGAGATCGGTGACCTGGTGCTCGAATTGGACGAGACGGAAAAGAACCTCAAGGGATTGACCCGTCATGCCATCAGCTACCTGAAAAACCTGCTGAAAACCTATGGTAAGTTCTATCCCCGGCTCACCAAGACAGCCACCTTCGAGGAGGCTGATGCGCGGCAGGTGGCGATCAAGAATCTCGCCATCGCGTATGATCCGGTGAAGGGATACCTCGGATACGGTGTGAAAGGCGATGGCCTGGAGCCTGCCTATCGCGCGTCCGAACTGGACCGCGTGCTGACCGTGAACGGCGACGGTGCTTACAAGGTCATTCCCCCGCCGGAGAAGTTGTTCGTGGATCGGGATTTATATTATCACACCCTTTTTGACCGGGAGAAGCTTTACACGCTGGTCTATCAGACCAATGCAGCCACGTACCTCAAACGTTTTACTTTTGGAGGGACGATCCTGAACAAGGAATACCGTTGCGTGCCTCCGAAAGCAAAGCTGCTCCTGCTGACCGACGAACCGTTGGAACGCGTTTACATCAAGTACAAACCGCTCAAACCCGGCAAACGTGGCGGTCTCGGCAAGAGTGGCAACCAGCCGGATGAGCAGATCGTCGAACTGGCGGAGATTCCCGTGCAGACTCCGAAAACGCTCGGCACGATGCTCAGCCACAAAGCGGTCGATTGGCTCAAGACCACGCGTCCGCGTGGGTGGAACGAGCAGGGCAGTACGCCGCTGGGACCGTTGTTCAACTGACCGCCCAAAAAAGCCGTCAAAAGTGGATGGCGTTTATTTGCAAAGCATTCGGAACGTTCTAGGCTGCCGCATGAAATTTGCCTCCCGTTTATTATTCACCGCCGCCTCCGCGTGCGTGCTGTCGTCCGTCGCGTGGGCCGCCGACCCCAAAGATGATGTGGTCGCGGCGATGAAGGCGCAGAACGACGCGCCCGCCTACCGGATGAAAATGACCTCGACCGACAACAGTTCCAAGGCCGTAACTTCGATCACGCTGGAGTCCGTCAACCCCGATGGGCTGCACATGAAATCGGAGGCAGGCGGCGTGACGACGATGGAGCTGATTTCCGACGGCAAGCGCACGATGATGAGTCAGGGGGGAGGAGCACTTCAAGAAGCACCCGCCGGGATGTCGGCCATGATCGGGCAGGCGCGCAAGTCCGCGACGATGGAAACCATGATCCAGGCCGCCAAGGACGTGAAGCTGGCCGGTCACGAAAGTGTCAACGGGGTGCCGGCAACGATCTACACTTTCGGCACGGAGATGATGGGGCTGCAATCCACCAACAAGCTGTGGGTGTCCGACAAAGATCATCGCCCGCTGAAGTCCGAGGGCGAGGCGCACGGCGACGTGCAGATGGGCAGCCAGCCCGGGCAGAAGGTGGACCAAAAAGTCGCCATCGCGTACGAGTACGATCCGTCCATCAAGATCGTGCTGCCGCCCGCGAAGTGAACGCCAGCGCTGCTTGACGGTCCATTGCGGTTATGCCGGGGCGGCTCGTTGAGCCGTCCCTTTGCTTTCTCCGTTTCGTTTTTGATTTTATGCGTGTGCTCTTCCTCGACTGTTTTTCCGGCATCAGCGGCGATATGACCGTCGGTGCGTTGTGCGATCTGGGCGTGAAGCCTTCGACATTCGAGTGGGAACTCGCCAAGTTGGAGATCGGCGATTTTCACATGCACTTCGGGCGAGAAAAGCGTCAGAACGTCGAGGGGGTGAAGTTCGGGATCCACGCGGGGGCGACGCACACGCACGATCAGGACGAAGAGCCGGATGAACACGGGTCGGCTCATGCGCACGTCCATGATCATGACCATGAGCACGAGCACGAGCACGATGATGGACACGTTCATGAGCACGAGCACCATGAGCATGGGCCTGAAGAAGAGCATGACCACGAACACGACCACGGCGACGAACATCAACATGGCCGCTCCTACACGGAAATTCGCGGCCTGATCGAGGCCAGCGATCTATCCGAGTTCGTCAAGAAACATGCCTTGAGCATCTTTCATCGTGTAGCAGTTGCAGAAGCCAAAATTCATGGCACGAGCGTCGAGGACGTGGGTTTCCATGAGGTCGGCGCGTTGGATTCCATCGCGGACATCGTGTTGACATGCGTGGGGATCGAGGAGCTTGGCCTGGAGAAAATCTTTGTCAGCCAGCTGGCGGACGGCCACGGCTGGGTGGATTGCGCGCACGGGCATTTCCCCGTTCCCGCGCTGGCCACGTTGGAAATTCTACAGGGCATCCCCATCGGACAGATCGACGAACCGCACGAGTTCATCACGCCGACTGGCGCGGCAATTGCCGCGGAGTTTGGGGCGAACTTCGGATCGATGCCCGCGATGAAGGTGGAACGAATCGGTTACGGACTCGGGACTCGTAAGCTGCCCAACCGACCGAACGTCCTGCGGGCCGTCGTGGGAGAACTGGCCGCAGAAGCTGGGAATCAACTGGGCAGTCAGTATGCAACGGATTCCATCGTCCAGATCGAGACCAACATCGACGATTTGTCGCCCGAAATTACTGGCGCACTGGTGGATCGGCTGCTCGGGGCGGGGGCACTGGATGCATTTTTCATTCCCGCGCAGATGAAAAAGAATCGCCCAGGCGTATTGCTGACTGTCTTGTGCGAACCGGTGATGGTGGAACCCGTCGCGGGCATCATCTTCCGGGAGACTAGTTCCTTCGGGTTGCGTTTGAGCGAGAAACGCCGCCTGAAGCTGGATCGGCGCATGGAGATGGTGCAAACGCCGCACGGCAAAGTTCAAGTGAAGCTCGGCTTCGACGCCGGAGGCAAGCTGCTGCAGGTTTCGCCCGAGTTCGAATCCTGCCGGGAAACCTCGGAGCGCACCAAACAACCGATTCGGGCGATCTATCAAGCGGCGATGCAGGCGTTTGGACCAATGCCGTCCGGCGGCTCAGAAACCGGCAGCAGTAAAGAATAGATTGGAAACGGGGGCAGACGGCCCCGGGCAAAGCCGCTCGACTCGCGGCACGAAATTAGCTTTTTAGACGCGAGCTAACAGAGTAAAACGTTTGCCAATGCCCTCTTTCGTTGCCGCGTCGCCATTCAATCGCATCCATCATTTTGTGGAAGCGCAGGCGCGGCGCACACCGGGCGTCTGTGCGCTGCTGCATGGGGACGTATCCGTTAGCTACGGTGAGATGAACGACCGGGCGGATCGGCTCGCCAGTCACTTGCGAACGCTCGGCGTTGGACCGGAGGTCATCGTGAGTATTTGCCTCGAACGGTCGGTCGGTGCGATTTTGAGCGTGTTGGCGGTGCTGAAAGCGGGCGGCGCCTATCTGCCGCTGGACCCCGCCTATCCCGCCGAGCGACTGGCCTACATGCTCGAAAATTCCGGCAGCCCGCTCCTGATTACCGAGCCGGAAGTATGGCAGACGCGAGAAACGCCCAGGAAGACGCTTTCTTTCAGAGAATTCGAGGCGAGGCCAGCGGACCTGTCCGACAAACCGTTGGCTGACGAGGGGGGTGTGTCTCCCGACGATCCGCTCGCCTATGTCATTTACACCAGCGGCTCGACGGGCAAACCCAAGGGGGTGGCGGTGCCGCATCTGCCTGCCAGCCACCTCATCCGCTGGCACGCCGAACACATGCCTGTATCGGTTGGAATGCGGGTGTTACAACTCGCCCCGCTAAGTTTCGACGTGTCGTTCCAGGAGATTTTTGCCACCCTGGCCGACGGCGGTACGTTGGTCCTCATCGACGAAGCGCTCCGGCGCGACCCGCAGGGATTGCGCCATTTCCTCGCGGAGCGACACATCAACCGCTTGTTTCTCACTCCCGTGCTCCTATACCGTTTGGCGGAGTTGACCGGACCGACGTTGCCAGATTTAAGCGAGGTCACCGCCGCCGGTGAGCAACTACGCATCACCCCGGCAGTCGTTCGATTCTTCACGGAACATCCCGGCGCAACCCTACGTAACCAATATGGACCGACGGAGACCACCGTCATCACCCATTCCCATACCTTAACGGGTTTACCCGAGACCTGGCCGCTGTTGCCGCCGTTGGGTCACACCATCGACGGCGTCGTTCCACTGTTGCTCGATGCAGGGCGGCAGCCGGTCGCGGCGGGGCAAACGGGGGAGTTGTATTTCGGCGGCCGGTCGGTCTCGCGCGGCTATCTGCACGATCCGAGCCGCACGGCGGCCGTCTTTCTACCCGATCCCGCCAATCCGTCGGCGACCATCTACCGTAGCGGTGACCTAGCGCAACAGAACGAGGACGGCACGTGGCAATTTCTCGGGCGTGCGGACGATCAGGTGAAGGTGCGTGGCTTTCGCATCGAGCTCGGAGAGATCGAAGCCGTGTTGGCGCGACACCCCGCGGTGGGCCAGGCCGCGGTCGCCGCCAGTGAGCCGACCGCCTCGGGCGACCGGGAACTGGTGGCAGGGTATTTGTTGCGCGCATCGGCGGGCCCGCCTAATGCGACGGAAATCCGGGGGTGGCTCCGCGCGCAACTGCCGGATTACTTTGTGCCTGCACGGCTGGCAGCACTGGACAAATTTCCGCTGACCCCGAGCGGTAAACTGGACCGGCGCGCCCTGGTTGCCGCCGTTTTGGCGGAGTCCATGCGCGAGCGGGAGTTGCCCATTGCGCACCGTCCGGGCGCGGGTGTGGAAGCGATCATTGCGCAAGTCTGGAAAGATGTACTCGGGCGTGGCGGCATCGGTGCGGAAGACAATTTCTTCGATGCGGGTGGCAACTCCATCAGTGCGGTCCGAGTCCATACCCTGATTTGTAAAGCTCTCAAAACGGAGTTTCCGATCACCACCTTCTTTCAACGCCCTACCATTCGCACACTCGCCGCTTTTCTGGCCAATTGTGACAAAGCAGCGCCGCCGAGGTCAAGCGATGTCCAGGAGCGGGCCCGCCGCCAGCAGGCTGCGTTTGCCCAGCGAGTAAACGCGAAGTAAAACGCCAATGGAAAGCGCAAAAACCAGTCGGTAATTCGGCAGCTTTAGGACCCGGATTTTTCACGTTCTTTTTATCCCTTAATTTTCTTCTGATATGGATGGCATTGCGATCATCGGCATGTCCGGCCGGTTTCCCGGTGCAAGCAGCGTCCGGGCATTTTGGGATAACCTCGTCGCGGGGGTGGAATCCGTCTCGCGCTTTACGAACGAGGAGTTGGAGATGCGCCCGGATAAGAGCGCTGGAGGGGCGTTCGTCAATGCGCGCGGGATTATCGAGAATGCAGACCAATTCGATGCGGCGTTTTTTGGCTTCAATCCACGGGAGGCGGAATTGCTCGACCCGCAACACCGTGTATTTCTGGAAATCGCCTGGGAGGCGATTGAGAGCGCCGGCTACGACACCGAGCGTTATCCCGGGCTGATTGGAGTTTGGGCGGGCAGCGGCATCAATTCCTACCTGCTCTATCATCTCGCCACCGGGCACGACTACCTGGCGCAGTTAGTTGGTGGTTACCAGCAGGGTGAATCCGCCGCGCAATTCAGCAACGACCGCGATTTTCTTGCCACCCGCGTTTCGTACAAACTAAACTTACGCGGGCCCAGCCTGACCGTCCAGACCGCGTGCTCCACCTCCCTCGTGGCGGTAGTGCAAGCCTGCCAGGCGTTGTGGAGTTACCAAACCGACATGGCGCTCGCGGGAGGGGTATCCATCACGTTTCCACAGCGACGCGGCTATGTTTACCAGGAAGGCGCCATTGCCAGTGCGGACGGTCATACGCGCACCTTCGACGCCGATGCCCAGGGCACCGTATTCAGCAGCGGCGCGGGCGTGGTGCTGCTCAAACGTTTGGAGGATGCGCAAACGGACGGCGACCATATCATCGCCGTCATTCGGGGAGCGGCGATCAACAATGACGGGTCAAGCAAGGTTAGTTTCACCGCGCCCAGCGTCGATGGGCAGGCCGCCGTGGTTCAGATGGCACAAGCCCTCGCCGGGGTCGGGCCGGAGCAGGTGACCTATGTCGAAGCACATGGAACTGCGACACCGTTGGGCGACCCCATCGAAGTGGCCGCGCTCACGCAGGCATTCCGCGAGGGTGGGGCAGAGGGCAAAGAGTATTGCGCGCTGGGGTCACTTAAAACTAACGTGGGCCACATGGACATTGCGTCCGGGATCGCGGCGCTCATCAAAACAGCGCTCGCGTTGCAGCATCGGGTCATCCCGCCAAGCCTGCATTTTCAAACGCCCAACCCGCATCTAAATCTAGCGAACAGCCCGTTCTTCGTGAACACCCATTTATTGGAGTGGAATCCCCCGGAGGGTACGAACCGACATGCCGGGGTAAGTTCCTTCGGCGTCGGTGGAACCAACGCCCACGCCGTGCTCGGGGAGGCACCTGCTCAGGAAAAAACGAACGTTCTGGCGGGGGGGGCTCCGTGTCTTTTTGTGGTATCTGCCCGGTCAGAGAAGGCGTTGGAAGCTGCGACCGCCAATCTAGCGGCACACTTTCGCCAGCACGGCGAGGATCCTCCTGAGAACGCTGCATATACGCTGCAAATCGGGCGGCGCGCGTTCGGATACCGAAGGGCGGTAGTGGCTCGGAATCTTGCCGAGGCGGCGGAGGCGCTGGAGCGGTGCGATCCAAAACGTGTCTTCACGCAAAACACCGCTCGTCGGGAACCGCCCGTCGCTTTTCTGTTTCCGGGCCAGGGGGCGCAGATGATCAACATGGGCGTGGGACTGTACCGCTCAGAAGCGGTTTTTCGAACTGTGATCGACGAGTGTGCTGCGATCTTGAGCCCTTTGCTTGGCGGAATAGACTTGCGGAAAATTCTCTACCCGGCAGAAGGCGGAGAAGAAGAGGCAACCAACTTTCTCAACCAGACCCGTTTTACCCAGCCCGCTCTTTTCGTATTTGGTTTTGCCTTGGCGAAGCTTTGGATGGCTTGGGGGGTCCAGCCCAAGGCAATGCTCGGGCATAGTGTCGGCGAATACGTGGCGGCTACCCTTTCCGGTGTCTTCACGCTCGAAGATGCCCTGTCGCTCGTCACCAGGCGGGCAAGGATGGTTCAGGCGGAATCGCCGGGCGTGATGGTCGGCGTGCGCCTGTCGGAGAGTGAAATCACCGCACTACTGCGCGCAACAGGCGTAACGCTTTCGCTTGCAGCGGTGAACGCGCCGGGCTTGTGCGTCGTAGCGGGTGCAGAAAGGGAGGCGCGAACTTTTGAAGCGGCGCTGGAAACGCGTGGGATCAGCTTCCGCCGGCTACAAACGTCTCATGCTTTTCACTCGGCGATGTTAGACGGGGTCGTGCAGCCTTTTACCGAACTGGTGCAAAGCGTCGCACTGCACACGCCGCAGATTCCTTTTTTGTCGAATGTGACGGGTCGCTATATCACCGAGATTGAAGCCATCCGGGCAGACTATTGGGCGAGGCACCTGCGAGAAACTGTCCGATTTGCTGATGGCGTGGGTGAATTGCTACGTAATGAACCTGGATGCATCCTTTTGGAAGTGGGCCCGAGCCAAACGCTCGCGCCCCTGGCGCGCCAGCACCCTCTGGGGGGTCGTGGAACGGTCATCATATCCAGCTTGCAGCAGCGACAGGATGATAGGGAAGCCATCTTAGCCGGTCTGGGACGCCTCTGGCTCGAAGGCGTACCTGTGGAGTGGACTGCTCTTCATTTCGATCAACGCCGTCGTCGCGTCCAGCTACCCACGTACCCGTTTGAACGCCAGAGTTACTGGGTTGAACCGGTTGCCAAGTCGCAGAATACGCAGCAAACACCTGCATTACCCGCCGCCCTTCCATCTATGCCGGATCAAACTTCTACCGTCGAGATTCCTAGGCTCCATTCTCGCGAGTTGGTGATCGTGGAAAGAGTTCGAGTCGTACTAAAAAATCTTTCGGGGCAGGATCAATCTGATGCAGGGTCGCAAACCACTTTTCTGGAACTGGGTTTCGACTCGTTGCTACTGACGCAGGTCGCACAGGCAATTCGCAAGGAGTTTAACGTAAAGGTTACCTTCCGTCAGTTGCTTGAAGACCTTGCAACAATAGAATCGCTAGCGAACTATCTTGACGAGCAAATGCCGCCGGAAACGGCTGCTCCCGTCAAGGTTGTGTTAGAAAGAGCCCCGTCGCCGCCGGTTGCCGAATTGAACGGACCGGCCGGAGTTAACGATGTTAGATCAAGTGCAAACCAGGGTAGTTCACTGTTGGAACGGGTGATCCAAGAGCAGTTGCTCGTGATGAAGCAGCAGTTGGAGATGTTACGAAGTGATGATTATTCTTATCATACCAAACCGTCTGCGTCTGCCCCGGCGAGCGAGGTGCGGGTTGCACCGGATACTATCGGGGTAGCCTTCTCGCCCACACCAGACCTGCCATCGACGATTTCCAAGGCTTTTGGACCCTATCGGCCCATCGTCAAGGGGGTCGGTGGTGGCTTGACTGACCGACAGGAGAGGCATCTCGGCGCACTGGTCGCCCGGTATAATGCCCGCACGGCCACGTCGAAGCGTCAGACTCAAGAAAACCGGGCGCGGTTCTCCGACCCACGCACGGTTTCCAGCTTTCGGCAGTATTGGAAGGAGGCGGTGTACCCAATCATCGTCGAACGTAGCGCAGGCAGTCGCTTGTGGGACGTGGACGGGAACGAGTATGTCGATCTGACGATGGGCTTTGGAACGAACCTGCTGGGTCATTCGCCTCGTTTCATCACCGTGGCTTTGGAAGAACAGCTCAAACGCGGAATGGAAGTCGGACCGTCTTCCCCACTGGCGGGCAAGGTAGCCGCCCTACTTTGCGAGATGACGGGCGCTGACCGGGCCGCCTTTACCAACACCGGGTCAGAAGCCGTGTTAGCCGCTGTGCGGGTGGCGCGGACCGTTTCCGGGCGCACGCGCATCGCCACAACCGGCGGTTTTCACGGAATCAATGATGAGGTGCTCGTACGCGGAATAACCGTGGACGGTCAACTCTGTGGCGCGCCCATCGCCCCCGGCATCCCGGAACACGCCGTGCGCGATGTATTGGTCATCGAATACGGCACGGAACAAGGGTTGGCCACGTTGCGCACCCATGCGCACGAACTGGCCTGTTTATTGATCGAACCCGTGCAGAGCCGTAAACCGGGTCTGCAACCGCGCGAATTTCTCCAAGCGGCACGCGAGATCACCGCCCAGGCGGGATGCGCATTGGTATTCGACGAAATCATCACCGGCTTCCGTTGCGACATCGGCGGAGCGCAGGCGCACTTTGGCGTGCGGGCCGATCTGATGACTTATGGAAAAATCATCGGTGGCGGGATGCCAATCGGGGCGGTCTGCGGCAAGGCGGAATACATGGACGCGTTGGACGGCGGCATGTGGCAGTACGGAGACGCTTCTTTCCCGGAAGTGGGTGTCACGTTCTTCGCGGGAACTTACATCCGGCATCCACTTACGATGGCTGCCGCCTGGGCAATGCTCAATCACCTCAAGCGCGAGGGGGGAGGACTCCAACGTGGCCTCAATGAGCGGACAACGCAGATGGTGAACGAATTGAACGTCTTCTTTGCGGACAGCGGCGTTCCGATGCGCCTGGATGTTTTTTCTTCGTGGTTTTATCCGCATTTCGACGACGACATCAAATACGGCGGGCTCTTGTATTTTCATTTGCGTGACAAGGGCGTACACGCTTGGGAAGGGCGCCCCTGCTTCCTCTCCACGGCGCATACGGACGAAGATATTCGGTTCGTCGTCCAGGCATTTAAAGAGACTGTTCGTGAAATGCAAGCGGGCGGCTTTCTACCCGGTGAACCAGTACCGGAGGATCATAGCGACCAGCAACGCGCGGAACAGCGTTCAGTGCAGGCCCTGGGGATTGAGAACAATTCTAACTCGCACGAGAACGATGTTAGTGATGTCATAATCACAACGAATCGCTTGCAAGATTTAGCGCCCTCTGCGAGGTCGATTGAATTTTCTCTGTATTATTTCGGTAGCTATCCAGCGGCTTATTCTGAAAAAAAGTACGACCTGATTCTAGAGAGCGCCAAATATGCCGACGAACACGGTTTTGCCGCCGTGTGGTTGCCGGAACGCCATTTTCACTCGGTCGGCGGATTCTCACCCAACCCGTCATTGATCGCCGCGGCGCTCGCCCGCGGCACCCGCCGCATTGCTCTCCGCGGAGGGAGTGTGGTGCTGCCTCTCCACCATCCTGTGCGGGTGGCAGAAGAGTGGTCGGTCGTAGATAATTTGTCACAAGGAAGGGTTGGTATTTCCATCGCCTCCGGTTGGCATCCGAACGATTTTGTTTTTGCGCCCGACCGATTCGAGCGCCGGAGAGAAATTTGCGTGGAAGATTTGGAAATCATCCAGAAGCTATGGCGCGGT
>CAHJWO010000114.1 GCA_903642295.1 PVC group bacterium | reverse complement strand
CTCGCGTCGTGGCTGCATGGCCGTGCGGCGGACCGCGCCGTCGAGCGCGGAGGACAGAGCCACGAGTCGTTGCTGCCCACGGACCTGCTGGCGCATTTCGGGGCGATTTTTACCGAGCTGCGTGCGGGCTGATCTCACGTCGCACCCTCTCTTCAACCTTTCGACGTGAATCCTCTTTTTTCGACCGACCTTCTTCTGTCAACCCTCTGGTGGGGCGAGATCGTGCTGGTCTTGATGATCATTGGAATCGTTTGGTACGGGAATCTGGCGGACGGGACGCTTTTCGAGGGGAGGGGGCGGGTGCATTCGCAGAGTTTCGGACCGGTGGATGCTCTCATCGCCGGGGGATTGTCGGCATTGTTCGGCGCGATCATCCTGACCGGCTTCAGCGCCAACGCGCATCATCCCCCCGAGAAATTGCCCGACGGAACGGCGATGATCCTCGGCGTGGTGCTCAGCACCATGATCTTTACGGTCATCGTGGTTGGAATCATCGGCGGTTTGTTGGCGCGCAACATCCCCTGGTGGGACGCGTTCGGCGTGAGCCGGGCCGGTTTCGTGGAGGTGGTATGGAAGGCGTCCCTGCTGCTGCTGCTGGCTTATCCGCTCATCTTCGGGACCCTTGCCTTGACCCGATTGCTGTTGAGCGCGGGTGGATACGGCGACGACGCCCCACAGGAAATCGTGCGTTTCCTCGCCCGGCCCGGGACCGGGGCGGCCCGGATCATCGTGGCGTTTTCCGCGATGGTGTTTGCGCCGGTCCAGGAAGAATTTATTTTTCGCGGCTACATTTATGGGGTGGCACGCCGCTATCTGGGGCCGGGAGCGGGGATCGTCATCAGTGCGGCCTTGTTCGCGGGGATTCATCTGCACGCGCCGAGTTTCGGCGGCCTCTTCGTGCTCGCGGTGTGCCTGGCGCTGGCTTACGAATGGACGGGGTCGATCTTCGTGCCCATCACCATGCACGCCCTGTTCAATTCGTTGAGCGTCGTCAGCTTATTCCACGGCGGCGGGGATTTTTAAGGGCACATGCTCTCCGATTACGGCGAAGATCAGCTCGTGGCGGCCCTCTTGTCGCAGTTGCCGCCTTTCGCACGACGAAGTGGCGTTTACGCGGGCGCGGGGGAGGACGACTGTGCGCTGGTCGAGCCATTGAAAAGAAAGCATCGCTTGCTGCTCAAGACGGATTGCGTCATCGAAGGCATCCATTTCCTGCCGGACACGCCGCCGGAGCAAATCGGCTGGAAAGCACTCTGCCGACCGCTGAGCGACATCGCTTCCACCGGTGGCAAGCCTCTGCACGCCCTGGTGACGTTCGCCGTGAATCGGCAACGGACCCTGGCGTGGGCGACCAATGTTTACGCCGGAATCGGCAAAGCCGCGCGTGAATTTGGCGTGACGGTCGTCGGCGGGGAAACTGCTTCGTCGCCGGGCCCCTGCTTTATTTCCGTCTGCCTGACCGGGAGCGTCCGCCGGGGACGCTGCGTCACGCGGGGTGGTGGCAAACCAGGGGATCTGCTGTACGTCACGGGCCGACTCGGCGGTTCCTTTCCCAGCGGGAAGCACCTCCATTTCCGGCCTCGCTTGGCGGAGGGAAGGTGGCTGGCACGGCGCGACTCCGTTCATGCAATGATGGACCTGAGCGATGGCCTGGGGACCGATCTGCCACGTCTGGCTCGGGCCAGCGGCACCGGGTATTGCCTCGATTCCGCCGCCGTACCGCGAACCCCGGGTTGCACCGTGGCACAAGCCTGCGGTGACGGCGAAGATTACGAACTTCTCGTTGCCGTCGCATCGGGTCGCGCCCGCGAGTTGGAGTCTGCCTGGAAGCGGCGGTTTCCAAACGTGCCTTTTACTGTCGTGGGTTCGCTGGCGGAGACGGACGTAAAAGCAGGCCTGGGCGACACGCCGGGTTTTGACCACTTTTCCGACCGGTAAACGTGCGCCAAAATTAACGCGGTTTTCAGAGCCCTAAGTATGTACAAGAGGGTTTCCAGGTGGATGGCGATCTCCGAGCGCCATGTTTTCGGGGCTGCGCCGCCGGGAACACAGGGCGCTCGGAGATCGCCATCCACCGAGATTCTATTTCGCAGATGCTTGGAGCGGCAGGGCTTGGGCGGCGGATCGTCGGTTCCGGGCGCGATGGCAAACCCCATCCGGCACAGCCGCCCTGCTCCTTCCCGGTTCCACCTGTCCGAAAACGGTTATACCGAGCCACGGGTACCCCTACGGCGGCGTTTCCTGTTTCTGAATCTGTGCCAGCACGTCCTGCGCTTGCTTGACCAGGTTCGGCTCCGAATTCATTTCAACCACCTTTTGGTAATCCAGTTTCGCCTTTGCAAAATCGCTCTGTTTGGCGAAAAGATTGGCCCGGTTCAGGTATGCCCCCGAATCCTTGGGGTTCAATTCGAGCGACTTGTTGTAATCGGCTAGAGCCTTATCGTTTCGGCTCATCAGAAAATTGACGTAACCGCGGAATTTGTACGCCGGAGCATCGTCCGGCCTGAGTTGGAGAATTGTGTTGTAGTCGGCGATGGCTTTTTCCCAGTCCTTCTTCTTGATGTAAGCCACGGCGCGTTGACGATACGGGCGCGGATCGTTCAACATCAGCGACGACGCGTTGGTGAAATCATTGACGGCGCCGTCATAATTTTCCTTCGCTAGATAGGCCACACCCCGGCGCATGAGCATCGCCCCGTCATCCGGCTTCGCTTTGATTGCCGCATCGTATTGGGCGATCAGCTTGTCGCTGTCGCCGGTTTTCGAGTACGCAAAGGCCCGCTGCTGGAGCGCCTGTTCGTTGCCGGCATCCTTCTCTAAAACCTCGTCGTAGTCGGCGATGGCCTTGGTGTAATCGCTCTGCTGGCTGTAAAGAAAACCGCGCCGATTGTGCGCCGAAGCGTCGTCGGGTTGCCGCTTGATCACTTCGGTCAGGTCGGCGATGGCCTCGGGGCTTTTTTTGGCTGCCTCATAGGCGGCGGCGCGGTCCCGATAGTTGGCGATATCGTCGGGTTTCGCCTTGATGGCATCGGTATAATCCGCGATGGCCTTGTCGTAGGACTTTTGACGGAAATAGATGTCGGCGCGCTTGTTCAGGGCGAGCGCGTCATCGTGTTTATCCTTGAGGATGGCATTGTAGTCGCCCAATGCTTTGTCGAGCGCGTTGGTCTGGGCGTAGGCGTAGGCCCGCAGGCGCCGCGCTTCCACGTCGTGCGGCTTTGCCTCCACCACGGCGTTCAAGTCTTCGATGGCCCCTTTGAAGTCGGCGGTGGCCAGCCGCGCCGCCGCGCGTCCCTGGTGGCTCGGCACATCCTCCGGCTGCAGCTTCAAGGCGTCCGTATAGCTTTCGGCGGCGCTGGCCTTATCGCCTTTCTTGCTGAAGGCGATGCCGCGGTTGCGGTAGTTGCTCGCGTCTTCGGGATCGAGCTTGATCGCCTCGTCGAACGCCTTGATCGCATCGTCATATTTGCCTGCCTTGTAGGCATCCACTCCCCGCCGGGCAGCGGCCATGTCCTTGTCCGATTGAGCATCGGCAGCGCTGAAAATCAGCGTGGTGAACGCACAGGCGACGGCAATTGGTTTGAACACGCGTTTTTTCATACAAAGGTTGCGACAAAAAGCGGAAAGATCCAGCGGCAGAGAGGGATGGAAATGTCCGAATGCTCGACCCTCCTCAAATATCCATCCACCCCGTTGCTCGGCCCTCAAGACAGTGACACGTTCGATTCGAGTCCACCCGCCGAAATGGCTGGACCGGATTTTGCAAAAAGTCCGATCCGCATCTTTCCAAAGGGCACGCAGCCAGGTTATGATCGCATCCAGGCCGCCAAAGCAAGAAAGGGGACCATCGTGTCCAGATGTTGCGTTCTGCAGACTGTTTGGTCTATATGTAGAAGTTACTGCCATGCAAATCCTGACCATCCGAGAACTTAAGAGCCGTCTTTTGGACGGGCAGGCCGTCGAGTCGATGCTCCATGTCCAGGTCGGCAACGTCGCGCCCAAAACGACCAAGGACGGCAAGCCGTACTTTGAGGTCCACTTCATCGACCATTGCGAGAAGATCATCTTACGCGCCTGGAGTGACGCTCCGGTATACACCCTCTGCGTTTCGTTGGAAGGCGGTCATTGCGTGGAACTCAACGGCGAGTTTAACCATCATCCGGCGTTTGGGCTCGACGCCAAACGTTGGCACTTCCGGGCGCTGAACGTGACCGAGCGCGCCACGCTCATGGCGGGCCCGAAGGAGGTCCGCGAACGCCAGGACGCGGATTTTCAGTTCATCGCAGAAACCGTGCAATCCTTGGTGGACCCCCGCTTGCGGATTCTCTGCGAGACGTTCCTGGTCGAACATGGTGCGCGTTTCCGGCGCACGGCGGCGGCCCGTAAAAACCACCACGCCCGGCGCGGTGGTTTGGTCGAGCATACCTCGCAAATGATGCGCTCGGCTTGCGCGCTGGCCGGGGTTTATCAAAACCTCAACCGTGACCTGCTCATCGCGGGCGTGCTGTTCCACGACACCGGCAAGCTCTGGGAAAATCATGTCGCCGAGGACGCGTTCCACATTGAACATTGCGAACGGGGGGAGCTGCTCGGGCACATCAACATGGGCATTGAGATCGTCAACAGCCTGTGGAAGCAACTGAAGGCCGACGATGATTTCCAGTCCTGGAAAGCGCTGACACCGTCGTCGGAAAGCGTCCGGCTGCATCTGCTGCATCTCATCGCCAGCCACCACGGGGAAATGTCGTTCGGTTCGCCGGTGGTGCCGAAGACGCCGGAAGCGTTTGCGCTGCACTACATCGACAACCTCGATGCCAAGATGGAGATGGTTTCCAACGGCTACGCCACCGCCCAGCAGGTGGCCACGAATATCTACGATAAGTCGTGGCCGTTGAGTTACTTGATCGAGCCGCTCAAGCCGTTTCCGCCGGACGCTGATCCGAGCAGCGGTTGGATGGCATCCGGCGAGGCTTAAGTGCTGGTCCGAAGATCTCCGCTTTAGTCACGGCACTGCCGTTTGCCGCGTCCGGTAATCGGAGTGAACACGGCCACACGGAGTGCTGTCGCCATAACGTCTGCTTGAGTAGATTTCCGAGAAAAGTCCGCAGATGACGCAGATTTCCGAAGATTGAGGAAAAAATCGGCAGGGAAGCCGGTGCATGGTCTGGTTTTAATCTGCGGAAATCTGCGAAATCTGCGGACGATTTCCGATTTTTGCCGGAAGTCTAGTCAATCGGACCGGCAAGGTGGACATCTTCCCGGCTCTTGGAAGTAGCTGCGTCGAAATCACCCGCACCGAAGCCGGGAGCGACGATACTGTTTTGCTATGCCCAGCAATTCCCCAGCATCGAAGTTCATCGAGGAATCCGTCAACCATCCCGAATGGCTCAAGACGATTGAAGCCGGTCCGGCTGAGGCCATCGTGAGTCTCGCCAAAGAGCAGGGTTTCGACGTGACCCTGAATGATTTGAAGGATGCGGCCAAGGAACTATTGACCAGCAACCAGCCGCAAGGGAGCGCGACGGGGGAACCGTCCAAAGAAACCATCGACGAGGCCGCCTCCGGTATGAGCGACTTCCAAAACGACACCGGCTACGGGGACGACACGGGTTACGCCGCCTTGTACGGCGTGGCGGGCGTGCTCCTCAAATTGTAAGTCGGGGGCCGGGAATTTCAGCGGGATTTCGCCGTTTTGCCCGCTTTCACGATCTCGGCAAAATCGCGGGGATCAAGGCTCGCCCCGCCGACGAGCGCGCCGTCGATGTCCGGTTCCGCCAGAAGTGCGGCGGCGTTGCCCGGTTTCACGCTGCCACCGTATTGCAGACGGACCTTATCGGCCACGGCGGCGTCAGTGACGGCGGCGACCTCGCGGCGAATGAAAGCATGGGCGTCCTGCGCCTGTTGCGGGGTGGCGTTGCGCCCGGTGCCGATGGCCCAGACGGGTTCGTAGGCGATCACGGTCTCCTGAACTTCCTTGTGGCCCAACCCGGCGAGACCCGCCCGCAACTGGCGGGAAAGGACCGCTTCCACCTGCCCGCCGTCGCGCTCGGCCAGCGTCTCGCCGACGCAGAAAATCGGTTTGAGTGCCGCTTCGTGCGCGGCACGGACTTTTTCGTTGATGACCGCATCCGTCTCGCCGAAAAGCTGCCGCCGCTCGCTGTGGCCCAGCACGACGTAGCGCACGAACAATTCGCGCAGCATCGTGGCGCTGACCTCGCCGGTGAACGCACCCGATTTGTGCGCACTCATGTTCTGCGCGCCCAGTTTCAGAGAATAGGACGCGGAGATCAGTTTCGACGCCTGGGCGAGCGCGGTGAACGGCGGGATGATGACGACCTCCACATCGGTGGCGTCGCCGGTTTCAGCGAGGAAGGTCTTGAGGTAGGCCGTCGTCTCCTCGACGGTCATGTTCATCTTCCAATTGGCGGCGAGGATCGCTTTGCGCATATCAATCTTGGTCGTGCAGGGCCGCCACGCCCGGGAGAACCTTCCCTTCGAGCAGTTCCAGGGACGCGCCGCCGCCGGTGGAGATGAACGTCATCCGGTCGGCCAACCCGGCCTGCTTGACGGCGGTCACGCTGTCGCCGCCGCCGATGATGGTCGTGGCGTCGGATTCGGCGAGCGCCCTGGCGAGGCTGACCGTGCCGGTGGCGAAATCGGGAATCTCAAAGATGCCGACCGGCCCGTTCCAGAGGATCGTCTGCGCCCCGGCGATTTCCTTCCGATAAAGCTCAATGGTTTCGCGCCCGATGTCCACGGCCTCGTAGCCGTCCGCGATGCCGCGTTCGGTGGTCAGCCGCTGGGTGTTGCGGGCCGTCGTGGTGCCCGCCTTGATCTCCTGCGTCTCGATGTTGTCCACCGGCAGCATGAATTTGACGCCCTTTTCCTTGGCCAGGGCCAGGATTTCGTGAGCGAGATCGACCTTGTCTTTTTCCACGCGGCTGTTGCCGGTCGGAATGCCCAAGGCTCGATAAAAGGTGTACGCCATCGCGCCGCCGATCAGAAAGGTATCCGCCTTTTCCATCAGGGCCTTGATAACCCCGATTTTATCCGAAACCTTGGAACCGCCGAGAATCACCACGAACGGTTTCGCCGGGCTGGCGAGTTCTCCCTGGAGATACTTGAGTTCCTTCTCCATCAACAACCCCGTGGCCGCGACGGTGACGTGATCCGCCACGCCTGCCGTGGAGGCGTGGGCGCGGTGCGCCGCGCCGAATGCGTCGTTGACGTACACGTCGCCCAGTCGCGCCAACGCTTTGGCGAAGGCCGGAGCGTTCGCTTCCTCGTCGTTGTGAAAACGGACATTTTCCAGTAGCAGCACCTCCCCCGGTTGGAGCGATTTCACGCGCTGTTCCGCAATCTCTCCGATGGTTTCCGGGCTGAATTGCACGGGAGCTTCCAGCAATTCCGCCAACCGTTCCGCCACCGGTTTGAGCGAATACTTCGGCACCGGCGCGCCTTTGGGACGGCCAAAATGCGCCATCAGGATCACGCTTGCCTTCCGGCCAAGCAGGTCCTGGATGGTAGGCAGGGTTTCGCGGATACGCGTGTCGTCGGTGATGGACACGCGACCGTCTTTTTCCTCGGTGGGCACGTTGAAATCGACGCGCACGAGCACCTTGCGGTTGCTCACGTCCACGTCTTTTACGGATAGCTTGGGCATGGGAGGGAAGTCAGATGTGGGACTGCGGATCGAGGGCAGGTTGCGCGGTAGCAACAGGCAGGGGCGGGGGGCGGAAACCACGCGACCATGCGCCCGGACGGCAGGCGGGCGGTTCCGCCTTTCCCAGCCCGGTGCCGATCCTGTTTTATTTGGCGAGGAGTTCGAGCAGGGAGACGCAACGATTGCTGTAGCCCCATTCGTTATCGTACCAGCCGACCACCTTTACGAAGCGTGCCCCGAGGGCCAGCGTCAGGCCGCTGTCGAAGATGCACGAGTGCGGATTATCCACGATGTCCTGCAGAACCAGCGGCTCGTCGCTGTATTCCAGGATGCCCTGGAAACCGGCCGTCGAGGCGGCTTCCTTGAAGGCCGCATTCACACTCTCGGCGGTGGCATCCTTTTTCAAAGTGGCCGTGAAATCCGTCACGGACCCGCAGGGCGTCGGCACGCGGAACGCACCGCCATTGAGCTTGCCTTTCAGTTCGGGGATGACCTCGCCAATCGCTTTGGCCGCACCGGTGGAACTCGGCACGATGTTGACGGCGGCGGCACGGGCGCGGCGCAGGTCTTCGTGCGGCAGGTCAAGGATGCGCTGATCGTTGGTGTAGCTGTGGATCGTGCTCATGAACCCGGCTTCGATGCCGAAGGTGTCGTTGAGCACCTTCGCCATCGGGGCGAGGCAGTTGGTTGTGCAGCTCGCGTTGGATACCACCTGATGCCTCGCCGGATCGTACACGCTGTCATTTACGCCCAGGACAATCGTCGCGTCCGGGTCTTTGGAAGGGGCCGAGATCAGGACCTTTTTCGCGCCACCTTTTGTGATGTGCAATTCGGCCTTGTCGCGGTTCGTGAAAAAGCCCGTCGATTCCAGCACCACGTCCACCCCGAGACTTCCCCAGGGCAGGTTGGCAGGATCGCGCTCCTTCAGGATTTTGATGGGGTGCCCGCGCACGATGATGTTCTGCTCGTCGTGACCGATCTCCCCGTCGAAACGCCCGTGGACGCTGTCCCACTTGAGCAGGTGGGCGAGGGTCTTGGTGTCGGTCAGGTCGTTGATGGCGGAGAGCTGCTCGACCTGGGTCTGGCTCATGGCGCGAAGCACGTTGCGGCCGATGCGCCCGAAGCCGTTGATTCCGAATTTTGGCATAACGATAGAGGGTGACGAAGAATGACGAACGATGGAAAGGCAAACTATTTGAGAGGACACGGGGCGCGTCAATCGTTTTCAGGAAAAGGGCGGCTTCCACGGGAAGCCGCCTTTTTGACTGCAAATGTCGCGCGACGTACGCTTCAAGCACCCGCCGGAGCTTCCGTGAATCCGGCTGGATAATCCGGCGCGAGGGTGACGCCCTTGTCCTTGCCGGTATCTTTGGTCGGGAGAGGCGGGGTGGGGGTCGCAGCCGACAAAACCGGTTTCGGCGGGTTGAGCATCCGGCCATGCGCGAGGATATCGCGGACGTGCTGCCCATCCAGGGTCTCGTATTCCAGCAAAGCTTTGGCAATCAGGTCCAGCTTGTCGCGCTGCTGGCCGATCACGTCCTTCGCACGGGCATAAGCGTCGTCGCACAACTTTTTGACCTCGCGGTCGATCTCGTTGGCCGTGGCTTCGCTGTAATCTCTTGAACGGCCCATGTCCCGGCCCATGAAAACCGGCTCCTGCTGGCCGCCGTAATCGACCATGCCCAGGTTCTCGCTCATGCCGAGTTCGCAGATCATGCTGCGCGCGATCTGGGTCGCCTGGCGGATGTCCCCGAAGGCACCGCTCGTCACGTCACCGAAGCAAATTTCCTCGGCCACGCGCCCGCCCATGATGACCACGAGGCGGTCCAACAGTTCTTTCTTGCGGTGATTGTGCTTGTCCTCCAGCGGCAGGTGCATCGTGGAGCCGAGCGACGGGCCACGCGGGATGATCGTCACCTTGTGGACCGGGTCCGTGTTCTCCAGCGCCTCGCAGAGCAGGGCGTGACCCGCCTCGTGATAGGCGGTATTCTCTTTTTCCTTTTCGCTGAGGGCGAGGCTGCGACGTTCCTTCCCCCAGCGGACTTTGTCGCGGGCCTCCTCCAGTTCGGACAGGGTGATGGCCTTCAAGCCACGCCGGGCGGCGAGCAAAGCGGCCTCGTTGATCACGTTGGCCAACTCCGCGCCGGAATAGCCGGGCGTCCCTCGCGCAATCGTGTCCATCTCAACGCCTTCCGCGATTTTTACGCGTTTAGCGTGAACCTTCAAAATCTGCTCACGGCCCTTTACATCTGGCAGTTGCACGGTGACCTGCCGGTCGAACCGGCCCGGGCGCAGCAGCGCGGGATCGAGCACGTCGGGGCGATTCGTCGCAGCAATGATGATGATGCCTTCCTGCGCATCAAACCCGTCCATTTCTACTAACAGAGCGTTGAGCGTTTGTTCCCGCTCGTCATGCCCGCCGCCGACGCCGTGTCCGCGATGGCGGCCCACCGCGTCAATTTCGTCGATGAAGATCAGGCACGGCGCACTTTTGCGGCCCTGCTCAAACATATCGCGCACGCGGCTCGCGCCGACGCCGACGAACATTTCCACGAAGTCCGAGCCGCTAATCGAGAAAAATGGCACGTCGGCCTCGCCGGCGATGGCGCGAGCGAGCAGCGTTTTGCCGGTACCGGGTGAGCCGATCATCAGCACGCCCTTGGGGATGCGCCCGCCGAGCTTCTGGAATTTCTTCGGGTCCTTGAGGAACTCAACCAATTCCTGCACCTCGTCCTTGGCCTCTTCGACCCCGGCCACGTCTTTGAAGGTGATCTTGTTCTTGTCACGCGCCATCATGCGCGCCTTGCTCTTGCCGAAGTTCAGCGCACCCTTGCCAGCCATGCGGATCTGCTGGCGAAACAGGAAATATACGATGAGCATCAGGAACAGGATAGGCAGCATTCCGAGCAGCGAAGACAGGAACAGGTTGTTGTTCTTGATCGGATTCGGAATCAACCCCTTCGCTTTCAGAGCGGGCAGGAGTTGAGTGTCGTAGTTGAGCGCAACCGTGGTGCGGAAGGCCGTCAGGGTGTCTGGCTTGACCGGCAACCCTTTGGAAAAGAAGCCATTGATGGTCTGGGTGCTGCTGCCGTCCTCCGTCAGGAGGGTGAGAGGATGCGTGGTGTCCTTGAAGATCTGACCGTTGTCCAGGGCGGCCACGAACTTGTCGTAAGGGAGCTCTTCGGCGTTGCCGTTGATGACATTGTGGTTGAACAGCAGGTAGCCGAAGATGACGACGACGAAGGAAATGAGGATCAGGGAGCGCCAGTTGAAATTCGGGTCACCTCCCCCGTTGCCTGGTTGGGGAGGCTTACCGTCTTTAGGAGAACGATTATCGGAGTCCATTGTAGGAAGTAGAAACGCATTTGCGCCGGTATTCGGGTGCGCGCAAGTGGGACAATTTACCACCGCTCGGTGGGATAGCAACGAAAGCGCGCCCCGGTTCGACGGGGAGGGGAATGCGGATCAATCGTCGCGCCGGAACTCGACCGCGCCAAGGCGGTCCCAGCGAAAGACGAGCAGATCGCGCTGCACGATTTCCAATCGCCCGGGGACGAAGCGGGGACGGCGAAACTCCCGCTCGGCCACCTGGCCCTCGCCGCGCAGCGTTTGCAGATCCGCGCGCCAGGTGATTTCTCCGGCGGGTACATGCTCGTCACCGGTGACCTTGACCGCTTCGAGGCTCGTCCCGGTTTGGATGATCCGGATGGTTTCGTCGAAAAGCCCGGGATAGCGGCCGATCCATTCGCCGGAAAAATCTGGCACGGGCGAATCCATCAGGGCTGAGAAAAGCCGGAGGCCCGGCTTTACGCCTGCGGCAAACGAGTTTGGACCAACCGGAGGAGTTGCCGATTGGTCGGTGAATGCGGCTGGAGGCGCAGTGACTCCTCCACGGCGTGCAGGGCGAGCGGCCAATCCTCGATCTGGATGGCGCAGATGGCCATGCCATTCCACGCACCGAAATGATCCGGCTTCAGCGCCACCACCTGACGGCACCACTCGATGGATTGCTGTGGCTCGCCCTGTAGATAGAGCACGGTGGCTTGCTTGTTGATCGCCTCCGCCCAGTGAGGATACTCCACCGAAAGCCGCTCAAAAATACCGGACGCCGCTTCGAGGTCGCCCAGATTCATCGCTTCAATGCCTTCCTCCAGGCGCTGGCGGGCGGGCGCACCGGCGTCGTTCAACCAGCATTCCCAGAGACCGTTGGACGCCAACCGCACAACTTCCGGTTGCACGGAACCCAGGCACCGGGCGAGCACATCTTCTGCCCGCAACGCGATGAGTTGTCGCAGCGCTTGCCGCCGTTCCGCAGCGTCGCCAGCTTCGAGTTGGGCGCGCAGCCCCTCGATCTTCGTTTCCGAAGGATCGGGCGGGTCGCCGGCCACGGTGCCGGGTCGGTGGAGGAGGTAGTATCCCATTGCCAAAAGGCAGATTAAGAGCAGCAGACTGATCGTCGGAACACCTTTCCGCAAACGTCGGCTTGCCTGTGAGCACCACGCCGCCGAAAAGTGTAAGGTCACTCCCACCTATACGCAATCGGCGCGCTGCCGGGTGACATTTATCCGAACATTTCTTGTTACCCACCGCCCATGAGCACTGAAACCCTTCCCGCCGTCGGAATCATCGGAGGCAGCGGCCTCTACCAGATGGAGGCGCTGACCGACGTGCGCGAACTGACGTTGGAAACCCCCTTCGGACCGCCCTCGGATGTCATCTTTGCCGGGCGGCTCGCGGAGCGCGAGGTGTTTTTCCTGCCGCGGCACGCGCGGGGGCATCGGCTCCTGCCGACCGAAATCCCGCACCGCGCCAACATCTACGCCTTGCGTTCGCTGGGCGTGCGGTTTCTGCTCAGCGTCGGGGCCGTCGGCAGCTTGAAGGAAGGGTTTCCGCCGCGCCATCTCGTGCTGCCGGACCAGTTTTTTGACCGCACCAGCCGCCGCTCCGAGCACACGTTCTTTGGCGGTGGGATCGTGGCGCACATCGGTTTCGCGGAGCCGACGAGCGCGAACTTGCGCGCGCTGGTCCACGAAGCGGCGAAGGAAATGGGGTTGCCTGCCCACGATGGCGGCACCTACGTCAACATGGATGGCCCCGCGTTCTCGACCCGGGCGGAATCGGAAGCCAACCGGCACCTGGGATTCGACGTGATCGGGATGACCAACCTGCCCGAGGCGAAGCTGGCGCGGGAAGCGGAGATGGCGATGGCCTCGGTGGCTTTCGTGACGGATTACGACTGCTGGAAAACCGGGGAAGCACCCGTCAGCGTGGAAACGGTCATCGGTCACCTGCTGGCGAACGCCGACACGGCCAAGGGCATTCTGGCCCGGGTAATTCCCCGCTTCCCGAAGGTGGCCGACTGGCCGGAACACCGCGCGCTGGATACGGCGATCATCACCCCGCGCGATCTCTGGCCGGAGGCGACAAGGTCCCGGCTCGCCGCCATCCTGGGCAGGTTTGAGGCAAAGCCGCGCG
>CAHJWO010000113.1 GCA_903642295.1 PVC group bacterium | reverse complement strand
GGCGTGCCGGGCGCGAGCGCCGGGGCCGGGGCGGACGCCACGGACGGCTCGTCGGCGGATGGTGCGGGCAGCTTACCCGTGATGCGCACGAGCACCGCCGGGTTGCGCGGGTCCGGCGACGCCGTGGCGGGTTTGCCGTCCTTCATGACGAAGTCCGGCCAGTAGTCCTCCACCCGCACGCTGAGGCCTGAATCGCTCAGGCTCTCGTCCTTGCCGCGTTCGGCGTCGAGATCGAAGCTCCACGTCGCCCCGCGCCAATCGACGAATACGGTCTTCTTGCCGCTGGCGGCATCGACGCTCAGGCGCACCGCCGCGCCCGACGGCGTGCTGCCCGGCGCAGGCACGGAGATGAGTTGCGCCGGGTTTAACGCCAGGGCGACGAACGCCTCGCTGACCGCGGGGGGCGCCGCCACGGATAACGCCCCGGACACCGGGGCCACCCCGACCGGACCGGCTTCCGTGGCCGCAGCCGCGACGGATTCCGGCGCGACCCCGCGCCGCAACTGCACGCTCGCCAACCCCGATAAATCCAGCGTCCCGTGATCCGCGTCCCCGGCGAGCAGCCACTGGTCCAACGTCGCGCCGACGCGCTGCGTCACCAGCCGCACGCGCACCGCCGGTTGCGCCCCCGCCGCGGGCATCCCCGCCGGGACGGCCTGCGGCTCGAAGGTGGCGTCGATCAGCGCTGCATAATCCACGAGTTGGAGGTCCCAGCCGCCCGCCGTCTGCCCGAGCGACCACGGGTGCGCCGGGGTCGGCTTGCGCCCGATGATCTCCACCGGGTACTGCCGTGCCTCGACGCCCGCTTCCTCCACCCGCAGCACACGCTGGTCGATGATGAGTTGATTGTTGGGCGGCTGATCCTTGAACAGCGTCATCGTCCCTTCAATTCCCCAACCGCGCCCGATCATCGCGCCGATGAGCAGGGTAATGATTCCCAGATGGGTGATGAGAAAGCCCGTGTGGTGGCGCTTCCAGGGCAGCCGCGAGAACGCCGCACAGGCGAGGTTCACGCACAGGACGGTTAGCCACAGGTCGAACCACCATGCGTTGTAGATGTAAGCGCGGGCAACTTTCGCGTCGAAGCTGGTCTCGTAGATCGTGCCGGCGATGCTGGCCACGATGATCACGCTCAACAGCACCACCGCCAGTTTGACCGACGCGAAGAATTTGAAGAGCGAGTGCCGCTGCCACGCGGGACGCGTGGACGCCAACGCCGGGCGCGGAGCCGCCGGGGCAAGCGGCGGTGAAACGGAGACGGGATTTTCGGGAGCGGCAGCCGGGGCAGACATGGCGGGAAAAGAGCGAACTGCAAGATACAGAGGTTCTGCCCAAGGGCAAAATCTCGCTGCCCCGGATATCGGTCTGCCACCTTTACCAGTCCGGTCGTGAAAGCAGTCGCCCCGCCTCGCGTTCCGTACGCAAAAACTCGCCGGGTGTCAGCACCCGCAAGTCGTAAATCGTTTTACCGAGAAGTTCACGAAAATCACGTCGATCCAGTGTCAACAGTACGTCCGTGCAGGCGAGAGCGGTGAAAAGCACGGGCTTGTCCTTGGAAGCTTCGAACAGGATAGGCCAGTCGAAAGCGAGTTCGTCACCCTCCATGACGAGCATCGTCCGCACTGTGCCCAGGTGCGGACGGCCTCCGACGGTTTACCTACAAGATTGCGCTCCGTCTCCCGCAACACGCAACACCCACGGCGAAGTGAGTAACAGCCATCCTTGACGGCCTGCAAGACGAAAAACTTCCCGCGATGCACCGGTGCTCGATATACTCGCGGCAAGCACGGCACTGCTGTCGAGAAAGATCCTCAATTCCCGGGCCGGAGGCGCGCTCCATCCGCCTCGTCTTCAGCAACCATCGCTGCCACTTCTTCGTCGCTGTAAACGCGCGGTTCCGGCAAAGTTTGTTCTTTGCGTAGCCTCATAGCGAGGAAGCGGAGCAGTTCTTCCTTTTGCTCATCGGGAAGGGAAGCTGCAGCAGCTTCGATTTCAGTGAGCGTACTCATCACGCGAAAATAGGGCGCTACGCAACGGATGGCAAGGTGAGCCTAAAACATCAAACATAACTGCTGTCATCGCTACCACCACCGCTGTCTCCGCTGCCCGCATCCGCACTGCCGCTATCGTAGGTATTATCCACGGTACTGGTGTCCGCGTCGTCGGTCGGCGGCGTTGAATACAACGGGCCGTCCCCATCCGTGTCCCCGCTGTTGGGATCAGGGTCATCGGTAGGCGGAGTGGAATACAACGGGCCGTTGCCGTCCGTATCGCCACTGTTGCCGCTGTCGTAACGGTTGTCTTCGCTGGCCGCAGCCGGGTGGAAGCCGACTTCCTCGTTGCCGCCCGCGCCCAGAAAGCTGCTGTTGCCGCCGTCACCCTGAGTTTGGTTGCCGCGCTCGTCGTAATAATTGTTGATCACCTCGCGGTTCTCAATGATCTCCGGTCGGCCACCGAAACCACCACCGCCACCACCCCCGAAGAACCCACCACCGCCGAACGGCCCGGCGTTGTGCCCGAGCAGGTTTTCGATCCCTTGAAACAGGAGTGCGCCGCCCGCGACGCCCGCCGCCGTCCCCAAGGCGCCCTTCAGAAACCCGCCGCCCGCGCTGGGCGGCATATTGACCGTCGAAGGATAAGGTAGGGGTGCCGGTTGGGCGTAACCTTGCGCGGGCATTGGTTGCGCAGGCACGGGAGGCGGCTGCGGCCTCGTCTGTGCGGCGGGGCTGGGCGGGGTGGGCGATGCTGACGGGTGGCTGCCGAACAATCCGGAAAGAAAACTGCCAACCCCGCCCTCCGTCTGGCCCGGTTTTGCCGCCGCCAATTGCTTCTCCAGTTGCTGGATGCGCGCCTGCGCATTGCTGAGCGCGTGTTCCTGCACCAGCACGGTCTGCACGAGCAGATACGGCGCGCTGGGCTGGGCGCTGGTGGATTGCTGGATGAGTCGTTCCGCTTCCCCGTCCTTCTGCGGATTATCCGCCGAACGCAGACGGTTGAACAGGCCGGTGATCAGATCGCGTTCCTCGTTGGTCATAAGGGTTTTCTTTACAAACGGGCCACCCCCGGCCAGCGGACGGAAAAACCATCCGTCGTCCCTCCAAATAAGACTGGCGAAGGGCTCGGGATCGCCTGCGGCATGCTTATTCCTTGCTGCCGACGGCGAGCAGCTTGCCGATCTCGGCGTCCAGGTCCGCGTCGGGGTCCACGGGATGCGCCAGGCCTTGCTTATCCACCAGAAAGGCCGCTGGCAGATCGGTCACGCCGAAGTGCGCGCTGACCTCGTTTTTCCAAACCTTGGCGTCGCAATATTGGGGCCAGGTGATGTTCTTGGATTTGACGAACTTCTCGACCTCCGCCTTGTCGTCGTCGAGAGAAACGCCGACCATCTGGAAATCCTTGTCCTTGAACTTCTGGTTGAGCGCCTGGAGTTCCGGCAACTTCACGATGCACGGGACGCACCAGGTCGCCCAGCAGTCAATCAGGACGACCTTGCCGCGCAGCTTGGCGAAGTCGATCTCCTTGCCGTCCAGCGTGGTGAACTTCAAATCGACGGGCGTGGTGCGGAGCGCCAATTGCTGCGCAGCGGCGTCGGCGGTCGCCTTGTTTGGGCTCTTGGCGAGCCCGGCCAACACCGCGTTGATCTTGCTCGGTGTAAATTGCAGCAGCTTCAGGCGCAGCCCGACGAATTGCTCGCCGACCGGATCGTCCGCGAAATCTTTCTCGTAGGCGGCGAGCTGTTTTTCGATCTCCGGGGTCAGGCCGCTGAGCGGGTCCGCCTTTTCCAGGGTTTCCTGGAGCAGGGCGCCGCGCGCCTGCCGCTTGGAATCGACGGAGGCGTCCGGGGCGTCGGCGATCTCGTGAAAAGCCTTGTCCGCGTCCTCTTCGGAGATGCTGTTCTCCTCCTTGGAAAAAATCACGCGCATCAGCTTCGCGTCCCAGCGGTGGGCATCCTGGGGGTAGCGTTTGAGCAATTCATCGACCGCCGGACGCAGGTGGGCGACCTTGTCGCGGATGATCTCGCGCGCCTTGGTCATCTTGGCCTCCTGGTCGAGGCTGGGATCAATCCCGGTCAGGTCGTCGGTGCCACTGTATTTCTTGATGTATGCCCACAGGTCATCGCCGCTCCTGGCATGGGCGGCCACATCCGCCAGGATTTCCGGGGTGGGAGGCGCGAGGGGCGCGAGGTCGGCGGCGGCGGGAGTCGCCGTAGCAGCAGCAGGAGAGGGGACCGGGGTGGGCTGGTCCGCCGCACGTACGCCCGGGACAGCAGCGAGGCAAAAGGCGGCAGCGCACAGCAGCGCGGAAGCGGACGACGGACGGGACGAGTGCATTTGCCCCGACCATCGACCGGAAGCCAGCCCACTGCAAGGAAGGCAGAAGGCAGAAGGCAGAAGGCAGAAGGCAGAAGGCAGAAGGCAGAAGGCAGAAGGCAGAAGGCAAAAGGCAGAAGGCAGAAGGCTTGGCTAATACAGCAGGCAGTTTCCAGACTGTCTTGATAACCTTCCGCAGAATCCCGGTCTCCAATTTTCTGTCTTCATCCTTCTGCCTTCTGCCTTCATCCTTCTGCCTGCCTCAGTCTCCGTCGTCGCCGATGGCGTTCTGCGGGCAGATTTCCAGGGCGTTGCGCGCAGCCAGCAACTCGTCGTCCGTTTGCGGCTGCTTGACGAAGATCACCTTCGACTCGTCCTCGGTGTACTGGAGCAGATGAAACCCCGATTGCGGCCCGGCCTCGTCCAGACACACGTGGCAGGGGGTGCAGGTATCGTCCACGTACCAGGGGCCGGGGACGCTTTCTTCGAGTCGGATGGTTTTGTCGGCCATAGCGCCCCCGGGATTAGCCGAGTCCCGGCCAGGAGGCAAGCCAAAACGATGCTGGGAGAAGATCCAGAATTAACCACCCTGCCCGAATCTTGTCCCTTTTCCACGTCTCCGATCTGCTCCATAGTCCGGCCACCGTGGATCTGGCCGGCCTCTTCAACCCGACGCACTGGCCCCTGGCCGAGAAGCTGCCGTATGCCTGGCGTTATCCGCGCTGGAATTTCAGCCGCCATGCCGCCACGTTCCGGTCGGCGGATGCGTTCGTGGTGTCCATCCAGAAAAGCGGGCGGACGTGGGTGCGCGTGTTTTTGACGGCGTACTTTTCCGAATGGGGGAAAGGCAATTTCTCGGTGGCGGCGCGTCCGGCGGCGGCCTCGGCACTGCCGGTGTTATGCTACACCCACGATCTGTGGGAGCACAAGGCGAAGGAACAGGTCGGCGAGCGGTTGCGCGGCAAGTGGCTGATCCCGCGCGAGGACACGCTCAACAAGCCGATCCTGCTGGTGGCGCGCGACCCCCGGGACGTGATGGTGTCGCTGTTTTTCCACCTCCAGAAACGCGCCGGCACGTTCGAGGACGATCTGCCCGCGCTGCTGCGGCATCCGGTGTTCGGGATCAAGCGGGTGGTGGCCATCATGAACCGCTGGCTGGAGGAGTGGAGTGATCCCGGGCGGCTGTACCTGCTGCGGTACGAGGATGCGCGGCGCGACCCGGGGAAAGCGTTCTCGGCGGCGCTGCGATTTTTGCTGCCGACCGTGGCGCTGGACGAGGAGGCGCTGGCCCGGGCGGTGGAGATCAGTTCGTTCGAGAACATGCGGCGGCTGGAGGCTGGCACGAAGGGCGCGAAGGGGTCGGAACTGGTGACCGATCTGAACAAGGAGGCGTTGCGGCCCAAGAACGCGGACGATCCTGATAGCTACAAGGTGCGGCGGGGCAAAGTCGGCGGGTACACGGATTATCTCGGGCCGAAGGATGTGGATTTTATGAACGCGGTGCTGGCGACGTTGAATCCCCGATATGGGTACGGGGCCGAACGGGGATGATGCGGCCGCCATCCGCACGGGCGGGCTCAACGGCGCCCGGAGGTCGCCATTCCCCTTCGGAGAAGAGGGGCCTGCGGCCCGATGGGGACGGCGAGGGACCGCCGTCCCGACCTTTCGACGGGACGCGAGGGACCGCCGTCCCTACCTTTTTTTAGGCCGCTCGATGGGTGAGATTCAGGCGGGATTGGATGGTTCCCAACGTCGAGATACGGCGGGTCTCGGGGCGCTCCGACCTGCGCGGGGGAGACGGAACAGGCGCGGCGGAGGCTGACATCACCTGATGAATCGCGGCCCGCAGGGCGGCTTGCGTCAACGGTTTGGTCAGCGACAGGTCCACCGAAGGATAGACTGCGGAGGCCGCGTCGTCCAACCCTCCGTAACCCGAGATCAGGATGACCCGGACCGATGGGGCCAGGGCTTTGATCTGCATCGCCAACTGCTCGCCGCACATCCCGGGCATCCCCTGGTCCGTGATGATCAGATCGAAGCCCGCCGGGCCGGCGGCGCGGAATTTCTCCAGGGCCTCGCGCCCGTCGGCGGCGGTGTCAGCCGTGTGACCATCCCGGGTCAGGTAACGGCGCAGGATGCCGCTGAAAATCGGCTCGTCGTCGACCACCAGCACCCGCCGGGGCGGTTGCTCACCCGGGGGCGGACCGGCCTCGGACGCGGGCCCCGGCGGGCGCAAGGGCAGCCGCAAGACAAAACACGTGCCCGCCCCGAGCTGGCTCTGGAGTTCGATGGTGCCCTCGTGCCGCTGGACCGTTCCGTAAACCATCGCCAGCCCGAGGCCGGTTCCCTTGTCGCCTTTGGTCGTGAAAAACGGCTCCAGGCAGCGGCACCGGGTGTCTTCGCTCATGCCCGTGCCCGTGTCGGCGACTTCCAGGATCAGCGCGCCGGAATCCGCGTCCGAGGGACCGGGGAGAGGGGCGGCGGCATCGTGGCGGGTGCGCAGGGTCAACGTGCCGCCTTGGGGCATGGCATCGACGGCGTTGAAGACGAGGTTGGTGAGCATTTCGCGCAACTCCGAGGCATCCGCGACCAGCGGCGGCAGCGACGGAGCCAGCTCGAAGGCCAGGCGGATGGCCGCACCGTGCGCGAGCGCCTGCCCGTGCCAGCGCGGGCGGGTGAGCGTCGCCGCCTGTTCCACGAGGGCGTTGAGGTCCACGCCGGCGCGCTGGTCCTCGGTCTCCTGCGCGCGGTAGAAGGCCCGCAGGCGATTGAACATTTTCGCCGCGTCCTGCGCCGCCGTGATGATCGTCCCCAGGAACTCGTCGGAATGCGCCTCGTAGGCCGTGCCCATGAGATCGCCCTGGAGCAATTCGCTGTAGCCGAGGATCAGGGAAAGCGCGTTGTTGAAATCGTGCGCCAGACCGGCGGCCATCGAACCCAGGGCGCTCATGCGTTCCTGCTGGATCATCTGCTGCTGGGCCAGGCGCAGTTCGTTCAACGCATGTTCTAACTGGCTGCACGTCAGGCGCAGTTCGACCGTCCGTTCCACGACGGTTTCTTCGAGCACGTCCTTTTGCCGCGCCAATTGCTGATGTTGGGCGCGCATGTGCAGCAGGTGGCGAATGCGCAGCAAAACCTCCACGTGGTCGAAAGGCTTGATCAGGAAGTCGGCGGCCCCGGCCTGCAGCGCCTTGTGTTTGGTCGCAGGGGTGACATCCGCCGTCAGGACGAGAATGGGCAGGCAATCGTCGCGGGAAATCCGCTCGCCGAGCCGGTGCATGAGTTCGAACCCGTCGGGAGGAGGCATCATCAGGTCGAGCAGGATGAGGTCCGGCGGCTGTTCCTCGAAGAGAGCCATTGCCTCGCGGGAATTCGTGGTGCTGCGCACCGACTCGTACCCGGCGGCGCGCAGCATATATCCCAGCAGCACGACGTTGGAAAGTTCGTCGTCCACGATGAGGATTTTGGCGGTGGCAAAGATGGATTCAGGAAGCATAAAGCGGACGGAGGGTGGGGGATGCGAGCGGTGGGACAGACCACGGACGTGGAGAAAAGACACCGAAGGCAAACCTGCTGGTGGGTGTCGGCTCCTGTGTGCGGTGTGGCGGATTCCCTCGTTTCCCCGGGTTGGGTGGACTGCGCGGAGCCCGGTCCCTCCGTCTCAGGCGGCGGAAGCGTGTCCGGTGGTGAGGATGTTGCTGAGCATCTCGGCGACGGACTGCATCAGCTTGGAGATCGTCACCGGCTTGGCGAGGACCCGGCTGCCCGCCGCGTAGAGGTGCTGGTCGGCTTCCTCGGGCGTCACGAGACTGGTCATGAAGAGGATCGGCAGATGGCGAAACGCTTGTTCGCCGCGGAGCTGTTTGGCGACGGCGCTGCCATCCAGTTTGGGCATCTCGATGTCGAGCAGAACAAGATGGGGTTGGAAGCGCCGGGCGACGGCCAGCGCGCTGAGTGGATCGTTGACCTCGCAAATCTCGAACAGATTGGTGCGTTCGAGGGTCAGGCGAACCAGGCGCGTGGAGGCGGGCTCATTGTCCACCACGAGGATGCGCTTGCGGGGCACCGCGCCGGGGGCGGGAACCGGGGCGGGCGAGGGTGAGGTGGCCGCCGAAGCGGGGGGCGGGGTCGAGACGGGCTCCGTGACCGGGCCGAGATCGCGGTCGGTGCGGGAACCCGCCTCGCAGGAAGCAGGATCATCCCGAAACCGGCGCTTCGGACGAAGTTGGACGAGGCAGCGGCGGGTCGGGTTAGGAATCACACTGACATGTGTACGCAGAATCCCCGGAACATACCACAGGGTGTTTACCTGATTCCCCCTAGGGTAAATACCTCAGTGACCGCAAGGCGTCACTTGATGAATCGCCCGGAGTATCGGTCTGCAAGTTGTGCTCGGTAAAGGTTTCTTCCAGCGGTAACCTGCAACCACCAAGCATCTGCGAAATAGAATCTCGGTGGATGGCGATCTCCGAGCGCCATGTTTTCCCTGCAGCGCAGCCGCCATGCTTCCGAGCCTTTCAGACCGCTGCGCGGTCCCGAAAACAGGGCGCTCGGAGATCGCCATCCACCTGGAAACCTGCTCGTACATACTTAGACGAAGCCTTGCGAGGCGCAGCCCAAGCAGCAGGGGTGCCGCTGGTTTGAGTGGGATGGTGCCGCGTCATCCATTCCCCGGACCGGTCGCTGCCACTGCAAGATTCACGCCGCATTTTTCTCCTCCCCCACGGGGACGAGCAGGTTCTGGCCGGTCATCGCCGTGGGCCGTGCGATACCCAACAGACCCAGAATTGTCGGGGCCACGTCGGCGAGGACGCCGTCCTCCACGCGGAAGCCCGCGGCGTCGGCGGCCACGTAAACAATGCTCACCAGATTCGTCGTGTGCGCGGTGTTGGGCGAGCCGTCGGGATTGCACAGGTATTCGCAGTTGCCGTGGTCCGCCGTGACGAGCGCCCTGCCGCCGAGTTCCAGCGTTTTCTCCAACACCTGGCGCACGCCGTCGTCGATGGTCTCCACCGCCTTGATCGCCGCTTCCACGACGCCCGTATGCCCGACCATGTCCGGGTTGGCGAAATTGAGGATCACCAGATCATAATTGGGCAGGGCTGTCAGCACGGTCTCGATGACCCCGGCGGCGCTCATCTCGGGCTGGAGGTCATAAGTGGCGACCTTGGGTGAGGGCACAATCTTGCGGTCCTCGCCCGGGAAAGGCGGCTCCATGCCGCCGTTGAAGAAATACGTCACGTGCGGGTACTTCTCGGTTTCGGCGATGCGGAGCTGTTTCTTGCCCGCCGCCGAGACGACCTCGCCCAGGATGCCCGCCAGCGTCTGCGGCGGGAAGACGTGCGGGCATTTGTAGGTGGCATCGTACTGGGTCAGCGTCACATAGTGGACCTTCGGAAACACGTCGCGCTGGAAACCGCCGAACTTCTTCTTGAGGAACGCCTCGGAAAGCTGCCGGGTGCGGTCGGCGCGGAAGTTGAAGAAGAATACCACGTCGCCATCGCGCACGCGGGGTTCGTCGGTGGACGGCGGCGTGAAAACCATCGGCGGCAGGAATTCATCGGTGGTGCCCTCGCCGTAGAGCGGCGCGATGGCTTCGCGCGGGTCCTGCGCGCAAAGCGTGCCCTTGCCGCACACGATGGCGTCGTAGGCCAGCTTGGTACGCTCCCAGCGTTTGTCGCGGTCCATCGCGTAGTAGCGCCCGATCAGCGTGACGATCTGCGCCCCGCTGGCGACCAGCTTCGCTTCGGCGTCTTCGATGTACTGAACCCCGCCGGTGGGCGAGGTGTCGCGCCCGTCCATGAACGCGTGGACCATGATCTCCTTGACCCCGGCTTCGTGGGCGATGTTGCAGAGCGCGACGAGGTGATCGACGTGGCTGTGGACGCCGCCGTCGCTCAGCAGGCCCATAAAGTGCAGCCGTTTGCCGGGCTTGGCGGCCTTGGCAAAGGCCTCCTGGATCACCGGGTTGAGCGCGAGCTGGCCGTCGGCGATGCACTTGGAGATGCGCGTGAGATCCTGATAAACGATCTGCCCCGCGCCGAGATTGAGGTGACCCACCTCGGAGTTGCCCATCTGGCCCGCGGGCAGGCCTACGTCCAGGCCGCTGGCGCTGAGCTTGCCGTGGGGATATTTCGCCATCATTTCGTCGGTGAAAGGCGTGCGGGCGAGAACGGTGGCGTCGCCGTCGCGTTCGGCGTGGTCGGGCGAGTCGGGATTGATGCCCCAACCGTCGCGGATGATGAGAATGACGGGAGATGCCATGAGAAGAAGATGCAGGATGCAGGATGCAAGGAGGCGCGAGGCCGGAGCAGTCCTGATGCGAAAAGTACCACGCAACCCCGCCGCCCGGTAAGCCGTCGCCTCCCTTGACCCTGCTTCCCTCCAACGGATGTCAGAGGCAAAGCGGATGTCCGGCCTGACAGATGCCTTGGCGGCGAGGCATCGTTCTTTCCGCCTCCACCGATTCCGCCCCCGCCTCCCGCATTTTTCTTCTTCCGCCTGTATCCTGCATCCTGCATCTTGCATCCTGCATCGTCTGTAATGAAACAACGCAACCACCTGCTGGCCCTGGCCCTGCTGGCCCTCTTCATCGGCTCGGGCGTGCTGTACTTCCGCGCGTACGCCGAGCAGAAGCCTTTCGGCATCATCCTCTTCGTTGGGGAGGGGCTGACCAGCAGCCGCCTCGCCGCCGCCCGTCTCTACGACGGTGGCGCGGACCGCCGCCTCGCCATCAACTCCCTACCCCACCTCGCCCTGCTGACCACCCATTCGGCGGACTTCGCCGTGCCCGACGCCGCCAGCGCCGCCAGCGCCCTTGCCTGCGGGGCCAAGGTGAACCATCGCACTCTGGGCATCGACCCGGCGGGTCGGAAACGCGCCACCCTCCTCGAACTGGCCAAACAACGGGGCCGCGCCACCGGGCTGGTCACCAACACGCGCCTGGCCGATCCCACCCCGGCGGCTTTCTACGCCCACGCCGCCGACTGCCGCGAGCGCGCCCCGCTGGCCGTCCAGCTCGCGGAGGCCAGCCTGGACGTGATGCTCGGCGGCGGGCGCAATGATTTCGAGCCGGTGCCCGGCGGCACCCGGCGCGATGGGCGCAACCTGGTCCGCGAACTGACCGGGCGCGGTTACAAGTCGCTGGCCAACACGAGCGACCTGCTTTCCGAGGTCGCGCCCGCGCTGGGACCCAAGCTGCTGGGTCTATTCGGGACGGAGGGCCTCGCATTCGGCGGGCAGGCCCCGGCGGACGGCTCGCAGCCCCGGCTCGCCAACCTCGTGCGGACGGCCATCGAAACGCTCCAGAAGCGCGCGGGCGGCTACGTGCTCGTCGTGGACGCCGGCTTGATCGAACGCGCGGCGCTGGCCAACGACGGCGAGCACGCCTTGCAGGAAACCCTCGAACTCGACCGTGCGGTCGATCAGGCACTCCAGTACGCGGGCAGCAAGACGCTGGTGCTCGTGGCGGGTGGGGAGTCCACCGGCGGCATGACGGTCAACGGTTACCCGCTGCGGCAGGATCACGGCGTGGCCTTGCTGGGGATGAACGCGTCCGGCCTGCCCTCGCTGGCGTGGGCCACCGGTCCGGCGGGACCGCCGCCCACCCCGAACACCGCGCCCTCGCCGACGCCCCCCGCTCCGGCGGCGTTTTACGCGCCCTACGCCGCGAACGTGGCCGACGACGCCATTGCCGCCGGGTTCGGCCCGGGCAGCGAGCGGTTGCGCGGCTTCGTGGACAACACGTTTGTCTTCGAGTTGATCAGGTCGCAGCTTTAGTCAGGTAGGGACCGGCTGTCCCAGCCGTCCGTCGTGGGCCGCCGGCCCTTCCGGGAACCGCCGGGCATGACACCTCCGGCGAAAGTGTTCCGGTGCCCTCTTCTCCCTTGAACCTTGAACCTTCGACCTTCCTTGGAGATTGGTTTTTTGAAGCTTGAACCTTCCTCTGGAAGTCCTGATTCCCCCGAATGATCTTGCCGCTGCCCCGGGCGTTCCGGTACCCTGCGCGACCGTGCCCCTGGCTCCCGTTCCCCCGCTTTCCCCGCCGCCCGCCGCGCCGCCGCCCCCACCTCCATCTCCGCCCGCCGCCGGGGTCTTGACGATCCTGCTGGGCACGGCGGCAGTCGTTTCCATGGTATGCAACGGAATCCTCGGCCTGGGCCTGCTGCACACGCAACGCGCGCAGGACGCCCGGCTCGCCCGGCTCGAATCCGCCGCGCCCGCCGCCGCTTCCACCGGCAAGGAGACCAACGATTTCGACCCCGCCGCCGGTAATCTGCCCCGGCGGGCCACGAGCGACCAACGCCTCGCCGCGCTGCTCGCCGTGGCGGGCGACGGCGACCGCTGCCGCCGCCTGCTGGACAACCTATCCCCGGCCGAATGCACGCAGATCGGGCAGGCGCTCCTCGCCCGGCCCGCCGCCAGCGACCGCAACGGCGCGCTCACTGCAGTCGTCGGCTTTCTCGCCGGGACCCATCCCGACCAGGCCATCGGCCTGCTCGACGGCGTGCGCGAAGGCGTGCTGCGCACGACCCTGGCGCGCCAACTGGTGGACACCTGGACCGCCTTCCATCCCGACGCCGCCGCCAGTTGGCTGGCCAGCGACGGGATGCGCTTTCTCAACAGCACTGCCGCGAGCGGCCTGCTAGTGCGGGCGATCACCCAATGGTCCACGTTCGACCCGGCGGGCGCGACGAAGTTCGTGGCCGCCCAGCCCTTGGACCGGGGGCCGGTTTCCCGGTCGCTCAACCTCGCCAGCCGCGCCTGGGGCCAGACGGACGCTTCGGCGGCACTCGCCTGGGTGGGCACGCTGCCGCCCGGCGATGCGCGTTGCGCGGCGGCGCTCCAGGGCGTGTGGGAGGGCTGGACGGAGGGCAACCCCACGCAGGCCGGTACGGCGTTGCGCCAGCAGCTTTACGCGGGCA
>CAHJWO010000112.1 GCA_903642295.1 PVC group bacterium | reverse complement strand
AGCGGTGCTGCCGAGCGCGGATAAAATCGTGGCGGCAGTGCTGGAAGTTTGCCCGACGTAGTGGCAGAGCGGCAGATAGACAATGTTCCACATGGAACATTTCGCAAAAATTTGGGTGAGAAGGTACGCTGACCAGCTTTGGTCGGGCGGAATTTCCGAAGTCTGTCATTCTTCGACTGCGTTCGTTCCTAGCTCCGCTCAGGATGACAGAAGTTGATGATGCTTGCGAGCCAGCATCAGCGGCGTGAAATCTGAAACTCACCGTTGATCACTACCTTATCCTCCGGCATCGTTCTACTCCACTCCAAACGCGATCCACCCGCTGATCCTCCCGATTCTATGGCCGAAATCACCATGCCCAAACTGAGCGACACGATGACCGAGGGCACGCTCGTTTCCTGGAAAAAGCAGAAGGGCGACAAGGTGTCCTCCGGCGACGTGATCGCCGAGGTCGAGACCGACAAGGCGACGATGGAAATGGAGGCGTTCGAGGACGGCGTCCTCGCGGAAATCTACGTACAGGAAGGCCAGAAGGTGAATGTCGGCGAGAAGATCGCGGTGATTCAGGGCAAGGGTGAGGCGGCTCCGGCGCAATCCGCTCCAGCGGCAAAATCCGCCAGCGGTGATGCCAAAGCGCTGACTCCGGCGCAATCCGCTCCGGCGGTCGCCCGGGGCGGGGAGATTGCCGAGGCCGCCAGCGTCGCGGACGCGACGGATGCCGAGCAGGGCACCGCGCCGACCGGCAGCAACGGCGGCGGGGAGGGGAGCAGCGAACGGGTGAAAGCCTCGCCGCTGGCCAGGAAAGTGGCGCTGGCGCAGGGCATCGCGCTGGGCGGATTGACGGGGTCGGGACCGGGGGGGCGGATCATCCAGCGCGATGTGCTGGCGTCTTCCTCGGGCACGGGCGGGCCGGCAAAGGCCAGCCCGGTCGTGACGCCTGCCGCCTCCGCGGCTCCGAATGCGCCGAAGACTACGGTTGCGCCCGCAGCCAAGGCACCCGCGAAGTCCCCCGGTCTGCCGCAGAAGGAAACGCGGATTCCGCTGACCGGGATGCGCAAAACCATCGCGGACCGGTTGCTCCAAAGCAAAACGAGCATCCCGCATTTCTATCTCCACATCGAGGTGGATGCCGGTCCGATGGCCAAGTTGCGCACGGAGATCAACGCGGCCGCCGAGAAGGACGGCAACAAGGTCAGCTTCAACGACCTGATCCTCAAAGCCACGGCGACCGCGCTGGCGAAAGTTCCGAAGGTAAATGCCAGTTTCGCAGGCGACGCGGTGATCGAATTTAGCAGTGTAAATCTCGCGGTCGCGGTCGCGGTGGACGACGGTCTGGTGACCCCGGTCATCCGGGACGCACACGTTAAATCCCTGACGGAAATCAGTTTGGAAGTGAAGGATTTGGCGGTGCGGGCGCGGTCCAAGAAACTGAAGCCGGACGAATACCAGGGCGGCACTTTCACAGTGTCAAATCTGGGCAGTTACGGAATTGACAGTTTCGATGCGATTATCAACCCGCCGCAGGCCGCGATTTTGTCCGTCGGCGCGCTGGTGAAGAAGCCCGTGGTCAACGCCGCCGGGGAGGTCGTGGCCGGGCAGCGGATCGACTTCGGGCTGAGCTGCGATCACCGCGTGGTGGATGGCGCGCTTGGGGCGCAGTTCCTAGCGGAGTTGCGCAAGCTGATCGAAGCGCCGCTGTTGATGCTGTTGTAGGCAGGGGAGCCGGAGAGTGATACAGTAAAAGGCCATGAGCGCTTTGCCCAAACGCGCCTTTACCCAGGAGGAGTACGCGGAGCTTGAAGCCAAAGCCGCGTACAAGAGTCAGTTCGTCGCTGGCGAGATTTATGCGATGGCCGGTTCCGAGCCTGAGAATGTCGAGATTGCGGATAATCTAACGCACATTTTCCGCAGTCGCTTTGAAGGGCGACCGTGCCGTTCTTTTTCCAGCGATCTGCGGGTGCGAGCGAAAGCCGGTGGCCTGTGGACGTATCCTGACCTGACTGTGGTCTGCGGCGAACCGAAGTTCGATGGCACCTCCCGTCCACGCAGTTTGCTCAACCCGCAGGTCATCTTCGAAATCCTTTCGCCCAGCACGGAGGCGTTTGATCGCGGCGACAAGTTTTCCCGTTACCAGTTGCTGGAATCGCTGACCGACTACGTGCTTGTTTCCACGGACCGAATGCGGATCGGGCATTTTACGAGGCAGACCGACGGCGGGTGGACCTTCCGCGAATACAACGCACCGGCGGAGGTGCTTCCACTGGCGAGTGTGCAGTGCGAGATCGCGCTGGCCGAAATCTACGAGCGCATCGCGTTTTCCACTTCGTCCGACCGCTGAGGGCGCTTCATCCCTTGAACCTTCCCGCTGCCGGTTTACGGTAACGGCTTCCCCGCGTTCCGGCGCGGCGGAACTTCCATGAGAGGCCAAGTTTTTATGAATTACGATCTGATCGTCATCGGGGGAGGACCAGCGGGCTACGTCGGAGCCATCCGCGCCGCGCAGTTGGGCAAGAAAGTGGCCGTCGTCGAGCGCGACCGCGCGGGCGGCACCTGTCTGAATTGGGGCTGCATCCCGACGAAATCCCTGCTGCGCAACGCCGAGCTTTACCAGGTGATGAGCCACCGGGCGGCGGAATTCGGGTTCACTTTCGACAACCTGGGCTTCGATTGGACCAAGATCATCGGGCGCTCGCGCGGCGTGGCCGACAAGATGGCCAAGGGCATCGAATTCCTCTTCAAGAAGAACAAGATCGACTATCTGCGCGGCTACGGAACGTTCCAGGACGCGAAGACCGTGGTCGTCCAAGCGGCGGACGGCAAGGAGGAGACGCACACGGCGGACAAGGTGCTGCTGGCGACGGGTACCTCCACGCGGGAATTGCCCGGGCTGCCCTTCGACGGCACGACGGTCATCGGCGCGCGGCAGGCCATGACGCTGCCCACCCGGCCCAAGACGATGGCGATCATGGGTGCGGGGGCCATCGGCGTGGAGTTCGCATATTTCTACAACGCGTTCGGTACGCAGGTGACGCTGATCGAAATGATGCCGCGCATCCTGCCGGTGGAGGATGACGAGGTCAGCGCGGCGCTGCTGCGGAGTTTTAACAAGCAGGGCGTCAAGGTGCTGACCGGCACGAAGGTCGAGAAAACCGAGGTGCTCAAAAACGGCGTGAAGATCACGGCCACGGGCGAAAAGGGCGACGCGCAGACCGTCGAGGCAGACGTGCTGCTGGTGGCCATCGGGGTGTCGCCGGTGCTGCCGGGCGGCCTGGAATTCAAGAAGGACGTGCGCGGCTATCTGGAGACCGACGACACCTACCAGACCAGCGTGCCGGGCGTGTATGCGGCGGGCGACATCATCGGCGCGCCGTGGCTGGCGCACGTGGCGAGCTGGGAGGCCATCCAGTGCGTGGAAGGCATGTTCCACGGCAAGAAACCGCGCAAGGTCAGCGTGTTCCCGGGCTGCACCTACTGCCAGCCGCAGGTCGCCAGCGTCGG
The DNA here is from genome assembly GCA_903642295.1 of PVC group bacterium. GTDB lineage: Bacteria > Verrucomicrobiota > Verrucomicrobiia > Chthoniobacterales > SZAS-18 > CAHJWO01. Next base: position 9,769 of record CAHJWO010000112.1, on the reverse strand, counting down.
CCTGACGGAGCGCGCCGCCAAGGACAAAGGGATTGCATACAAGGTGGGCAAGTTCCCCTTCCAGGCCAGCGGCAAGGCGCAAGCTGTGGGCGAGGCGGACGGATTCACGAAGATTTTGTTCGGCGAGCCGCACGGCGAGGTCATCGGCGCGCACATCATCGGGCCGGAGGCGACGGAACTCATCGCGGAGATGGGCCTGGCAGTGAACCTGGAGGCCACGCACGAGGAGATCGAGGCGACCATCCACGCACACCCGACGCTGGCCGAGACGCTGCACGAGGCCACCGGGCAAGCCTACGGGCAGGCGATTCACATCTGAGGAGGCCGCCAAATCGGCGCAGCAGTGTCTTGCCTCCTTCGGCAGTGGGAGCTACCGTCGGCCACCATGAAATGGCGGCGTGTGATCCCGGGGTTCGAGGCAATTCGGTCGTGGCAGGGGCGGGGGGTCTGGCGGCTGTTGGCGGTCAGCATCACGGTGCTGTCGATCTCGTCGGCGTTCGCGCAAACCCCCGGTGCCGTCCTCACCCGGATTCACACGTTGTCTTCGGACGAGGGCAGGTTTACCGGGCTAATCCGGGGCAGCGACGGCAATCTCTACGGCACGACCCGGGATGACACGCACGCCACGGGGACGGTTTTTGAGGCAGCTCCGGACGGCACGCTGACCACCGTGCGCCAGTTCACCAGCGCCCATGGTGCCTATCCCACCCAGTTGATTCAAGGCGTGGACGGCAATTTCTACGGCGTGACCAGCAACGCCGGCGGTCTCTACGCCATCTTCCGGCTGACGCCGGATGGCTCGTCGACCACCCTGCACACCTTTAACAACGGCAGCAGGCCTTACAGCCTGCTCCTGGCCAAGGACGGCAACCTCTACGGCGCGGCTGCACCCGCCGGGACCACCGTCCTCACCGGGGGCAGCGGGACGCTCTTCCGGCTGGCTCCGAGCGGGGCGTTCACCAGCTTCTCCCCCTTTGCAGGCACCAGCCTCTTACCCTTGACTTTGCTCCAGGGAGTCGACGGCGACCTCTACGGTGCCGCCGCGCAGATCTTCGCACCATACACTATCAATCCCGATCTGCGCACCCTCGGTCAGTTGTTCCGGTTCACGGCGGCGGATGGCACGGTCACCCAGGTCGCGCGGTTGAACAAACGCACCGGCGCACCGAACGGCAATCTCCTCCAGGATGGCGAGGGCAGCTTTTACCATCTTGGCAGCGTAGCGCCGGTAGATGACGGGACCGCTCTGGTGCCGGGAATCACCCTGGTCAAAACGACCCCGAGCGGCCGGCGGACCGTGTTCCCGTTGGGTTCCGGGTATCCGCGCGGCCTGACACCAGGCCCGGACGGCAACTTCTATGTCGTCATCACGCCGACCCCGCTGGAGTCCGTGCCCTCGACCGGGTCGGTCCTGGTGGTGGCTCCCAACGGCACGGAAACGACGATCTTCGACTTTTCCGGCAGCGCTCCCTCGGCGGATTCGTCCACCGTTGGGTTCCCGTTTTCCCGGCTCGTCCAGGCCGAAAACGGGAGCCTCTATGGGCTGGCCTCCGATGCGGACAGCACCTTTCTCTATCGCCTGGAGGTGACCGTGCCCACGGTGACGCTCACGGCTCCGGTCCCCCGCGTGGTCGCGGGCAGCGGCAGCCCGGGCAAGTTCCTGTTCACCCTATCGGCGCCCTGGCCGCACGGCCTGACGGTGGCCTACACCGTGACGGGGAACGCCACGCCGGGCACGGACTATCAGGCCCTGAGCGGCAGCGTCACGATCCCGGCGGGCCAGACCAGCGCCGTCGTCCAGATCAACCCCGGCCAGTCGCTCGGAAGCGCCGACAAAAAGACCGTCAAGCTGACGTTGGCTCCCGGCGCGGGCTACGCGGTCGGTGCGTCCGCCGTTGCCAAGGTGAAGCTCGCCGCTCCTTGATAAGTGTGCCAGGGCGTTGCCCGTAATCCTTTGCTCCTGGGGGGGTTGGGTTAGGCTTCCAGCAAAAGCCCGAAATTGTCCGCAGATTTCGCAGATTTTCGCAGATGACAAAACAGGGACGGCTTGGCTTGGCTGTCCTCTCCTCTCCCGTCTGCGGAAATCTGCGAAATCTGCGGACAATTTCGGGTTCTCGTTCCCGGTGGTGTTTCGGAGTCGCCTCGTCCGGGAGATCGGCCTTCGTCCGGCCAAGAGCATTTCCCTCCAGCGAGCACGACAACCCGGCGCTCTCCGGCAAATCCCCTAATCCACTCTCACCTGCTTGAACCTCCTTGTCACGCCGCGCGTAAGACGACATCTTACCTTTCCATGATCACCTGCATTTCCAGCAAGGGACAGATCGTTTTACCGGCGGAAATCCGCCGCCAGGATGCCATCGAGGCCGGCCAGGAATTCGACATCGAACGTCTGGAACGGGGCGAATACAAACTTGTCCGCCGCGCCCCGCCACTGAATCAGGGCCTGATCGAATGGATGCTGAATTGCCCGACGAAAGGGTATTTCGTGCCGGTGAATTCCGAACCGACCGCCACGCTGTGATTTACCTGACCGATGCCAGCGTCCTGAGCGAGGCGACCCGCCCGGAACCGGACCATGGCGTGCTCGACTGGCTGCGGACCCGGGAACAGGAGTTGGTGGTCGATCCCGTCATCCTGGGCGACCTGCGCTTCGGGATTCTGCTGCTGCCGAACGGTTTCCGCAAGCAGCAGCTCGACCGTTGGTTCGACGGCGTGGTCAGCCGCGTGACGTGTCTGCCGTGGGAAACGTCCACGGGGCTGCGGTGGGCCCGGCTGCTCGCCGACCTGCGGGCCACGGGGCAGACGATGCCGATCAAGGACAGCCTCGTCGCGGCCACGGCGCTGGCGCACGGGTTGACGGTGGTCACCCGGCACGTGCGGGAGTTCGCCAAGGCGGGCGTGCCGGTGCTGGACCCTTTCAAAGGCTGAAGGATGCCACGGCTGAGCCTGCGTTTTGAGAAGATGCCCGAGCGCCACGCCGAGTTGGCGTGGCGATTCGGCGAGCCGGACGAGTGCCGGGACGAAGCCGCACCGGAACGGGAGGGCGGGGGAGCCCGGTGGACGCTCGTGTCCCCGTTGCCGCCAGAAGCAGGCGTGGCGGCGCAGTTGGGCTGGGCGTCGGAGTGCCTGCGTCCGCACGAGGCATTCGTGGGAGAGTTGATCTCGCTGGGCGGCCGGGTCGTGCTCCGGCTGGAATGCGCGGCGGAAACGCCGGAGCTTGCCTTTGCGGTCAACGCCCGGCTGTTGCTGCCGATGGCGCATACGGGGGTGCTGTTGGAGTTCCACGTCACCAGGTAGAGGCCTCTCCGAGGTCTTCCCCATTGTTGCTGGGATTGGGCGCCCGGTCGCGGGCATTAGAGCGCATCCCGTTTGAATCAGCCGCGGGATCATCGTCCTTGGGTCAGCCTGAGGTGCCCTCGACGGTGGAAGGTCCTTCGGCTCGTTCCACTCGCTCAGGATGACGGACTTTGGGGAAGGATTCAGCGCAAGGCTTAGCCAATCGGGGTGCGCTCTAAGTATGTACGAGAGGGTTTCCAGGTGGATGGCGATCTCCGAGCGCCATGATTTCTCTGCGGCGCAGCCGCCATGCTGCCAAGCCTTTTCGACCGCTGCGCGGTCACGAAAACATGGCGCTCGGAGATCGCTATCCACCGAGATTCTATTTCGCAGATGCTTACTGCCTATCCGGAAAACCCACGCGTTTTTCTTACGCCCCTGCCGGGGCTTCGGGCGAATGGCGCTTTTCCCCGGGGCTTACGCCCCGGGCTAAACTCTGCCGCCCCTGCCGGGGCTGGGAACCGGGTTTTTCGGATCGGCAGTTAGACCTCCGGCAAAAGTCCGCAGATTGCGCAGATTTTTGCCGATGACCAGCAGAGGGACTGCGACTACTCGGGGTGGTCTTTTCCCCCTCCCATCTGCGGAAATCTGCGCAATCTGCGGACGGTTTCCGATTTTTGCCAGAAGTCTATTCGCGCATTCGCGTCAAAGTCCGGGAAGGTCTCAGAGAGGCCTCCCTACCTTCGGGGTTTGCATCTGTCGATTGTTTGTCAATAAGTCCGTATTCGAGAGCCCGTAAAATCGGGGCAAAATGGGAAGAACTTCACAACATATTTTTATGGTCATCGTCAATAAAATCGGATAGTTTGATCGGCATTCCTTTATGGCCGTCGTCGATGATCCCCATCAAAGCCAGAAGCGTGGCCGCACCCGCAGCCCCGCGTACCCGTACATCGCCCTGCCCAATGCGCTGGAGAAAGCCGCCGTGCTCTGGCAGGTTGAAGGCCGGCACGCCGCGGCGGTCAACGTGGCCATGCAGCACTGGGGCTACAAGGAGGACAGCTCGACGGGGTATTCCTGCGTGGCCGCGCTCAAGAAGTTCGGCCTGGTCGATCACGAGGGCATGGGCGACACCCGGCAGGTCAAGCTGTCGGACCTCGCGCTGACCATCCTGCTCGACAAGGACCCGGACTCGGACGAACGCCGGGGCGCGCTGCGCACGGCGGCGCTCGGGCCGCGCATCCACACCGAACTGTGGGAACGCTACGGGACGGAATTGCCCAGCGACCAGTCGCTCAAGCGGTTTCTCGTGCTGGAACGTGCCTTCAACGAGGCCTCGGTGGACGAATTCCTCGACGAGTACAAGCAGACCATGACCTTCGCGGGGCTGAACGTCGGCACGGGAGCCGCCGGGGCCGCGCCGCCCGCCCAGGCGGTTTCGGCGGGGCCGGGAGGAGCCGGGGCGGCGGTCACGCGGGCGCCGGTGCCCGCCTCGCCGGGTCCGGGCGGAACGAAGGACGGTTTCCGGGAAACCGGCGGACGAACGGATGGGCTCTCCTCGACGGACCGTCGGCCGTTGGAAGGGTCGTCCAACGCGTCCAGAGCCCCGCAGCGGCCCCAGACCGCGCGGGACGAACACCGGCAGGATGCCACCCCCTTCCACTCGCCAGGCAGCTTTCCCGCCGACCGCGGCATCGCTGCGGCTGCCCAGCGGCAGCGCGATCTGTTCAGCGAGGACGAACGCGCCGCGCCGCCCGACCCGGGAGCGGCCGCCCCCCTGGTCCGCCCCGCGCGGACGGAACCGGCCCCGTGGAGCATGGCCCGCAAGGAGCTGCCCGTGCCGCTGGACAACGACCTCGTGGCGCGGGTGCCGTACCCGATGAGCGAGGAAGATTTCGAGTTGCTGATCGGGACGCTCCAGCTCTGGAAAAAGCGGCTCGTGCAGCCGGATCTCCGGGCCGGCGGGTGAGCGGCGACCGGAGCGGGAAGAATCCTCGGAACCGGTCCCCGTGGGCGCTTGTGGCTTCCACTCCGCCCGTCTCGGCTTCGGCCAGAGAAGTCAGGGAACGGGGCTCGGATCGCCCTCCCCCGAGGGACCGCCTGCGCCAGGGGGATTCGCCGGGCTCATTGGCCATCGGTGATCCTACTTTCGGTCCGATGGCGGCAGTGCTTTTTTTCTTCCGTTGTCCCGAGCAAGCCCGGGCGAGTTGAAAGTTCTTCCGCCGATGCGGTCAGACCGAAGAAAGGCTCGCACCGGATGATGGACGGAGCTTTTTCACAGGGCTGTTTATCCACATCGTTAGGAAGAGAATCTCTTTAAAACAGATAAAACTCAGCAGTCATCATCGTGTGAATAACTCGTGCAAAACGTGTTCCACTGCGTCATCATGCGTGTTCCACAACGTTTTTGCGGTGAGGACAACTTTTGAGTTTTAACGAACACCATCCATAAAACAATCAATAAAACTTTGTTGATCGCATGATCGAATTTTTACTGACCGGTTTTTACGCAGCTTATTGACAGACAAAAGGATATTTGTGGGAGCATACGGTAAATCCCCCAGGTTTGTTGGGAGTAACTCGACTCTTTTTATCGCCGAACGGCGTTTACCCAGAGGCAAACCCGCCCGAAAACCCGTGTGGATAACTTTCCGGGACGACGGCAGCGCGCGCAAAATCCGCGTGACCACTCGACTTCCGGTCGGCGGTACCCGTTTGTCCCCGCTACCTGGCAGCTTGCAGCCTCGGCCGACGGACTTTCCTCCGTCTAAAGCGGAGTGGCCGGCGACGACGATCCCCAGCGTTGCGACCGCAAGGCGTCGATGGCGGCAGCGCTCTCGGCGTGCTGTTTGCTGGCGCCGGTGCCGGTGCCGAGCACCGCGCCTTTCCAGTGTACTTCCGACGTGAAACTCTTGGAATGGTCGGGGCCGGATTGGGCGACGATCCGGTAGGTCGGGTTGCGCGGACAGGCGAGGTCGCCTCCCTCCGGCGGCGGCAGCGCCTGGAGAATCTCTTGGAGCCGACCTTTGGGATTGATCTCCAACGGAGGCTGCTGGTGCACGGTCGCCAGGCCTTCGCGCGCGTGGGTCATTACAAAACCGCGCGCCGCGCCGAGGCCGCCGTCCAGATAGATCGCACCGACGAGCGCCTCGAAGGCGTCGGCCAGCGTGCTGGTGCGGCGTCGGCCGCCGCTGCTTTCGTCGCCGCGGCCCATCATCAGGTGGTCGCCGAGTTGAAGTCCTTGCGCGTACACCGCCAGGGCCTCGCCGGAGACCAGCCGGGCGCGGCTCTTGGTGAGGTGTCCCTCGGCGGCCTCGGTGAACCGCCGGTAAAGATGCTCGCTGAAGAGGAGTTGGAGCACGGCGTCGCCCAGATATTCGAGACGCTGATTGTCGAAATGCACCTGCTGGGTTTCGTGGCCCAGGCTGGAATGCGTCAGCGCCTCGGCGAGCAGGAGCGAGTTGCGGAACTTGTAGCCGATGCGTGCTTCCAGAGGATGCATGGGGCGGTTGGCGGGTGGGGTGTCAGGCGGCGGTTCGGGTTGCGTCAGGCGGCCATGCGCCCTCTATCTCTGTCATCCTGAGCGAGTGGAACGAGCCGGAGGACCTTCCACCTTGGAATTCAAAGTCGCACCGTCGGATCATCGGGGGAGGTTCTTGAAAAATGGCGTTCCATTTGATGGCCACGTGGGAAGGTCCTTCGGCTCGTTCCACTCGCTCAGGATGACAGAAATTTAAGGGGATGACGCTCTGCAAAGGGGTTGCGCAGAGATCGCCACTCGCCGCCGGCCACGTGCCACCTCAGCCGAGCAGCGCGGCCGGATTCAAGGCCTGCAACTCGGTCGGCAGGAACAGGCCGTCGCGGCGGACGACCTCGCCGTCGAAAAGGATTTCGCCGCCGCCCCATTCCGGGCGCTGGATGTTCACCATGTCCCAGTGCACCTGCGAGCGGTTGCCGTTGTCGGCGTCCTCGTAGGCCTGGCCGGGCGTGAAGTGGAAGCTGCCGCTGATCTTCTCATCGAAGAGAATGTCGCGCATCGGGTTGAGCACGTGCGGGTTAAACGCCAGCGAGAATTCGCCGATGTAGCGCGCACCCTCGTCGCTGTCGAGGATCTCGTTGAGCTTGGCCTCCGGGTTACCGGTAGCCTTGACGACCTTGCCCTCGTGGAATTCCAGGCGGATGCCGTCGAAGTTGATGCCCTGGTAAATGGTGGGCGCGTTGAACGTGACGTGGCCCTCGACGCTGTCCCGAACCGGGCAGGTAAACACCTCGCCGTCCGGGATGTTGTGGGTGCCGCCGCAGGGGATGGTGCCGATATTCTTGACGCTGAACCGCAGGTCGGTGCCGGGGCCTTTGATCTCGACCTTGTCCGTCTGATCGAGCCGGGCCTTGAGCGCCGCCATGCCGGGCTGCATCTTCGAGTAATCCAGCGTGCAAACGCGGAAATAAAAATCCTCGAACGCCTCGGTGCTCATCCCGGCCTGCTGGGCCATCGCGGAGGAGGGCCAGCGCAGGACGCACCACTTGGTCTTCTTGACGCGGTGATCCAGCACGGGCTTCATCGCCTTCATGGCGAGGGTCATGCGGTCGCCGGGCACGTCGGAGAGTTCGGTGATGTTGTGGCTGCCGCGGATGGCGATGTAGGCCTGCATCTCCTGCATCCGGGCGAGTTCGAGGCGGCTCAGCACGTCGTACTGCTCGGCGTCGGCCTCGCGCAGCAGCTCGCGGGTGACCTCGGCCTGATGGATGGCGACCATCGGCAGCGCCCCGGCGGCGCGGGCCGCGCGGACGAGCGCGATGGTCATCGCGGCGGGGATGTCGAAGCAGTCCAGCAGGACGCGCTCGCCGGGTTGGAGACGGGTCGAAAAGCCGGTCAGGAGGCGGGCCAATTGGTCAAAACGCGGATCGGTCATGGCGGGACTTTTTCTGGAGTTGTTCACCGGCCATAAAATCGGTCGGTAAAATCGTGGTGAATAAGCTGTGAAAAGTGCGGGCGTGAAAGCGGTACCGTAGCGCACAAGGCAGCGAAGGAAAGTCGGAAGGCGGAAGTGGGAAGTCGGAAGCAGCTGGCAGCAAAGGGGGCAGAATTTCAACGCGGAGGCGTGGCGATGCGGCGACTCGCCGACCGGAGAGAAAGGAGGGATACGGTGGACCCGCGCGCGCATTGCGGCCTTCGAAAATGGGCTTTCCATCCCGGTCAGGAACCCCTACGATCTGACGAAGGATCGTGAGGCGGCTGATTCAACCCACGCATGAAATGCCCTTGCCTTCTCCTTGGATTGCTCGTCGTCGGCGGTCAGACGCTGGTGGCGGACGACTCCACGCTGATCACCCTCACGTCTAACGCCGTGTTCCAGGACTCCGGCCTCCCTGCGGATCAACGGGCCAAGCCGTTTGCATGGAGGGTGCCGCTGGCAAAATGGACGCAAGCGCCAATCTGGACGCCCGGGGCAGGACCGGTTCCTCTCGACGCGCACGGTGCCGCCGTGGCAGCCCTGCGCTGGATCAACACGCAGCCCTGGGCGGACCGACACGAAAAATTCCGGGAAATCGACCTCTCCAGTCACCTGGGGCCGTCCAGTCCATCGAACAAGACCGGTGTTCTCTGGTACTACAAGCTGGCTTTCAACGTGCAGGGGGACGCAACGAACCAGTGCCCGCATCAGGTGGTTGTCCTGCTCGATGGCACGGTGGTCGAGCCGACTTTGCCCGCGTCCGCCCCGGCCCCAACCCATCCCTGATGCCACCTGCGCCAGGACTCCCGCCCTGGCAAGGCCGTTTCGTGGCTGCCAGGCTTTGAATCGTCAGGCACCGACCCACGAAAGCCGAGCATGAAATCCCTTCGCCTTCTCTCCCTTCTCGGATTGCTGTTCGTCAGCGGCCAAACGCTCGTGGCGGACGACGCAAAGTCCATCAGCGTGCTCTCGGTCGCAACGCTCTTGCACTCCGATCCCTCCTCGCCCCTGGACAAACAGCCGGCGCAGATCGATTGGCAAGTGCCCGTGGCGAAGTGGCTCAAAACGCCGCGTTGGCAGCCGGAGAAAGAGCCGGTCCCCCTGGACGCGGAAGGTGCCGCCGTGGCGGCAAAGCGGTGGATCGCGGCGCAGCCGTGGGCGGATCAATTCGAGAGCTTTGATGAAATTGAACTCGTCTGCTGGCAGGGTGAACCGGAGAAGCCCGGTCCGGTCGATGGATTGTGGTACTACAATGTTACCTTCAATCTGAAGGAGATTCGGAAAGACGCACCGTCGCCCGGGCCAATGCTCGTCATCACGGAAGACGCGCGATTACGCAACGTGGTGCTCCTGCTCGACGGGACCGTCATCGAACCGGCCATGCCAAAGCCTGCTCCCAAAGCGGGTCGTAAATAGATCTCCGACGAAAGTGTTCCCAAGAGAGAAAAGTGTCCACAGATTGCGCAGATTTCCACAGATGGGAAGGCGGAAAAGACAACCCAGGCAGTCCCCTGGCTGGTCATCTGCGAAAATCTGCG
>CAHJWO010000111.1 GCA_903642295.1 PVC group bacterium | reverse complement strand
GGAGATCGTCCGCATAGTCGAGCGGACAAAATCCTCCAAAACTCTCCTCGCTCAACTTTTCAGTGCGTAAGTCCTGTCTGGAGTACGTCTTCCCCGACCCGAAGGACCGGCAAGCCACCGAGAGCGAGGCCGAGTGCATCGCCCGGGACCGCAGCTGGAGTGAGTATTTCTTCGACCAGGGGGCGGGCAACCGTCTGGCTGGCGTGGGAGGCACGCTCTGGGTGGCCTACAACGGGGTGACCGAGTACCTGGACCGCCGCAAGATCCGCCAGAGCGCGGATCAGCGGCTGGCCAGCGCGTGGTTTGGGGAGGCCAACCGGGTCAAGACGCGGGCGCTGACCGTGGCCGTCGAAATGCTGCCCCACTTCCGCAACTAGCAAGGCGGAAGCGGGAGTATCGGAAAAGATCGCGGGCGTATTGCCTGCGCTCTTTTCTTACGTATGCAGTGTCATGAAATCGCTTTCATAGACGGATTGTCAAACAGCCGCCAGACCTACGGCTGCCCGCGCGTGACGGCGGCGTTGCGTCAGGGCGGGGTACGCGGCGGCAAGAACCGCGTTGCCCGGCTCATGCGCGAGCACGCCCTGCGCCCAAGGCAAAAGTGCAGGCGTTGGCGGCCCGTCACCACGGACAGCAGCCACCGACAACCCGTGGCGGAAAACTGGTTGGCGAAAGTGCCCACCCCGGATCGGCCAGACCAGGTGTGGGTCGCCGATATCACCTATATCGACACAAGCGAGGGCTGGCTCTACCTGGCCGCCCTGGTCGATGTGTTTACCCGCTGTTGTGTCGGCTGGCCAACCGGCGGAACGCTGGCCGCCGAACTGGTGACCCAAGCGTGGCAGAAAGCTGTGCGCGCACGCCGCCCCGGCCCCGGTCTGCTCCACCAGCGAGTGAGTGACGGGCGTGGAGATGGCGTTCGATGCTTCGGCGAAGAAGTAAACCAGCGCACCAAGCGGTTGACGTGAGCCCACCAACTGCCAAATCAATATCCGACGTGGCCGATCTCGCTCATCGAATTCAAGGACGTATTCGGACAACCACCGAATCATGCTCGGGATGGCTGCAAATGCGCCATCGCGGCATGCACGATGCATGACATCACGAACATGCTGACTTCTTTCCGCCAGCAGCACGGTTGCGCTGCACCGCGCAATGCATCTCAGCCGGCGGTGCCCCCACGCCGTGGCGTCACTAGGCCGATAGCCACGGCGTGTCGCACCAGTTCGGTCGCGTTTTTTACCCCCAGCTTGCGCATGATCGTCGAGCGGTAGTTTTCCACGGTGCGCACGCTCAGCGCCAAGCAGTCACCGATCTGCTTGCTGCTCGATCCTTCCGCCACCAAGAGTACAACGTCACGCTCCCGGTGCGTTAATCCTGCAGCTTGGAACGCATCAACCACGGCGTCGGGACTGGCGGTGTTGGTGCTGTCGTCAGTCAACGCCTGCTGAATCGGCTCCGCCAAAGCCTCGGTCCCGAGTAGCGGTGCGCTCTTTCCAGCGACGCTGGTGCGGCGACGCGCTCCGCCGTGACCTTGGCGGCAACTCGAACTTTGCCAACCTTCGACGGCAGTCCGATGGTGATCCCCCCCGGCCGGAGAAACACGTGGGTCGATCAAGGCGGAATGATACACCCCACCCTTGGTCACCAGTTGCAAGGCTTCGAGGAGCGTGGCCAGCGAATCGTTTTTATGCACGAAACCCTCAGGCAACTGGCACGCAGCGGCAAGGAGCAGGCTCTCGTCCACCGCGCCGGAGAATACTAGTGCCTTGGTATCCGGTGAAAACCGGCCCAGGTTGCGTAAAACTTCCGGGCCACTCATCTCATTAAGCATCAGGCTGACCACGAGCACGTCAGGTCGGTGCCGACCGCACAGCCGCAGTGCCTCCATTCCGGTGCTCGCCACACCGACCACCTCATAAGCACCCCGGCGAGGCAGGGTCTCAGCGAGCATTTCGCGGATGGAGGCATGGTAATCGGCAACGACGAGACGGGTTTTCTTTCCGAATAACATGGTAGCGTAACGAATCCGGTTCAGCGAGCAAAGAGCGAAAACAGCGCTTCCTCCACAGGAGGAAAGTATCTTCCTAGGAAGTTGCTCCTAGTTTGAAATTTTGGCAACGAACAAACAACACGGTGTTGAGCTGTTACGCCGCCGCCGTCACGGGGAGGAGCTGTCTCAGAACGAACGCTGAGCTTGGCTTCAGCTTTTCACACTCCGGAGGGAACGGTGCGGTCGGGCTGGCCGACGGGCCTGCTGCTTTGTTCCGTTCCCGATGCCGCGCTTCCGAGCGGAACGTGTCAGAACAGCGCGCTTCCACGTCGGCGGCTCGCGGCCCCTCGTGCAACCTGTCGAGGCCGATCTCCCAATCTTCGGCAAAAAGTCAGACAGAGTATTTCTACTCCCCAGCCATTGTGAGGTTTCTCATCTAGGCAGCGTACGCCAAGACGGGCACTTTCTGCCTTGCAAATCCTCGGTTCCGCGACTGCGGGACAATCTGCACGTGAACGCTCATCGAAACATTGCCTCAGAAGGCGCGGAGTAAAGCCTTCAACACAACCCTACTGATCCGCATGAAAACCGTCCGTTTTTCCGCCTTGGCCACCGCTTGGGTAGCCGTTTTATTCCTCGCTCTGCTGTCCGCTCCGGCGGCGCGGGCGCAAACCAACACCTTGGCCTTGACCGTGACGGCGAACCCGAGTCCGGCGAAGCCAGGCGAGGTGGTCAATTACACGTTCACCGTCCTCAATAAAGGTGCCGTGGCCACCGGTTCCGTGGAGGTGGCTTGGAAAGTGCCGAACTACGCTACCAATTACACGCCGGGATCGGATCGTTACCAAGCTTACCTGAACCTCGCGCCGGGACAGAGTTATACGACCAGCGAGTCGTACAAGATTGACACCGGATCGGTGACGGCGGGCCGCCCCGTCCCCGCCGATGGCAGCCTCATGACCGTGACGGCGAACGCCTTCTTGCAGAGCAGCTCCACCACCGGTGTGACCGCCGTGGGCCAGGCCGTCATCATGAGTGCGCCGACCCTGAGCGTAGGCATCACGGACAACGCGAGCGGCACGGCGGCACCGAACCAGCAGGTGACGTACACGGTGACGGTGACCAACCGGGGAGCGGCCACGGTCGCCAGCACGCTGCTGAGCGCGCCAGTACCCGCAGGCACGACTTACTTGGCGGCGAGCGACGCCGCGACACTCAACGGAAGCACCGTGCAATGGAACGTGGGCGCACTGGCAACGGGGGCGGCGGTCAGCCGCCGTTACACCGTGCAGGCGGGCAGCACGGCGGGCTTAATCCTGGCGCAAGCGACCGCGAGTGACACCACCAACGGCAACAACCAAGCAGCATCCTCGGTGTCAACGACGGTCAGCGGCTATCCTTCGCTGGGATTCACCGTGACGGCAAACCCGAGTCCGGCCAAGCCGGGCGAGGTGGTCAACTACACGTTTACCATCAGCAACCCGGGGACGGTGGCGACGGACTCGGTGGAAATCTATTGGACAGTGCCCAACTTTGTGAGCAGCGCGACGCCGGGAGCGGGCGACTACGTAGCCTACATCAGCTTGGCTCCCGGACAGAGCTACACCTATAGCCAGTCGTACACCGTGGACGCAGGTTCCGTGAGCGAGGGCCGGGCGGCCCCGACGGACGGCAGCGTGATGCGGCTGGAGGCAGCGGCGTTCCTGCAAGGCGGCAACCGCTACGGAGCCGCCGCGACGGCAGATGTCGTCATCGACAACACACCGACGCTGAGCGTGGGAATCGCGGATGATGCGAGCGGATCAGCAGCACCGAGCCAGGCCGTGACCTACACGCTGACGGCGACCAACCGGGGATCGACGGCGGTTGCCAACGCGCTGTTGAGCGCTCCGCTGCCTTCGGGCACGGGCTTGCTCGCGGCCAGCGACGCCGGGGCGCTCGTAGGAGGAGCGATCCAGTGGAACGTCGGGACGTTGGCGCCCGGGGGGTCGGTGAGTCGGCGTTTCACGGTGCAGGCGGGCACGGCGGCCGGGCAGATCTTGGCGCGGGGCGAGGTGTTCGACGTGGGCGTGCCCACCAACCGGGCGGCGACGGTGGCCTCGACAACGGTGCGGACCGCGCCAGCGTTGGGCTTTACGGTGACGGCGAACCCGAGTCCGGCCAAGCCGGGCGAGGTGGTCAACTACACGTTTACCATCAGCAACCCGACGACGGTGGCGACGGACTCGGTGGAGATCTACTGGAACGTACCCAACTTTGTGACCGGTGCAACGCCGGGAGCGGGTGACTACGTAGCCTACGTCAGCCTGGCCCCCGGCCAAAGCTACACCTACAGCCAAGCATACACCGTGGACGCAGGCTCGGTGAGCAATGGTCGGGCCGCTCCGGCGGACGGCAGCGTGATGCGTTTGGAAGCGAGGGCGTTCCTGCAAGGTGGCAACCGCTACGGCGCAACGGCGCAAGTGGACACAATGATCGACAGCACCCCGACGTTGAGCGTAGGAATCGTGGACGATACGGACGGCTCGGCCGCGCCGGGCCAGGCGGTGACCTACACCGTTAGTGCGACCAACCGGGGCGCTGCGACCGTTGCCAACGCGATTCTCAGCGCACCCGTCCCTGCCGGGACCACCTACGTTGGATCGAGTGACGCCGGAGCGGTTAGCGATGGCAGCGTCAAATGGGCGGTCGGGGCGTTGGCGCCCGGGGGGTCGGTGAGTCGGCGTTTCACGGTGCAGGCGGGCACGGCGGCCGGGCAGATCTTGGCGCGGGGCGAGGTGTTCGACGTGGGCGTGCCCACCAACCGGGCGGCGACGGTGGCCTCGACAACGGTGCGGACCGCGCCAGCGTTGGGCTTTACGGTGACGGCGAACCCGAGTCCGGCCAAGCCGGGCGAGGTGGTCAACTACACGTTTACCATCAGCAACCCGACGACGGTGGCGACGGACTCGGTGGAGATCTACTGGAACGTACCCAACTTTGTGACCGGTGCAACGCCGGGAGCGGGTGACTACGTAGCCTACGTCAGCCTGGCCCCCGGCCAAAGCTACACCTACAGCCAGTCTTATACTGTTGCCACCGCGACCGTGGATGGTAGCGTGATGCGTTTGGAAGCGAGGGCGTTCCTGCAAGGCGGCAACCGCTACGGCGCGACGGCCGAGGCCGAGGTGATGATCGACAGCACACCGACGCTGAGCCTTGGAATCGCGGACGATTCCGGTGGTTCGGCGGCACCGGGCCAAGTCGTGACTTACACGCTGACGACGACAAATCGGGGGGCTTCCACTGTGCTGAATCCGCTGCTGAGTCTGCCGGTGCCCTCGGGCGCGACTCTGGTCGGCGTGAGCGATTCGGGCGTGTTGAATGGGAGCGCGGTCCAATGGAGCCTCGGCGCGCTTCCGCCGGGAACTTTTGTGACCCGAGCGGTCAGTTTCAACCTGGGGACCGCGACCGGCCGGTTGATCCCCATTCACGGGGAAGTTTACGACGTTGGCTCACCGGTCAACCGGGCAACGGGGACGATGGTAACCACGGTGCGCGCCCTCCCCTTGCTGGGATTGACGGTGACCGTTGACGAGGACATCGCCAAACCCGGCGAGGTCGTGAACTACACGTTCACCGTCACCAACCTGGGTAATACCGCATTTGACGGCGGGGTGGAAGTTGACTGGAAGGTTCCGAACTTCGTCAGCAACATCGCGCCAGGGGCCGACCAGTACCGTGCTTATCTGAGCGTGGCACCCGGCCAGAGCTACAGCTTCAGCGAGGACTACACAGTGGACGCGGGCTCGGTCAGCACCGGCAGGCCAGCGGCGGCGGACGGCAGCGTGCTGCGGCTGGAAGCGGCGGCCTTTTTACAAGGCAACCACCGCTACGGGGCAAACGCCTCGGCCAGCGTCATCGTTCACTCGGTGGCAGCCCCCGCCGTTGGGATCGGTGGCGGGACGGTGAGCGCGCAGGTAGGCCAAACTTTCAGCTACCAGGTCCAAGCCAGTAACTCGCCCACCACCTACACGGCGGGCGGACTGCCCAGTGGATTGAACATCAACACCGCCACGGGATTGATTTCCGGCACACCCACGGCGGCGGGCAGCTTCAACGTCGTCTTGGGCGCTACCAACGAAGGCGGCACGGGCAGCGCCACGTTGACAATCAACGTCATCCCGGCCTCACCCACGATCACCGTGACGGGCGGGACGGTCGATGGAAAAGTCGGCGACCCGCTGAGCTACCAGATTCAGGCCAGCAACCTGCCCGCAAAGTTCGTGGCGAGCGGTTTGCCCGACGGGCTGAGCGTCGACGCCGCCACGGGTTTGATCTCCGGCACGCCCACGGTGGCCGGGACGTTCAACGTCGGCATCAGCGCGACCAATCCGGGCGGGACCGGCATGACCACGTTAACCTTCAACATCGCGCCCGCGCTGCCCACGGTCACGCTCTCGGTGTCCGTGCCGCAGGTCGTGGCTGGCACGGGGCAGAACGGCGCCTTCCTGCTGACGCGCACGGGCGACCTTGCCCAGGATTTGATCGTGGCCTACCAGGTCAAGGGCAGCGCGGTCAACGGCGTGGATTACGTTTACCTGAAGGGTTCCGCCAAGCTCAAGGCGGGCAAGGCGAGCAAGCTGGTCAAGGTCAAGCCATACGGCTACGGCCAGGGTCCGGGGGTCAAGGCCGTGGTCCGCATGGTTCTCCTACCAAGCGACGCCTACACGGTAGGCACGCCGAGCACAGAAAAGATCAAGGTAAAGATCATCGGGCAGTGACACGGTAATATTCGTCAGAATGGAAATACCAAGGCTCTTCCCGTCACTGAAGCATTCCCAATTCTTATGACGAAATTAGTTCGGACCATCGTCGGGTTGGCCGTTTTGCCGTTCATGCTCCTCGCCACCGGGGAATCATATGCTACGACTTTGCGAAGCCCGTCTGATACGGTTATTGCGCTCTGGTTCTACCAACTGGAGGGGAGAGAGGTGCCTTGGGAGACTTGGGCCAAGAGTAGTACGGCTTACGGGAGCGCGAATGATTTCGCAAAACCCCGGGTGTTGCGCGAAGAGATTGCCAAGCTGAAGGCGTCGTTTGAGTCGTTGAAAACGGCCGATATGGTCGAGCTTTACACCGATAGCGCTCTTAGCTCGTACGACGCCGACCACGAGTGTTACTACCTGGATCTATTCTCGGCCAACGTCTTCTGGCCCTACACACCCAGCTTGCCTGGCAGGGAAGAATTTGCCATCCAACTCGACAACCCGAAAGAGTTTTACGAGTGGAAAATAGCGGCGGCGAGGGCGGAGAAGCTATTTCCGAACGGCGGCAACGTGAAAGCGGACATCATCATGAAGATTTTCCGCACCGATCCGGGCGGCATGGGTATGGGTGGCAGGTCCGTGCTGGTGGCTCACGCGGTGTCGGTAGACCTCATCTACAACGGAGCCAAGGTCGATACCCTCAAGGAGAAAAGCCGAACCCCGGGCGCGGTGGTGGCAGCCCAGCGTGCCGAAGAACCTGCCCTGTATGACGTTCGTGGCCTGAAAGTGGGGCAAACCATCAAGGAAGTAGTAGCCGCCGCCACGAAGGAGGGCATGAAGCTAGGTATAATCGACAACAAAGGCGTCCCCCTCAACGCGCCTCCGCTGAACGTGCCTGCCACGGCCAAAGAATTGGTGTTTTATACGGGAACGCTCGCGCCGCCGGTGGGGCTACGTTGGCAAACAAAAGCCGAAGGGGCCACCATCGAGAATAACCTTGTCGTCTCGGGTGGTGACCCTGAAGACGATTTCCATATTGTGGGGCAAGGTTCCACGCGCACGACCGTAAGAATAGCCGATGAACCAGTCGGCCCGGTCAAGGCAGGGCAAGTGTGTCAGATCCGGTACGAACAGATGTTCCCATACGTTGAATCCTTTGAAGCCAAGGAATTTGTTAAAGGGCTGCAAGAGGATCTGCTGGCAAATTACGGCAAGCCAACGACCCGGAAAGGGGACATGGACGGGTTCGGCTGGACTTACGGGGAGAAGGGAGAATCCTTGCTCGACAGCCGTGGGTACGAGGAAGTGCCTTTCGAAGCTCTCTTAACCGCCTATGAGAGTGGGTCGGCAAACAAAAGGAGCATGAGGCGGACCCAGAACATGAAACGGGAAATCGCGGGATTTCTCGTGAGTATCCGGGCACAACCCGTGAAACCGAAGGTCGCCGCAACCCCTCCGCCCGCACCTACCCGGCTATTCGGCAAGCCGTTGACCGCTCCGCCGACCGAGATTGCGCCCCCCGAAGAAACCCCGGTTCCCACTCCGAAACCACGGCTGTTCGGATCGTCAGGGTCCCAACCGCGCCCAGCGACTTCGACCACTGCGGAAGCCCCGGCCACTGTGTCAGCAGTCCAGACAACGCGGGAGCCAATCACACCACCAACCGCTTCAGCAAACGATTCTGCAACCGATGCGGCCACGCTCACTGCGTCGGATACTGCTCCCCCGGCGGCTACGGGAGAGGCGAACCGCCAGCGGCCGGAGCAAGCGACGACCTTCTCTGCACCGGAAGCTTACCCAAAAGCTGGAACAGCGCGGAAGGTAACTCCACCAGTTACCATCAAAGCTGAAGCCATAGCGGCCGATAAAGAACTCAACGCCGCTTACCAGCCATTGCTCACACGATTACGACGAGCAGGCCCAGATGTCGCAAATCAACTCATCGCATCGCAGAAAGGGTGGTTGGCCGTCCGTGACCGGATTACCGATCCTACCGAGCAGATCGCTTTCGTGCGCGCACGTGCTAACGATTTTCGTCAGCGGAGCCAGTTTATTGATCAGAAGATGAAAGAGTATGACGACGCGCACCCTAAGTAGGTGAGCAGAGTGTTTTGCACGGTTGGCGGAGAGGGTTGGACATGGGGGATGAAGATCGAGTTGACGGCCGCCGAACGAACCCGGCTCCCGCTTCAACTCGCGCAGGTCTGTGGCGCACGTTGCGCTTGGCGCGCTCGCACGGTTTGTGTAATCTTCGTGCGAGATGAAAGCAGATCTGCTACCAGCCGCGACAATGACCGGCGAACCGGCCGCCACTCGGGCGCTGCCGGTGTTTTCGGTGGAGTCGCGCCGGTTTCATCACTATGAAATCGAGTTGGCGAGTGAGGGTGCGAGCCTGCGCGAACTCGGTCGCGGCGCGATGGGTGTCACCTACAAGGCGCGCGACGTGAATCTCGACGCGCCGGTGGCGTTAAAGGTCGTCAACGCGCAACTCTCCGGCTTCGCCTTGTCCCGCGAGCGGTTCCGACGCGAGGCGCGCGCCGCCGCCCAACTGCGTCATCCGCATGTGGCTAATGTTTTTCACTTCGGCGTGACACCCGCCGGACGGTGCTTTTACGCGATGGAGTTCATCGAGGGCGAAACCCTCGAGGCTCGTGTCAGGCGCGGAGGTCCGCTACCCGCTGTGCTCGTCGTCGAAATCGCCCGGCAGGTCACCGGGGCCCTGATCGCCGCCGACCAGCGCGGTCTCGTTCACCGCGACCTGAAACCTGGCAATTTGATGCTCGTGAACCCGGAAGCCGGGCCACGCCGCCCCAGCGGCTCTGCGGCTCCGGTGTTCGTGAAGGTAATTGACTTCGGACTTGCCAAAGCCGCCGGCGCGGACGAGTCCGAGTTGGGGTTGACTCAAGGTGCCTTTGTCGGCACCCCGGAATTTGCCAGCCCCGAGCAGATCGCGGGCGGGGAGATCGACGCACGCGCCGACATTTTCTCTCTCGGCGTCACGCTTTGGTTCCTGCTGACGGGTCAGGCCCCCTTCGCCGGGCGTTCTCTGGTCGAGATCCGCGACCGCCAGCTTCACCGGCCGTTGCCGTGCTCGCAACTTGCCGATGCACAAGTGCCTGCGCTGCTCGCAGCCTTGCTTGGCTCCATGCTCGCCGCCAACCCAGAAAAACGGCCGGCTTCTCCGCTGGCCCTGGCCGAAGCGCTGGAAAGCTGCCGGGAAGAAATCAGCAGCCGAGTCAGCGGCAGCCGACTGCTCCACGAAGCAACACCGCGCCTGCTTGCTCGGCCGGCTTCCCGCTGGAGTCGCAGGGGATGGGCCGTTACCATGATCGCCGCATTGCTGGTGGCCGGCGGCGGTGCTTTCTTTGCCCACCATCGCTGGACAGCGCCGACTGCCCTGGATAAAAGCATCGCGGTGCTGCCGCTGGCGAACCTTTCTACCGAGCCTGACAACGCCTTCTTCGCCGACGGCATCCAAGACGACCTTCTCGCCAGTCTGGCCAAGATCAGAGACCTCAAAGTCATCTCGCGTTCCTCGGTTGTCCAATATAGGGCGAGCCTCCCTCGCAACTTGCGCGAGATCAGCCAACAGCTCGGCGTCACGCACGTCCTGGAAGGCAGCGTGCGCCGGGCCGCCAACCGGGTGCTGATGAACGTCGAACTGGTGGACACCCGCACTCACCGTCAGCTGTGGGCGGAACGCTACGACCGCACGCTGGCCGACAGCCTCACGCTGCAAGGCGAATTGGCGACCGACATCGCAGCAGCCCTGCGCGCCGAGCTCAGCCCGGAGGAAAAGGCGTACGTGGCCGTGAAGCCGACCGATAATCCCGACGCTTACCAGCTTTACCTCCGTGCCCGCGAATACGAATACCGTCCCAGCAATCTGCTCGGAGATTATCGCACGGCTGCGGCGCTCTACCGCGAGGCCGTGACCCGCGACCCCGGCTTTGCGCTCGCTCGCGCGCGGCTTTCTGCGGCGCTCACCTACTTGTATTTCAACGGCGAAAGGACAGAAGAAACGAAGGCCCGCGCCCGCGCGGAAGCCGAGGAAGCGCTGCGGCTCCAGTCCGACCTGGGTGAAGGTTATCTCGCCCGTGCCATGTGCCGCTACCGCCTCGAACGGGATTTCGATGGCGCCTTACGCGAACTGGCCACGGCCGCGCGTCTGCTGCCCGGCAGCGAGGAAGTAGAGATGTTCACCGCCTACATCATCCGCCGTCAGGGTCGCCTGCGCGAGGCGGTCGCTATCCTGGAGCGCGTCCAGCAACGCGACCCGCGCAACGCCCACCTTGCAGGGGAAATCGGCAGCACCTGCGGCTCGTATCGCGACTGGCCGGCGGCCGCTGTCGCCTGGGACCGCGCCGCAAAGCTTGCGCCGGATGTTCCGCTGAACCGGTTTCGGCGCGGGTTGATCGATTTCTTTGCTAACGGCCACCTCGCGCTGGCACGCGCCGGCTTGGCGGCGATCCCTGCCAGCGTGGACCCGGACGGCTACGTCACCTTAGCGCGCTGGGATACCGCACTGCTCGTCCGGGATTACGTGGCGGCCGAACAGGCGGTGAAAACGAGCGGTTCCGCCACGGTGCTCTCGAATGCCGGTCTGATCCTGCCAAAGCCGTATCTGCTTGGCTGCGTGGCCTTGGCGCGCGGGGACAAAGCGGCGGCGTGTGCACTGTTCGAGGAGGCGCTGCCGGAAATGGAAGCGGTCGCGCAAGCTGTGCCCGGGGATGCCTATCGCCATGTCCAACTTGGACTGCTCTTCGCATATATGGGCCGCAAGGAAGAAGCGCTCCGGGAAGGCCGCCGGGCCGTGGAATTAATCCCCGAAGCCAGCGACGCCACGGACGGCGTAGACACCGCTGGCGTGCTCGCGGTAATCCTCGCCCGGGTCGGTGAGGTGGATGAGGCATTGGCGCTTTTGCACCATCTGTTGCGAACGCCAGGAACGGGAATGGTTTCCGAATTTAGCATCAGCCTTTCTGACCTGCGCGCCCGCTGGCAATGGGATGTGCTGCGCGGCGATCCGCGGTTTCAGAAAATCCTCGCCAGTTCAGAGCCGGAGACGGTTTACAAGTAGCTTTGAACAGAAAAAGACATCAACAACACACTTGGTGCAGCATTGTCATATGAAGGCAACGATATATTTAGTATTGTGCCAGTAACTGGAAGCCGGTCTCTTCCATCCGGCGGACCGAACCGGCCACTATCAGGCGCTCGTCGGCTTGAGCGAGGAAGATGCGGTGCTGCTGATGAGACCCACCTTTTCGAACCAGAGGAAAGTTGGTCTTAGACTTGGTTGATGTGTAGGTTAAGTGGCAGGTCATGTCCAGCCCTTTGTTGGGCCGGACGGTGGTTCTGCGCCGCAAAGCGCCCCGGGCTTTGGTAGCCAAGCTTGCTGTGCGGGCGAGCGTGGTTGTCGTGGTGGAGGTAGTTCCCGCCGGACGCGCTGCCGCTCAAGGACACGGGTCTGCAAGGCTACGAACCTCCCGGCATCCGTACGCTCCAACCCAAGAAGAAGCCGAAGAGCCGAGAACTGCGGCCCTGTGAAAAGGCGATCAACCGGTTGGTCAGCCGCGCCCGGATCGTGGTTGAGCACGCCATCGCCGGAGTGAAAAGATGCCGCATCGTGGCGGACAACCGCCTCCCTCAACTGCCGTCGAGACCATTTTTCCATGATGGCCTGCCTCTTCGCCAGAAGTGTGCCTGGCGCACCCGGAGGATGATGTACAGGTGGTTCAGTTCCAAGTATGGACTCTCCTCGTCTTCCCGGATGGTGAGCAGATAGCGCCGTCCCCACAAATAATGACTCTCCCTGTCTACATATTCCCGTGGGGTTTCGCGCTCCTGCCGTTGAAACCTTTGCCGCTGTTGCTTGATCCATGCCAGCTTCGAGATGGCGAAAACCCGAATGGTGTCAAGGCCGACGTGTGCCGGAGCAACCAAGGTCACAAAGCCACGTTTTCCGACATCAGAAACCCTCCGCGACAATCCTGACCTTCTACGAATTATTGTGACTGGGGATTGTGACTCGCCTCATCCGAAGGCTCATCCCGCCATATATAAATGCGCGCGAGATACTTTTCCAGAGGGGAGAATCGAACTCCCGATTAGATTCTTTTTTTTATAAACTACTACATATCCGATATTTACTTATAGTAAAATTAAGAAAGTTTTGTTTCACAATGCTGTTTCACAATTGAGACGTAGATGGACGCAGATAACGCCGACGCGAATCTTGGCCTTTTGCTCTCGCCGCGCCCCACGTTTGTCGTTCGTAGCTGCGCGATTGTGCCCGCTTTTAGGATAGTTTCGTTTCTAGCGGGCGCGCGACTCTCACCAGCGGTCAAAATTTGTC
This sequence comes from PVC group bacterium, assembly GCA_903642295.1. Lineage (GTDB taxonomy): Bacteria > Verrucomicrobiota > Verrucomicrobiia > Chthoniobacterales > SZAS-18 > CAHJWO01. The sequence continues at coordinate 284 of CAHJWO010000111.1, read as the reverse complement.
TCCATGCAAAAGTCTCGTCTTGGAGTGTTTAAAGGCGTGTCCACCTTCGCGCTGGTTTAAAGCGTGCGCTGGCTTGCCAGCCAGGACAACCCTCCGCACATGCCACTGGAATTAATCGGAACCCAAGAGACGGGCGCATGCAGTAATCGTTAAGCGTGGCGCGCAACTGCTGTCTGAGATGAATGGCTTCCTCGACCACACCTTGGTAGGTGCTGAATACCTCGCGCCATTCCAGAGTTTTCTCGTATGGCTGCCAGATTTAGCTAGAGAGACCGCTCAGGCGG
>CAHJWO010000110.1 GCA_903642295.1 PVC group bacterium | reverse complement strand
CTGGTTGTGCGGAAACGCCGCGCTTTTGCGCACGAGGTTGTTGGGGCTGGCGGTGTAGAGATCGTTGATGATCTGCTTGCAACTGATGCCGTCGCTGCCCACCACGGTGTTCTGGGCATTATCCGCGAGGTTGCGCACCGACAGCACGCCGCTGGCATCCACCGCCACCACGCCGCCGTTCGCGCTCACGGCGAGGCCCCCGATCGCGGAAAGTGCCGGATAGGAAATCGAACTCGCATCGCCGAACAACGTCGAGGCATCGTTGCCCTGCGGGATCAACATCGCGCCGTTGTTGAAGTAGAGGACATCAGCGCCGGAGCAGACCACCGTGTTCTTGCTGAAGTCCAGTTGCTTGCCGAGGTTGGGCAGCGCGGTGCTCTTGTACCCGCTGCCGGTGAGCGCATCCCCGGCGACGCTGGCCGCCTGGAGGCCGATCTGGCTGGCTGCCACCACGCGGGTGAACGTCGGCGTCGCGCCGAGGAGCGGGCCGTTGGGAATGTCCACCTGGCTGGTGGAAATGAGCGTCTTGCCCGTGCTGCCTGCGTTGGGTTGCACGCGGATTTTGATGATGGAGGTGTTGTGCGCGGCGATGGCCGGAATCTGGTAGGTCACCACGCCGCCATTGACCGTGACGGACCGGTTGTCGGTCCCGACCAGGGAAACGAAGGTCACGTCAGGGGGCAGCGTCTCGGTGGCGATGATGCCTTGCGTGCTGTCGGTCCGGTCGCCTCCCGCCGGGGTGTCGGTCAGGTTGCCGACGGCGACGAGGTAGTCGTAGGGCTTGTCCGGCACGACGGCCAGCGGGGCCATCTTGGCGATGAACAGGCGCGGGACGGATGGGTCATTGACCAGCGTGGTGCTGTGGGCCACGGGATTGCTCGCCGTGCCGCTGGCGGCGCGCGTGCCGGGCCGGGCCTGCACGGCGCGGGTCAGCATCCGGTGGGCGGCCTGCGGGAAGTTGTCGTTGATGTCCGCCTCGGAGGCAATCCAGGAATTGACGACCTGGGGCCGGTTCGCGGTGCGCAGGGCCGCGCCGAGCGTATAGGTCACCCGCACGAAGCCGTTCCCGTTCGGCTTGAGCTTGCCGAGGTGGAACACGATCCGGCCGCTGGCGTCCGGGGCGGGGCCAGCCGCACTGACATCGCGCCCGTTGGGCGCCAGCACCGCACTGCTCGCGAACGTTACGCCGCTGGGCACCTGGCACTCCACTAGGAAGTCCTTGTACTTCGACACGCCCGTGTTGAGGTAGAACAGGTCGAAATTGACCTGGTCGCCGATGCGGGTGTAGTTGCCGTTGTTCTGTGGCTCCAACGTGTAGCTCTGCGGCCCGACGATTTGCAGCGACTCGCCGACGCCTGAGTCCGAGTACGTCGTGGCGTTGAGGCTGTCCGTCGAGAGCCCCGCACGGGGCACCTGGACCGTCTGGCCCAGGCTCGTACCGGTGACACGAAGCTGATAGATAATCAAACCGGACTTGCCCATCTTGGCCTTGCCGAGCGAGAAGATCAGGGCGCGCCCGTCGACGCGCACCTGGAAGGTGTCGCTGGTCGCCGGCTTGCCGTTGATGAGCACGAAGGGCGCGGGGATCGGGTTGACGCTCGGGTCAGTCGGCAGCCCCGCCGGGTCGTAGGCGAAGCCGTCGGGGATCGGGTCGTTGATGACCACCTTGTCCGTGTCCACGTTGCCGTCATTGGTGTAGGCCAGCGCGAAGGTCGCGTAGGTGACCGGCGCTTTCTTGGCGTCCGGCGCGGTGATCGTCAGGACGCCCGTTTCGAGGTCCTGGCCGATGTAGGGATTGAGCGTTTGGCCCAGGTCGATGATCGCCTCGGGATTGATGAGCTTTTGCGAGGGATCGTTCGGGTCGACCGTGTAGAAAGCGAAGGTCTTGAAGGCGTTGGCCAGGGTGTTGGCGTCCTTGGAATCGAAGAGGAACAACCCTGCCAGGGAATAGGGGTCCACCGTGGTCTTGGTGAGCCGAAGCTTCGGCAACAGAGTGATGGCTGCCGCCGAGAGCTTGGTGGCAGGCGTGGCGATGCCGTAGGCGTTCTGGCCGAAGCCGTCGTTGGTCTTCGTCGTCAGCTTGGCTGACAGGAGGCTGACGGCCGCCGCGGGCTCCACGTCGTAGGGCACCCGCACCGTGACCACCAGGTGCGCCGTGGCGTTGCCTTTGAGGTTGGCCAGCGTGAAGGTGGCTGCCCCGCCGCCGTTGTACGCGAAGCTCCCCGACGCCGAGGTGAAGGTGATTCCTCCGTCCGTGGAAGTCGTCGCCACCGGCACGCCGTTGTCGTCCAGGTAGGCGGCGGAAACGAACTTCACCCCCGCCGGCAGGGTCAGGGCGAACACCGGCTTCTTCTGGGCGGAGGAGAGCGTGTTCTTGAGGTCGATGGTGTAATTGATCGTCCCGCCGGGCTGGACGGACGTGCTGTTGCTGGCGACCAGCACGCTGATGGGGGCATGGAGGACCGTCGCATTGTTCAGGTCGAGGCCCGGAACCGTCTGGGGCAAGGCATCGCCGGTAAAGTAGTAATCGTCGTTGTTGATGACCTGATTGATCTGGGCGGCAGAGACGTTTTGCCCGGAATCACCCGCCGCAAAGGTCTTGACGACGAGCGTCAGGTCCTTGGAGGCGGCGCTGCCGGTGGGCGCGAGCGTGCCGAGGTTCCAGGTGACGACCCCGCCCTGGAACGTGCCGCCGTCCGAGGCGCGCACGAATTCGCACACGCTGGGCAGCACGTCCTTGACGGCGACGTTGGTGAACGTATGGCTGCCCTCGTTCTTGACGTGGAAGGTGTAGGTGATCTGGTCGCCGATCTGCGCGCTGGCCCCGCTGTTGTCGGTCGGCGTCGCGACGCTCTGGCCCAGCCGCAGGTCGGCGGTGTTGAGGTCGGTGTTCTGGGTGACGCCCACGTTGAACTGGCCGAGGTTGTTGAAGTAATCGTTGCCGTCGAGCACGCCGAGGAACAGGCGCGTGGCCCCGACCGGCGGGAAGACGTTCTGCACGGCCCCGCTGCTGGTCAGGCCGTCGCCGATGAAGAACGGTTCGCCCAGACGCGGCTGGTAGCCGAGGTAGTTGACCCCGCCGTTGGTGTTGGCGGCGTCCGAGAAGTTGCGGACGATGTCGTGGACCCCGGTCGCATCGGACGCGGAGTCACCCAGGAAGACGCCGACCAGGGAGTTGAGGGGCGCGACGACCGGGGAAATGAAGTTTTCCTCCGCGTGCTTGTAGAAATCACCGCCGTCGGGGCTTGCAGTGGCCGGCACGGCAGGGTCGGTGCTCACGGACCCGCCGACCGAGAAATTGAGCGGGATGTTGGGATGGAGCGTCAGATCGGGCACCAGGACGGGCGACTCGGCGGGGGCGGTGTCGTCGCCGCCGCTGGCCGTCGTGCCATCGGGCAGACCGGCGAGGTATGGGTTAGCCGTGCCGGGCACGATGAGGTTGCCGCCGCCGCCTCCGCCGCCTCCGCCGCCGCTGATGTCCACGAACACCTGCGCGAGGTAGGTACCGGTGTTGTTCTCGTTGTCGCTCTGGTCGAGCGATCCGAGGTAGAGCCGCGTCGCCCCGGCAGGCACGACGAACCGCTGGCTCACACCGTCCTGGGCGGAGCCGTCGCCGATGAAGAAGGGTTGGCGCAAAGCTGGCGCGATGGTGGTAAAGTTGATGCCATCAGGCACGCCCGCGCCGCTGAAATCGAGCGCGGCAGGCGGCGTATCGGCGGCGGAAGGAGCGGTGTCATCCAGGAAGACGCCGACCAGCGCGTTATAGGGAGCCGTGAGGCCGGCGATGCCGTTCTCCGCCGGATGGACGGCGAAGGCGGCGCCCAGGAAGGGGCCGCCGTCGGGGCCGACGCTGACCGGGTTGGCGGGATCGTTGATCACGCCGCCGCCGTCGAGGCTGAAGCTTTGGCCAACGATGATCAGCTTCTGGCCGCCCACCACGTCGAAGCCGGAGGCCTGTGACGGCAGGGCGTTGAACAGGGTATCCTGGCCGTTGCTGCCGGTGGTGTTGGGCGCGGTGCCCGCCAGCCAGAGGTCCGAAGTTCCGGGAACGTCGAGGTTGATGCTCTGGACGTTGAAATCGGTGATCAGCCGCACGAGGTTGTGGCGGGTGGCGGTGCCGAAACCCGCGAAGCTGCCGCCGACGAGCAGATTGCCATCCGCTTGGACCGCCAAGGCCTGGACGTAGCCGCCGCCGGGACCCGTGCCCGGGTTAAAAGCGTTGGGCAAGCCCTTCCCGTCGCTGTCCAGCAGGGCCAGTCCGGGGCGCGGGGTGCCGGAGACGTTCGTGAAGAGGCCTCCGACGAACAAATCACCGTAATTGCCACCCACAGTGGCAAGCCCGAGGACCCGGCCGTCGAGCGCGGGATGGTAGTCAACCCTCAACCCGCCAAATTGATCGAAGCGGACCAGGAAAGGGCTGGCGGAACCGTTGACCGTGGTGAAGTCGCCGCCCAGGACGGCGTCACCCCCGTTGAGGATGACAAGGGGGACATGGTAGGCGGCGGTGAGCTTGTCCAGAAGCACCGGGTAAGTGAATGGGTCCATCGAGCCGTCGTTGTTCAACGTCACCGCACCCGCGATTGATTCCTGGCCGTCGTCCCCGTTGTTGAGCACGTCACCGGCGATGACCACTTTGCCGGTAACGCCGACGGCGACGGCCAGCACGCGGGTGAAGGCGAAGCCAGACTGGTCATAGGTGGGGAGCACAAAGGTGGGATCGAGGGTGCCGTCAGGATTGAGCCGCACGATGCCGGGGGCGGGTTGTCCATTGTAGCTGGTGAAATCGCCGCCCACGTAGATTTTGCCGCCGGCTTCCAGCGCGACGGCGTAGAAGGAGCTGATCGAACCGGCCGGCACCGTGCCGGAGATAAAGCTGGAGTCCTTGGCACCGGTGGCGGTGAGGCGGCCAACGGAAGCGGTGGTGTTGCCATCCGAAGCGCCGATGCCGACGTAAACGATCTTGCCGTCGGGCTGGACGGCGAAGGCCGTCGCGTTGCCGCCGGGGATGGACAAGCCCTGCCGGGCGAACGTGGTGTCCTCCGTGCCGTCTGCGTTCAGGCGCACGAAGCTGGTCGGGGTCGTATGGCCGGGGAAGGTGCCGAGCGCGACGATCTTGCCGTTGCTCTGCGCGGCCACCTGGATGACGGAGCCTTCCGTGTTGTTGACGTTGCTGAAAGTGGGATCGGCACCGCCGGGGTTGATGGTGACCTGCGCGTGCAGACCGAGCGGCAGCGCGAGGGTCAGGACGACGAGGAGCAGGCGGCTGACGGACGGCAGCGACAAACGGGGGCGCAGGTTGGCAAGTGATTTCATCGGGACAAGGAGTGGGTGTGAAATTTCGTGGGCAAGGTTTGAAAGCACGCGAGGGAGGACGGCCAAACCGCACCGTCCACACACCCCGGTTCTAAGAGGTAATGCTGCGAACGCGGACAAAACGGCTCACGAAAGTTGAAAAATCTTTCGCCGGTTTGGTTTGAGCAAGACGGCAGCAGCTCAACAGGCTTTTTTGTGCTTGTACGAACGGACGGAATTCCGCAAAAATACCGGCTGCCAGCGGGGTGGAAGGTACAGAAGTTGCGGTTATCCAGGTTTGCCCAAGTGTTGACTCGAATCACCATTCTGGCTTGGCCGACGTGGCCGCAAAGGCTTCGCAGCCAGGCCGTTTTCGCGGAACCGGAAGGCAGGGAAAACTACGGACCTCCTCCCGGGGAGTCGTCGTTCCGACCGAACGCTCCGTCGTGCATGAATCTCCCCCACAAGTTCAGCCTCGCCGATGCCTGACATTCCCCCATCACCTGCTCCGGCCCCCACCGGTGTCACCGAACACGATCTCGCCGATTTAGTACGTGACCTTCTGCCGATCACCGAGGCGGCAGGCGGCAGGGCAGCGCCGGGTTCGCTGGAAACCATGCTGCCGCAGGTTTACGACGAACTGCGGGCGTTGGCGGCAGGTTACCTGCGGCACGAGCGCCCCGACCACACCTTGCAGCCCACCGCGCTGGTGCACGAGGTCTACTTGCGCCTGGCAGGCGACAACCCGGTCGATTGGCAGGACCGCGCCCACTTCCTGGGCATCGCGGCGCGGGTGATGCGGCGGGTATTGATCGACTCGGCCAAGTCACGCAACCGGGACAAACGCGGCGGCGGCGCCCCCCGGTTCACCCTCGATACGGCCCTGGAACTTTTCGACGATTGCACCGTGTCGGTGGACGGCGTGGACGAAGCGCTCCGCACGCTGGAGGAGATCGATCCCCGGCAGGGCAAGATCGTCGAACTGCGCTTTTTCGGCGGCCTGACGACCGAGGAAATCGGCGAGGTCCTCCAGATTTCCTGCGCTACGGTCAAACGGGAATGGACGACCGCGAAGCTCTGGCTCAAGCGGGAACTGGATTGCCATGCCGGGTAAAACCGTCGAGCGCCCTACCCCGGCGCGCTGGCAGCAAATCAAGGGCATCCTGGCCGATGCGCTGGAACGCGGCGACCCCGCCGACCGCGCCCGCTTCGTCGAGCAGTCCTGCCACGGCGACCCGGCGTTGCAACGCGAGGTGGAATCCTTCCTCGCCCGGGAGACCGACGGCCTGGAAACCATCGCCGACGGCGCGGGCACGGTGCTCCGCTCCCTGCCCGGAGCGGCCAACCTGGGACAGCGGTTGGGAGCCTATGAATTGGTCCGCGAAGTGGGCCGGGGCGGCATGGGCGCGGTGTATCTCGCGCGGCGCGCGGACGGACGCTTCGAGCAGCAGGTCGCCGTGAAATTACTCAAGCGCGGCACCGACACGGAAGAAGTGTTGCGCCGTTTTCACGCCGAGCGGCGCATCCTCGCGCGGCTGGAGCATCCGAACATCGCGCGGTTGCTCGACGGCGGCGAAACCGGGGACGGCCTGCCATTTTTCGTGATGGAATACGTGCCGGGCGTGCCGCTGACGGCTTACGCACAAGAGCGCGCCCTGTCGGTGGAAGCGCGCCTGGCGCTCTTTGGCAAAGTGTGCGCGGCGGTGCAGTTCGCCCATCAGAATCTTGTCGTCCATCGGGACCTCAAGCCGGGCAACATCCTCGTGACGGCGAGTGGCGAGCCCAAGCTGCTTGACTTTGGCCTGGCACGGTTGCTTGCCGTGGACCAGGGCGACGCCTCCGGGCTGGAAATCACCGTGGCGGAGAGCCGACGGCTCACGCCCGCCTACGCCAGCCCGGAGCAGGTGCGCGCGCTGCCATTGACGACCGCCAGCGACGTTTACTCCCTGGGTGCATTGCTCTACGAATTGTTGACCAACCAGCCGCCGCACCGTTTCAGCAGCCTGCATCCACCGCCGGTGGAACTGCTGCGGGTCATCGGCGAGCAGGAACCGCTCCGTCCCAGTCTGGCGGCGGCCCCGGCAGCCCGTCCCAGGCTGCGCGGCGACCTGGACAACATCATCGGCCTGGCGATGCGCAAGGACCCCGCCCGCCGTTACCAGAGCGTGGGTGATTTCGCGGCGGATTTGCGCCGTCATCTGGAAAGCCGTCCCGTCCGCGCCCGGCGGGACACGGTCCGCTATCGCACGGCAAAATTCGTCCGACGAAATAAAACGGGCGTGGCCATCGGCGGGTTGGTGTTCCTGGCGTTGACGGCGGCGTTCATCGTGTCGATCCGGGAAACCCGGCAAGCCCAGCGCCGCTTCAACGACGTGCGCACCCTCGCGCACAGTTTTCTCTTCGACGTCCACGACGCCATCCGCGACCTGCCCGGCTCCACGCCCGCGCGGCGGCTGCTGGTCACGCAGGCGCTCGCGTATCTGGAACGGTTGGAGCGCGAGACCGGCGGCGACCTGGGACTGAAAATCGAACTGGCGCGGGCTTACATCCGGGTCGGCGACGTGCAGGGACGGCCCAATTTTCCGAGCCTGGGCGATCTCCCGGGGGCGCTGGCCTCCTATCGCCGGGCGGCCGCCATCGCCGAGACCTTGCCGCAGGACCCCGGCACCACCGTGGTTCGGGCGGACGCCTGGGCGGCGTTGGGAGACATGCTGGCCAATACCAATTCCACGCGGATCGAAGCGATCCGGTTGATCCGGTGCGCCTTGCAGGCGCGCGAGGCGTGGCTCGCCGGCAGGCCGGCGGACCCCGCTGCCCGCCGGGCGGTGACGGCCAGTCTGCTTTCCCTGGGGGATGTCGTCTTTGCCCGCGACGTGGACGTGCGGTTCCGCCTGGACGACGCGACGGCGGCGGAAGGCATCTACCGGCGCGCCTTGACGCTGAGCGACGGTCTGCACGCCGAGTTTCCGGCCCAGCCGGACGACACGCGAACCCTGGCCAGAATTCACTACCGGCTCGGCAATGTTTACCACGTCCTGGGGCAAGCCCATCAAGATGCCCACGATATCTTCGCACGAGGCCTGGAAGAGCACCGCCGTTCGGTCCAGCTCCGCGAGGAGAACCTAGCCGCGCATCCCGCGAACGGCCAACTGAAACGCGATCTGGCGGACGGGCTGACCGCGAAAGCGATTGTGCAAACCCTTCTGGGAGACGCGGCAGGAGCGCTGACCGACTGTCGCCGCGCCACCGGCCTCTTTACCGATCTGTTATCCGCCGATCCCGACAATTATTGCGCGCGGCTCGACCTGGCCTTCGCGTTTTACAACATCACCTATCCGCAGCGCGCCAGCGGCGATCTGCGGGGGGCGATTGAAAGTGCAGACCGGGCGATGGCGATTTACGATTCTCTCACCGCCGGCGACCCTACCAACCTTGCGGCGGTCGGCTACCTCGGTTCCAGCTTGCGTTTGCGCACGGAATTATGCCGGGAACGCGGCGACCTCGACGAAGCGCAGGCCAGCGCCCGCCGCTGGCTGCAGTGTGCGGAGCGGCTATCTGCCGCGACGCCGCACGACGATGCGCTCCGCGCCGAACTAGCGCTTGCCCGCGCCGCTGTACAAGAAACCGGGCAACATTGAGGCAGCGGTCAAAATCGGGATGAAGAGATTCGGCTGCCGATGCCCGTGGCGAGGCAACCGGTCTTCGTGCAGTCAAACCCTTGGCATGGTGTTTCCGCTGGCGGGTGGAAGCCAGGGAAACCAGGCGGGCCCGCGGCCATCCGGCTGAACTGCTCAAGCTTCACCTTTACGCGATCCGTAAACTCAACGCGAACAGAAGCAAGCCGAAATTCAGGGGTAGATGCGCGTCCGACGGTGCAGCCCCCACCCCCCCCCTGATTCTGTGCTAGACTGGTGTGAATGCACGTCTGGCTCAAAACCGCCCTCGCTCTCGCGGTCGTCTGGCTGCTCGCCTTCGGCGCGATTCACGTCTTGCGTGCGTCCAAGCCCACGGCGGCTTCCATCACCGATTACCTTTCCCACGCCAATCTCTCCGCGCTCTCTGCGAGGGATCGCGCACGCACGCTCCAGCACGCGGCGGACCAACTCAACGACCTCTCCTTCGACGAGCGCCAACGCCTCCAGCGCAGCGGCGCAACCCGCCGCTTCTTCGGCACCCTCACGCCCGACGAGCAGATTCGTTTTCTCGACGCCACCCTGCCCGCCGACTTCAAGCAACTCATGGAGGTGTTCAACAAGATGGAGCCCGCCAGGCGCAAGGAGTTCGTCAGCCACGCGGTCGAGGACATGAAAAAGCGCGAGGGCGAGGGACCGCCGCCCGGCGTGGACGAACAGGTCAGCCAGCGCGTGATCGACCAGGGCCTCAAATCGTTCTACAAGGATGCCAATTCCGACGTGAAACTCGACCTCGCGCCGCTCATCGAGCAGATGCAGCGCAACCTCCAGGGCGGCGGACCAGGATGAGAATGACCCACCGGCGCGCAGCTTTCACGTTCATCGAATTGAGCGTCTCCCTGCTCATCGTCCTCGTGCTGGCGGCGATCAGCGTGCCGGTGTACGCCCGGGTCAGCCAGGGTTCCCGCGCCATTGCCTGCATGTCCAATCTGCGCCAGATCGGCGGCGCCCTCCAGCTTTATCTGAACGACCACAATCAACTCATTCCCGTCCTGGCCGCGGGTCGCAAGAGCAAGGACGAGCAAATTCCGGTCATCGACAACACGCTCGACGGCTACACCCGGGACAAAAAAGTCTTTGCCTGCCCGGCGGACGCCGAAGGTTTGGCCACGAGCAGCGGCACCAGCTACTACTGGAACGTGGCCCTGAGCGGCCAGAAGCTTTCCAACCTCAACTTCTTCCGCAAACGGGAATGGACGGTTATCCCGCTGCTTAGCGACAAGGACCCGTTCCATCCGTACACGGATACAAAAGTGAACATCCTTTACGCCGACGGTCACGCGGACAAGGAGATCCGCTTCCTGACCGCCCTCCCGTCGCCGGGCCCCTGACAAGGTAACTGGAACGCGTGGTAGCCGCGCGTTTTCTCCAACGATTCTATTCTCCCCGCCCCCGCCTCCTGCATCCTCTGCATCCTGCATCCTCTGCATCCTGCATCCTGCATCCTTCTCTGCATCCTGCATCCTGCATCCTTCTCTGCATCCTGCATCCTTCCCCTCCCCCGCATCTTTCCGCCTTCCAATGATCCGACTCGAGCGCATCTCCAAAACCTTCGGCGGCAAGACGGCTTTGGAACCTCTCACGCTCGAAATTCCCGCCGGTGAAATCTTCGGTCTGCTCGGTCACAACGGCGCGGGTAAGAGCACGACCTTCGGACTGCTCCTCGGCCACTTGCGCCCCACGAGTGGCGAATCCTTCATCCGCGGCCATAGCGTTCAGCGCGACCGTTCGCGTGCCCTGGCGCGGGTCGGAGCGATCTTCGAGACGCCAGCCTTTTACGACTATCTGAGCGGCTGGCGCAACCTGCGCATGTTCACCGCCCTTTCCGGCCACGTCTCCCGCGCCGACATGGAGGAGACCGTTCGCTTCGTCGGCCTGGAGAAACGCATGAACGACCCTGTCCGCGTTTACAGTCATGGGATGCGCCAGCGCCTCGCCCTCGCGCAGGCCCTCCTTCCCACGCCCGAGCTGATCCTCCTCGATGAACCCGCGGAGGGCCTCGACCCCGAGGGCATCCACGAAATGCGCGAACTCATCCTGCGCCTCAACCGGGAGCGCGGCCTGACGGTCGTCCTCTCCTCCCACCTGCTCGCCGAGGTGGAGCAAACCTGTGGCCGCATTGCGATCCTCAACCAGGGCCGCCTTGTCTTTCAGGGTCAATGGACAGATCTGGCCACCGGTCAGCCCGGCTTCCGGTTCGAGTTGGACGATTGGGCGCGTGCCGCGCCAATCATCATCGCCTGCGGCGGACAGCTCTCCGATCTCGGGCCCGACCGCCGGGTCGTTTTGCCGTCCGGGCACGATGTGGCCGATCTCGTGGCCGCATTGGTCAACGCCGGATTACGGGTCCGGGCGGTCGAGCCGATCCGGCAAAGCCTGGAGGAAATTTATCTCCAGACGGTGCGCTCGCCCTCATCCTCGCACTCCGCTACGTCCGCGACGCTTGCGACGCCTGCGACATAAATCCGTTTTTTTGCACCATTTTCATGCACTTATTCCTCCTCCAGCTTTGGCACGAATTGGTGAAACTTTTCGCCCGCCGCCGGACCTACATCGGCTTCGGCGCATTTCTGGTCGTGGAGGCGGCCGTCGTCTTTGGCCTGAACCGTCCCTTCCCGAAGGAGAGCTTCCGCAAGATGATCGAACGCAACGGTTACGGCTTCGAGCATTACTTCTCCGGCCTGACCTTGGGCTTGCAGATGATGATGTGGACGGTGTTCATCCTGGGTGGCTTGTATCTGTCGTTGGTCGCTGGCGATGTGGTATCCAAGGAAGTGGAGGAAGGCACGATGCGGCTGATGCTTTGCCGCCCGGTTGCCCGCTGGCGAATCGTTTTCCAGAAGTTTCTTGCCACCGGGGTTTACACCCTGTCGTTGGCGCTCTTCATCAGCCTTTCCGCCCTGCTGGCTGGGACCCTCTGGCGAGGCCTCGGCGGCCTGTTTGCCTTCTCTCCCTCGCCGCGCATCTTCGCGCTCTTCGAGACGACGCCGGGCCTGGCGCGTTACGCGGGTTCCGTCCCCCTTTTGGCCTTGGGACTGCTGACTTTCGCCAGTCTCGGATTCTTCTTTTCCTGCCTGAACATGAAGCCTGCTGCTGCCACCATCATGACGCTTTCGCTCCTGTTTTTTGATTCGATTTTCCGCAATATTCCGTACTTCGATCACTACAAGTCGTATTTCGTCACCGGACATATGTCCGCTTGGCTGCAGGTGTTTGTGCAACGCATACCCTGGCGTGAAATCGGGATCGATGTTGCCTATCTCGGAGCCTTGGACGCTACCTTCGTCGTCCTGGGCATTGTGGCGTTCAGCCAGCGGGATTTCAAGAGTTGAACGGGTTGCCCGAGCCCTACCCCGAGGCTTTTTTCCGCCTCCCGTTCACCGCTTTGCGATCAGCGCCTGGCGTGTGCTTCTTGCCCCCTTTTAAAACCTTCTTCGCAGGCACTTTCTTCGAGCCAGCTACGCTGGCTTTGGCTTTTGTTCCGGGCTGACTTGTGGCTGCCGGTTGACATGACGGGCACCAGCAAGTGGTGCGTCCGCCGACGGTGGCGCGTTCTAGCGCCGTGTGACAGAGTGGACACTGTCCGCCTGCCTCCCAGCGGTGAGCAAATAGCCAGTCGGGCGGGTACGTCCAATCGTCGCTGATAATGCGCAGCGCTGTCTTGCCAACCCAGGCGGTCTGTTCCCAGACACGGCGGGCAACGGACTCATCCAAATCGCCCGCCAGAGCGGCGGGATGCACTTTCGCCCGCCAGAGGATTTCGTCGGCCATCCAGTTGCCAACCCCAAGAAAATGCTCCTGCATGAGCAGCACGCCTTTGATCGGCGTGCGTTTGCGGCGCAACAGGAATTTTGCCGTCGCCTCATAGGTAAACTCCTCGGAGGTAACCCCTGCGGGAAGGTTGATCCACCAAGCTGGCGGTTCGCTGCCTTGATGCAGTCGCACGCGGCCAAAATGACGCCGATCCTCGAAGACGAGCAGACAACTGTCCTGACGCAGAATAAGGTGGTCATGCTTGCGCGGGATGTTCGATAGAGCATCTTCGTGGCGGAGTTCGCCGCTCATCCCCAGGTGGATGCCCAACCAAAGATTGCCCGAGAAATGGAAGAGCATCTGTTTACCCCGGGCTTCGGAGCCAAGCAATTGCTGGCCGGGCAGAAGCTGAAGCAAAGCCGTAGTGTCGGTGTCACGGAAGACACGAATTTCGGGCCGAGCGATGATTGCCTCGCGGATCTGTTGACCAAGGCCAGGATCCCACTGGCGGCGGCTGTGTTCGACTTCGGCAAGTTCTGGCATAAAGGAGAAGTTTGAAAAATTAGCGAGACAGCGCGAAGGAAAAGTTAAACGAATTCGTTGCGCTTGCCAGTGGAGAGAGGTAATTTTCGAATTCCTTTTGTCATGCCAGGGTAGCTCAGCGGTAGAGCAGGGGACTCATAAGCCCTTGGTCGGGAGTTCGATTCTCCCCTCTGGCAAACCT